>CAZYOA010000003.1:100390-145424 GCA_964648665.1 uncultured Planctomycetales bacterium | reverse complement strand
CGGGGACAGGATTCGAACCTGCGACCTTCAGGTTATGAGCCTGACGAGCTACCGGACTGCTCTACCCCGCGTTTTCTCTTAATGAGGTGTCGTGGAAAACGCTTTGACAATTTTCACATAAAGTGAGAATTAGCCCGCGACCACTTCCCCATAAATCTATTTAGAACGATATTACTCTGGTACAACTCTATAGACTGTCTCACCTTTACGAATAAGGCCCATTTCTTCTCGACCTATTTTCTCCAAATACTCTGGATCATATTCAAGGCGTTTAAGTTCTTCGGAAAGCTTCAATTGTTTTTGCTTTAACTTTTGAATCTGTCCCTCATATTGCAAATTCTTATTCTTCAATTTCTGCATACTTCGATAAGACGGCAAAAACACAGCTAAAACAACAATCGCAATAATAAAAAGCCAAATCGCATTTCGCAACGCTAAATCCTTAGACTATCTTTCCCCACAACGGACCGGCATATACAGCCTTCTCGCCAAGCTCTTCTTCAATACGAAGAAGCTCATTATATTTACATAAACGATCTGTTCGAGAAAGTGATCCTGTTTTAATTTGTCCAACACCTGTTGCCACGGCTAAATGAGCAATTGTCACATCTTCGGTCTCACCAGATCGATGAGAAATAATCGATGTGTATTTATTCTCTTTAGCTAACTTAATTGTCTTTAGTGTTTCTGACAAACTTCCAATTTGATTAACTTTAATCAAAATAGAATTAGCAACATTCTTTTTGATACCTTCTTCTAAACGTTTAACGTTTGTAACAAATAAATCGTCGCCGACAATTTGAATATTATTTCCAAGCTTAGCTGTCATATTTTGCCAGCCTGCCCAATCATTTTCATCTAATCCATCTTCAATAGAAATAACAGGATATTGTTTAATCATATCTCCGTAAACATCAACTAACTCTTCAGCTGAAATTATTTTTCCGTTATAACTATATCCGCCATCTTTATAAAATGATGAAGAGGCTGAATCAAGGGCAATAAAAATATCTTTATCTGATTTATATCCTGCTTTTTCAATCGCTTCAATAATAAGTTTAAGCGCATCTTCATTATTAACAAGATTAGGAGCAAATCCACCCTCATCTCCAACAGAGGTTGAAAGACCTTTTGACTTTAAAATACTTTTTAAATTATGAAAAACTTCTGTAGCCATACGAAGCGCTTCCTTAAAGCTTGAAGCTCCTAAAGGTGCGATCATAAACTCTTGAATGTCTAAATTATTATCCGCATGCATACCGCCATTTAAAATATTCATTAACGGAACTGGTAAAATCTTAGCATCATCTCCGCCGAGATAAGCATAAAAAGGAATTTTCTTATCTAATGCATCTGCTTTAGCCACAGCTAAAGAAACACCTAAAATAGCGTTTGCCCCGAGCTTAGCCTTGTTTTCTGTTCCATCTAGATCAATTAGAATTTGATCAATAGCTTCATAATTTGACTCAAGCCCAACAACTTTATCAGCAATAACTGTATTAACGTTATTGACAGCTTTTGTTACGCCTTTTCCCATATATTTTGTTTTATCTCCGTCGCGAAGCTCAACAGCTTCATGCTCTCCTGTAGAAGCGCCTGATGGAACTGCAGCTCTTCCCATAATACCTGTATCAAGATAAACATCTACCTCAACAGTAGGATTGCCTCTAGAATCTAAAATTTGACGTCCCTTAACTTGTGTAATTTTTGCCATGCGAATTAAACCTCCAATAAAATAATTTAAATGCCTCGAATTATTAGACTTTAGTCCCTGCTTTAATTTGACAACATTAACACAAATTATTTTTGAAGTCAAGAATTATCGAGTGGTAGATAAACAAAATGGGCCTTTTAGGAATTCCTAAAAGGCCCGGAAATATTCACTTTAAATATAAATTTATATACTTATATGTATATAATTGACTTACGTATTTTGATATGATATTCTTGACTAATATTAGATTTTATAAGAATTTTTTCTATCAGTATCAAACCTTTATTTTGAAAGGAAATTTTAATGAATATAAAGAGAATAACTATCTTCTTAAAAATGTATTGGATTCGAATTTTACTCATTACGCTTGCCGTTGCTATTCTAGGTAGTCTTACATATTATGTGTTTTCTGGCGTCGGCAACTACAATTCCATGGAATCTTTTCAAAAGCGTCAAATTAGCGGACAAGCCATAGCGCAATTGCCTATAATGTTTCTTTATGTCTTGTTTTTTGTTATTGGCATGTTCGCTGTTCAATATTTTATGCTTTCGGGAGGAATGGTTGGAGGCTTTTCGAAGAAAAAACTAGATGCCTCAAAAATGGATGTCAAATGGGATGATGTTATTGGCATGGAAGATGCTAAAAAAGAAGCCTGGGAAATCGTGAAACTATTAAAAGACCGATCCATGGTCAAAGCCATTGGTGGCAACATCATCAAAGGAACAATGTTTTTAGGACCTCCTGGTTGTGGTAAAACATATCTTGCTAAAGCTATGGCAACTGCCTGCGGCCTTCCTATGGTAACTGCATCAGGAAGTGAATTTGTTGCAATGTTTATGGGTCAAGGTGCCGCGCGTATCAAAGCACTGTTTAAACAAGCGCGCAATATGGCTCAAATTGAAGGTGGATGCATTATCTTTATTGATGAAATTGATGCCTTTGCACAACCTCGTCAGCTTGAAAAAGGCTATGGCGCAACCACTTCTCACAACGCAACAATCAATCAGTTTTTAACAGAAATGGATGGATTGCGTTACAAGGAAAACAACATTGTTGTTTTTGCAGCAACCAATTGCAAAGAAGATGATCTTGATCCAGCCTTAATGCGTTCAGGACGTTTTGATCGAAAAATTTATATTAACAAGCCAAATCCTAAAGAACGTGAAGCATTATTGAAATATTATTTAACCAAAGTTGCATCTGACGAAAAGATAGATATTAAATATTTTGCAGAAAAAGCTCAATGGTTTGCCCCTGCAGATATCAGCAATTTAGTACGCGAAGCTGCTGTTATTGCTATGCGTAATAACCGAAAAATAGTCAATAACGAAGATATGAAAGCTGGCCTAAATCGAGTCATTTCCTCTGTCGAGAAAATGGGTGAAGATAAAATTTTAAGCGATAAAGTCAATGTTCAGTGGGAAGAAGTTATTGGCATGTCCGATGTTAAGGAAGAGGCCTGGGAAATTGTGAAACTGTTGCGCGAACGAAATCTTTTAAAAGCCGTCGGTGGAAAGATCATTAAAGGAATTATTATGTTCGGCCCCCCTGGTTGCGGAAAAACATATCTCGCCAAGGCCATGGCTACCGCCTCAGGTTTTCCTTTTATCTCTGTTCCAGGAAGTGAATTTGTTGGCATCTACATTGGAACAGGCGTTGAGAAAGTAAAAAGCATTTTTGAAGAAGCGCGTAAAGTTGCCCAAGCTGAAGGTGGATGCATTATCTTTATTGATGAAATTGATGCCTTTGCTTACCCTCGGTTTCATGCGCAAGACGGTGGCGGCGCTCAATCTCACAATGCTACAGTCAATCAATTTTTAGCAGAAATTGATGGACTTAGAAAAACAGAGAACAATATTGTCGTTCTTGCTGCAACAAACGTTAAAGAGCATGGCATCGATTCTGCAATTACGCGTGCAGGACGATTAGAGAGAAAAATTCATATTTCTTACCCTACCCTCGATGATCGCAAAGAACTTTTTAATTTTTATTTTAAGAAAGTCAGCATTGCTGATGATGTTGACTCAAATCGTTGGGCTAGCATTGCAGTTGGAACAACTCCTTCTGATGTTGATAATATTATTCGAGAAGCTGGCCTTGTTGCCATGAGAGATGATCGCGACACCATTACTCATAAAGATCTCATGCTTGCGTATGACCGCATTTCTATTGGAGCTCTCTCAAGAGAGAAATATAGCAAAAAGGAAATATTAAACACAGCTTATCATGAATCGGGACATGCCATTATTACCTATATGCTTCACCCTTATCATGAAGTCATTAAAGCAACCGTTAGACCAAGAAAGGGTGCATTAGGCTATATCTGGAATCGAGACATCGAAGATCTTGCCTTAGCTGCTCAAACTTATGAAATATTATGCGTTGAAATTCAAATTTCTTTAGCCGGGTATGTGGCAGAAAAAGTATGCATAGGCTCAAGCACAACAGGTGTTGGCGGCAGTCCTTCCAGCGACTTTTATAAAGCTATGAGTGTGGCCAAAACAATGGTCTGGTCTCTAGGTATGGGCAAATCAGGCTTAATCGGTGATTTTATGGCTATGGGTTCCCCCCATACTAATGGATTATCTATTTCAGAAAAGAGTAAAGAAACCTTAGATGCTGATGTTCAAGATATTCTTCAAAGCTGTCTTAAAAATACAACAGAAATTTTAACCCATCACAAAGATCTTTTAGAACAATTTGCTTCTGACCTCGTTAAAAAGGGCGATCTTGAACACTATGAAATTAAAGAAATTTTTAAGAAATTTGGAGTTGAGCCAGCAGCTAAACCTCAAAAAAATAATGGATTATCTCAAGGTGATAATTCTGAAGATCAAAATAAATCATGAAATTAATAAGAATATATTTTGTCTTAGTTTTTATTTTTCTTGCCATAGCAGGTTGCTCTTCAAAAAAAGAACAACAACCTCTTTCTCGTCTTGAATCTGAAAGAAAAATAATACAGATTCTAGAAAATGATCATAACCTAAAACCTGTTGCTCAATGGGAAGGCGATACTTTTTGGATTTATATCCCAATCGAAAAACCTCTTTTTGCCATAGCCGCTAGCGGGACATCTAGAACTGTTGAAAAAAAATACATCCTTCAATTCGTTGAAAGCATTTTTAACAATAGTACTTTAGAAATCGAATACGATGTTGTACCCGCTTTTAAAATGGCTCCTCCCAACGGAATAACAAATCGATATACACAAACCTTTAATAATAAGTATCAAAATATTACAAACGCGTTATCTCGCGCTTTTTTTACAGCTAAGAATCCACCAAAATTTATTGTAGTTATTATTGCAGATATCAAAGACGGTATTGAAATGATGACGACATTTTATACAGAAGATTTAAAGAAATATCAATCAGGAGCCCTTCCTGCCGATGAATATATGGTACGCATTCACAATGAGCCCTATGGAGCAGATGAAATTAAAAACGATAAAGAAGGAAAACATGTCGAATCATACGACATTAAGATGAGAGATTTTGTTTCAAGGCAAATCAAGAATCGAATTAACTTTAAATTTCAAAATAGTGATTTTCCGCCTGACAAAAATTATGAAGATGAAATTATTGACGCTATCATAAAAACATTTCACGCTTACGATTTCAATGACTTTTCCTCTGTGTCATTAAGCGATCTTCGCCAAGATAAGAAACAAACTTTATCTTTTGAAAAGATTAAAAAACTACAAGATCCCCTTCCAAAAGAAAAAGCTTCCTCCGAGGGCAAAGTTATCACAATTGATTTTTCAGATATGATTAAAGGTCTTAAGAAAGATTCTGATCAATAATATCACCAGAACCGAACAATAAACAATCATTCCCGTATTCTTCTTTTAACAAATTTATAGCCACATCGCCAGTGCAATGCATAGGCGCAATTTTCTTAACTTTCAGATTTCGAAAACTCTGAACAATACTTTTAATATTTTCTTCATCTGTTTTATGAAGATGAAAGCCCCCCAAAACTAAATTAAAATCTTTTTTTGGAAAACTTTCTTTAACCTTATTTAAGATATCAATAATACCTGGATGCGCGCAACCTGTAATAACTGAAACGCTATTTTGATTCTCGATAACTACAGACTGTTCAGAAATCAAATTATCCTTATAGCTTCCCTGTATTTGTCCCGTTGTCCAAATAACGCCACGCACAATCGGCTGAGGAGCCACACACTGAACAATTCTAGCTTCCGTCGATTCAAGCTTTTCAATAAATTCTTTTGAAAATCCAGGACAAACATAAACAGAAACATTTCTTATCTTGCTTAAAATCCACCAAAGACCACCAGTATGATCCCAATGATCGTGTGAAATAATAATATGCTTAATCAAAGAAAGATCAATATTCAATAATTCAATATTCTTTTCTAGAGACTCAGCGTCTGCCCCAACATCAAAAAGGACATCGTTATCGATTAAACAACTAAAACCCCATCCTGATTGAAAATTAGAATGCTTCGACTGATTATTAAACAATATTTTTATTTGCATATTTTTATTGCATCCACTGGACAAACCCGCTGACAACCAGCAAGCTTATCACACTTGTTCTCATCGCTCACTTTACATTTTCCATCCTGATCATCAATATAAAGTATCTTCATTGGACACATATCTATACACAAACCGCATCCAATACATTTTTCTTCATCAATCCTTACAATTTTATTTAATTTTTCTACTATTTCCATCTGTGTATTCTCCCATTAGTTTCATAATTCTTTTTAAATATCCTCTTTTTAATTCAACAATATTTGAATCCTTTAAAAATACTGGATGATGTGAAGCAACAACAACCTGACATCCTAATGAATTTATCTTCTTTAAGCCATTGTAAATTCTTATAATCCATTGAAGATCATGACCATCCTCTGGCTCATCTAAAAGAAAACAATCGCCAGGCTTAAACTGAAAATGACGCAAAACATCGCGCATAGTTTCTCCGTGAGACGAAAACATTGCCCGAACCTTTATAACAGATCCAATAACTCCTTTTAAATATTTTGAATGACGATGAGGATTCATTGTTTCACTATTAAAATAATGATATTTCGTTACCGCATCATGACTTCTTTTACAATCTCGACATTGAACAATCGCCTTTAAAAGAGAACTTTTACCCGATCCGTTTGGCCCAATAACAACATTGATGCCACTTTGAAATTTAATATTCTTAAATCTATCAATTCTTGTTTGATGCTTAAAGCATAATTTTATTTTAGAAATCATAAAATAATTTATCCTTGTTGAATATTTTTCATCAAAACAATATTACCAACAGAAACTTTAGCATTTCTTGCAACAACAGGACACTTAGCCTTAAAAAGAAAATAAATCGATTCATTCTTAAGATCACTCAGAGTCTCATAATTGCCCTGCCCCTTACTAATAATAAACTTTGATTGATTAAACATTTCAACAAAATCTGGATCACATTCTTTCAAAATAGTTCCCGGAGCGTCTGAGCCACTTGAAATTACTTTAGCAAGTTTATCAATTCCGCACTCTAAGGCATCTTCTTTTAAAGCATCGTTGATAATTGGTTTTTCACGTACAGCATAAACAATCTTTTTTGTTTTTGAAAGCTCCTCGATTAAAACTCGATCAAAAACAACTTCCCCGGCATTATCTGCCAAATAAAGAATCTCATCTGTCTTATTAAGATCACCCTTAAACTCTTCATACTGAAAAACAATCTTATCTTTATCAGAAAAATCTTTTTCAAAAAGATTTTCAATTTCTTTTTCAATATCTAAAGAATTCTTTGCCCCGTAATCTATGATATTTCCAGATATCGCAATTTCTAACGCTGTTAAAAGATAATCCTGAGATTCTTTTACTTTCTCTTTTAATCTCGGATAAAGAGACATCGCCATAGCGTTACTTTTCTTTTTTATCTCTAAATAAGGATCCTGTCTCCCCATCTTTTGCTCAATCATTCGATAAATATTTTGAGCCATTTGCGGTGGAGGCATCTTAAAATTAATATTATGAAGAAGACTAGTCGCATCTTTAATAATCTCATCTTGTATTTTCTTATCATCACTAACAAGCTTTGCAGCTTCATCAATTTGTTTTATAAAACATGGCACACATTCTTCATATGTCAGCATTTTTTCTCCTAAAGAATCGTTTTAAAAATATAATAAAATCCAATTAGCATAATAAAAATTCCACATATTTTCTTGAAAACTTTTTTATTAATGCGAATGGAGATCATTGAACCGATTTGCGCTCCAACAAAAACAACAATTAAAATAAAAATTAAAGCTATTCTATCAATCTGGAAACTTTCCGACGAAAAACAAAATCGACTCATCACGCCGAGAAAACCAGACAAGAAAACAATCAAAGAAGACGTCCCAACCGCTAAATGTGGCGAAGACCTCAAAAATCCAATCATTATAGGAATTTCAAAGACTCCTCCAGCAACCCCCGAAACTCCACAAAAAAATCCTAAAATAGCAGCCAAAGGCGTAGCCAAGAAAGGATGAAAAGGAAAATCTTTGTCTGGCCAAACTTTATAGAAATATTTTGAAACCCAACTTAAAAAATTTAATGTTTTTAGCGGGAAACTTAATGCTAGCCCTGCTAAAACTAGAGTCATCCCTAAAATTCTAGCTATCAGTTCTTGATCAATAGAATGAACAAAAAAACCTGATACAAAAACCATGACCATCATAGGAATGCCCAAAAAACCAACTAAGCGCAAATCAACATTTTTAACTTTAAAATGTTTAATCGCCGATGATCCCGATGTTAAAAGAATGCACAAAAAACTTAACAACGCCGCTGTGTGTGGATCTTCAAAGAACAACATAAAAACAGGCATATAAAAAAGTCCGCCGCCTAGCCCAAACATAGAAAAAATAAAAGCAATTAAAAAAACGATTAAAAGCAACTTCTCTTCTACTCCTTTGCAAAACACAATCTGTTAAGATGCATAAACTCCGCAATACCAGCGATTGTTACACCATAAAAAATAACGTCTTCTTTTTTTCTTATTTTTAAGATAGAATCTATGGTACCATTAACAACTGTTGTTCCCGTCGCTAAAATAAGATCTGCCCACAACAAAGATTCTTTAATATCTTTACTACCATCTAAAACTTTAATCCCAAAGAATTCTTTACCAATGTTATCTTTATCTAAATCTAAGACTTTGATTTTATATTCTTTAGAAAATGCATCAATGAGTGCCGGTTGAAATCCTACAAAACAAATTTTCTTAACCTTAGGATACTCTTGTTTTATTTTCTTAACAGATTCAATCGCGCATTGTTTTGGCTCCTGATCTCGACAATGAACTGTATTTCTTGCCTTGCCTAAAAATCGAGATAAAGCATTTATCGTTGCAACCTGCAAAGATCTTCGATAATTATTTGATGACGGCATTTCAAAAACTTCTTTTAAGCTTCCCTGAAATCCTCCATGCATATCTGTAAAAGCATGACCCAGACACTCTCTAAATTTTGCCTCAACAATCCTCTCTTTTCCCTTCAAAAGAGGAAAATCATATTCTTCAGGATTTCCAATAGCTTCTTGCGGAGACAATACCTTAGCTTGAATCTTAACCCTTTGATCTAAAAAATTAAGATCAGAAAGATTGCGTGAAACTTTCTTAATAGCTTGCTCTAATATCATTTTGAAGGCTTTTTTGTATTATACTTCGGACAATCTTTAACATCATAACTATCACCCGGCGCATGTGATTTTGTAAAAACACAAATTGCACAATTACAATCTTCGCTCGGCCCAACAGAAAGAGCTTTTCGTTTTTTCTTTCTTACCATATCACTTATATTCCCCTACTTACCTTCTCCCAAATATTTGAAAAACACTCAGATATCTCCTTGTCGCCTATCTCCATAACGGTTTTCCCACATGAAACCGCTTCAACAACTTTCTTATCAAACGGAATTCTTCCAGCAACTTCGATATCATGCTCTTTAGCAAAATCCTCTATTTTCAATGTCATCTCTATATTTAAATCAAATTTATTAACAATAATCTTAACAGGAACTTTAAAATGATTTGCAACTTCAATCACTCGTTTTGCATCATGAATTCCAGAAACTGTCGGCTCACAAACAATAACCGCACAATCAACATCAGATAAAGATGCAATCACAGGACACCCAATTCCAGGAGAACCATCAGCAATAATCCAATCAACGTTATTTTTCTTTCCCAATTCTTTTGCTTTTTGTTTAACTGTCGCAACTAATTTCCCAGAATTTTCTTCAGCAATACCAAGTCGCGCATGAACAAATAATCCAAAACGTGTGTTAGAAATAAACCATTGCCCAGATAAGTTTTCTTTCATTGTAATCGCTTGGGATGGACACACGCGAGCACAAAGACCGCACCCTTCACAAGAAACAGGATCAATAAGAAACTTACCCAAAGAATCTTTTTTGATTGCATCAAAACGACATATATCTTGACAAGATCCGCACGAAGAACATTGATCCTGATTGATAAAAGCTGTTTTTCCACTTCTAAAATCAAAACTCTCTTGAATTTCAGGATTCAGCAAAAGATACAAATTAGCAGCATCGACATCACAATCCACTGAAATTTTGTTTTTAGCCAACGATGCAAATGCAGCTGTCACCACAGTTTTACCTGTTCCCCCTTTTCCGCTAATAACTAGAATTTGCTTCACTTTAAAACTCTTTTCTTAATAATATCCCATAATTTTAGAAATTTTTGTCGATACGCAGGTATCGCATCAACCATCAAAATACCCTTTGAATAACTTTGAGCTATTTCTCGATCAAAAGGAATGCTCATTAAAATATCAATATTCTCTTTATCGCAATATTGAGTTGTTTTATCATCTCCTAAATCTGAACGATTAACAACAACACCAAAAGAAATTCCTAATTTCCTTAAAACTTCGACACCCAGTTTAAGATCATTCAAACCAAAAGGTGTCGGTTCTGTAACAAGAATAGAAAAATCACTACCTTTAACAGCCTCAATAACAGGGCAACTTGTTCCTGGCGGAGCATCGATAATAACATCGCAATCCTTCTTAATATATTTCTTTACTTCTCGAATCACAGGTGGAGCCATCGCTTCGCCAACATTCAAATATCCACAAAAGAAATCAATATTATCTACTTCTCCAATCTGAACAACGCCAATCTGTTTTTTTTCTTCAATAATAGCCTGATAGGGGCAAAGATGCGCACATGCACCGCACCCATGACATAACGCCGGAAAAACAAGATGCTTTTTGCCAACAACTGCAATCGCATGAAAAGCACAAACTTCCTGGCAATGACCGCAAAGAACGCATTTAGACATATCTGCCTTCGGAACAAGCTTAAAAACCTTCTCTTCACTCTTAATATCTGGCTTCAAAAAAAGATGTGCATTCGGCTCTTCAACATCGCAATCCAAAAACTGACATCTATCTTCTAAGGCAGATGCAAGATTCGTTGCAATCGTTGTTTTACCTGTTCCGCCTTTTCCACTCGCAATTGAAATAATCATAATGCTAAAAAGATCCTCTTTCTGCAATCAATGTTTTTTGATTCTTTGTATTTAAAACCTGAACATCGAATCCTAAGCGCTTCAAAAACTTTCCAATCTCAACCCACGGAACATTAAAAGGCTTATGAGTACGCCCTTCTTTTTTATGAATATCCGAAACAATCTTTAAACCTTTTTTATTAAAATCACTAATAATAATCTTCCCGCTTTCTTTACATAATCGAGCAAATTCACCTATGACATCAAAACAATTTGCAAAATGATGAAATGTATTAATACAAAATATACATTCAAAGCTTTGAGAATCCATTGCAATTTTACGTGCATCTTCAACAACAAACTTAACCTTCCGGTTAAGCCCAAGAGCCTTAAGATTACTCCTAGCAAACTTTTGCTCCTCGCTAGAAATATCAACAGTTACGAAACTGTATCCTCTCATGGCCAAAGCCATAGTGAAATACCCTTTGCCAGTTCCAACCTCTAAGATTTCTCTTCCTATTGGCTCAACTTTTGAAACAATCAAATCTCGCTCTTCAATAATATCATAGCCAAAATGCTCATAGAGCTTACTTCGCTTTAGAAAATCCTGCGTTAAATCTTTATCGATAACTTTCATTCTAAGCTCCAGTTTTTGACTGAACATTCGAATCTTGCGAAGCAGAAAATCCACCTTTTCGATACTTTTCAACGGTCTCTCTAACAGTTCCTGTAGCACCTAAACAAAACTTAATTCCAGCCGCATTTAATGTGTCACTAGCATTAGGACCTATATTACCCGTTAAAACGCATTCAACACCCCTATCAGCCATTAATTTTCCAGATTGAACACCAACGCCCCCTGTTCCATTAATATTTGCATTATCGATTAACTCAAAATCAAAAGATTCTGTATCAACAACAACAAAATATTGCGCACGTCCAAATTTTGAATCAACGGCTGCATCTAAATCTACACCCTGAGAAGTAACACATACTTTCATTTTTTCTCCTTTAAATAAATCAAAATTAATATTTTAATTAATAACAAATATTATTCATTAACATGATCACATTCTGTTTTATCTAATCCATACCCTTTCCCTGCTTTTGGCACACAAGGACTATCGTCACTCTTAAGTTGATTGCTTAAAAACGCCTCAACAGCTTCATCAACAGAAAGATCAGCTCCTAGAATAGGAGTAATATTCTTTTCTTGAAAAAGTAATCGCGCTCTTTGCCCCATGCCCCCTGCGATAATAACATTAACTTGTTTTTGCCCTAAGAATTCTGGCAAAAATCCTGCTTGATGACCAGGATTGTCAACTGTTTCTTTACTAACAACTTTATTATCTTCAACGCTAACCAAAGTAAAGCTTGGACATCGACCAAAATGAGGAGAAACGCGATCTCCGTCTGTTGAAATGGCAATTTTCAAAACACCCTCCTTTTAAGAATCTAAAAATTAACTTTTTTCTTTAAAATCTTCAATCTGTTTTTTCACAGACTGAAGCTCTTGCTCTAATAAGACTGCTTGTTGCTGTAGCATCTCTTTATTGTTTGATATAGGTGTATTGTTCCAAGCTTGTTGCGCTCGAAAACCAAATCCTCTACCTAATCCACGACCGCGCCCTTGACCAAAACCTCCATTAAAAAACTGTCCACCCGGAGAATTTGCAGTATTCTTATCCACGCAAAATCCCATTCCTCGCCCTGTCAAAGGACCAACTCCTTGAGGCCCTGTTCCATTTCTTGCTGGCATCTTAAACCTCCTTCTTTGAACTCATTGACACGTTTGACAAAGACCATGAAAATGAATTACATGATCTTGAATTTTAAATTTATATTTCCTACTTAATCCTTTTTCAATTTTCTCTAAAAATTCTTTTTCTTCTTTCATAAAATCTACATAATCAATAACTTTATGACAACTTTGACAAACTAAATGATGATGATGCTCCTTCTCACCCTGTCTTGAAAACTCATAGCTAGCCTTTCCATCTCCAAAATGAAGCTTAGAAACAGCTCCCATATCAACTAAAATCTCTAAATTACGATATACAGTCGTTAATCCAATATTTGGATAATTTTTATGAACTCGTAAAAAAATACTCTCAGCGCTTAAATGTTCTTTAGAACTAGATAGAACTTCTAAAATCATTTCTCTAGGTTTTGTAAAACGATATCCACTGCCCTGCAGTCGCCCTTTCCAAGATTGTTGATCTTGACCCTTCATAGAATATTCTCCTTATTGATAATGATTTCCATTATCAATTATATATTAAAAAATTCATTTGTCAAGTATACGTTATTGAAGAATTGTTAAAAAAGAATAAATCTCTAATCTTTGATCATTTTCTCTGTTGTTCCAATCGGTGTTTTGTACCGATAAACAACATAATAGCTAGAGATAATAAAAGTGAGGATTGTGACAAGCTCGATAAACTGAACAGCCCTATCGCTGATATGATTAATGCTTAACGCTAGGATAGCGATAAGAAGTGAGAATTCGCTTAGTTGGCCTAACCGTACACCAACCTCGGCGGCAAAAGGCTTTTCTTCTCCGGCCAATACAAGCATTTTCTTAAACAGCCAAGGCTTTACAACAATAAAAATTCCCGCCAAAATAAGCGCTGGAATAAAAATTCCTTTTACAATAATCAAATCAAGTTTTGACCCTAACGCAAAGAAAAACAGAACAAGAAAGAAGTCGCGTAAAGGTTTTAAAGCTTCTGCAATAAAACGCGCAATAGGATGCTGGGCAAGAGCAATCCCAGCAAGAAAAGCACCGGTTTCATAAAAAAGACCCATCTTATTTGATATCGCTGCAACACCGAAACACCAAGCAAGGCCAATAATAAAAATCGCCTCATGCAAGCGTTCAACACGATGTAATAATTTTCTTAAAACAAATTGTTCAAATAAAAGAGCACCAACAATTAACAATACAAGTTTAGCCAAAAGCCATGCAACATCAAACAATGCAGGACCTCCTGTATGCATGCCTCGTAAAAAAGCAAGAGCACCAACAGCAATCAAATCTTCTACGATTAAAATACTAATGCACATCGCCCCCATCCTCTCTTGATGCAAGCGCGTGGTAGGGAGGAGCTTGATCACCAAAATTGTAGAAGAAAACATTAGTGCAATACCGATCCAAACGCTATCAACAAAAGAAAACTTAAAAACAAAAGCAAATAAGAATGCGATGATAAACGAAACAGAACAGTTTGTGATCGTTACAAGGCTCGTACGCTGAAAAAGTCTTAATAAATGCTGCGGATGAAGACAAAGTCCTGCTAAAAATAAAAGAAGCGTAATTCCCAGATGAGACATTGATTCGATAAAGCCAACTTCTTTAATAAGTCCGAGACCCCAAGGCCCAGCTAAAACTCCACAGGCAATATATCCAATAAGAATTGGTTGCTTTAAAATAACAGCCAAAATAGATAAAAGTGCAGCTCCAACTAAAATAATACTTAAATCAAAAATAAAATCATACATAATATTTACCTAAAATTGTTTAAACGAATTTAAAATTATTATAACATTAAAATTAGTAAATTAAATACGAGCTTAAGTTTAATCCTTTTGTATGTTTTCCTTCATAACAATTTATTATTTCTTAAAGACTTGAACTTTCCATCTATTTAAAATAACTTTATTATCCTCAATGCACCCATTACCCCATCCCTGCCCCTGAAACATAGGAATCGTTTCCCAATCCCAATTAATATAACAAATAATTTCAATATTATTTTTATTAGCAAAATCAAATAAACGCTTATACCAAAACTTCCATGCCCTCTCTCCCTGCTCAACGCCGACTCCTTGCGGCGTTGCCTCTGCAATCATCACAAGCTTATTATGTTTTCTAGCAATACTTATAACACGGCTCATGTTGCTTTGACTGAATGCATTAAAGAATGAAATTCCAACCCAATCCACATAATCATCACCTGGATACCAACGATCAACATTGCCTTCCACAAAAGCCGCATAAGAATGCCAAACATAAAAAACATTCTTTACTCCAAGGTCGCGCAATCGATCAACAATATGCTTATAAGCTTTTATATACAATACAGGTTCATAATTATTTTCAGGATTATCAAATTCATAGCCGATGCGTAAATAAAATCGCGTCTCACTATTTTCTTTAAACCAGCTAGCAAGCCTAAAAAGATTATCATCATGATGACCTTTTGCAATATTGCTTAAGGCTCCAACAACATAAAACCCTATTTGAATTTGTGCATTTGGATATTTATCAATAAGAGCCTGAGCGCATTGAACGCCTGATCCCTTATCTGAAGAAGAATCAAGTCCTTCAAGATCTTGAATAGATGTATACGTCATAAAACCATCAGGGACATGACCAACATCTTTAATATAAGAATCAATCGAATCAACATCTTGACCGATAAAAATACGAGGAGATTTCTCAAATCCCCATATGGCATAAGGATATAAAAAGAAAATGGTAAACAAAAAAATAAAAAAAACTAGTTTCTTCATTTTGTATTTAAAGTTTTTCTTAATTTCTTTAAAAATATATTTTTAAGATTCTCATCTTCAATAGGATAATCATTACTTAAAGAATTAGCATCAAACAACAACACCTTTTTTTCCCAAGGATGACTTATTAATCGATAATTATCATCAATCATCATAAACCATTTTTTCATTAAAATCTCTCTATAATGACTATCTTTAATATAGACGTATCCCGTTTCAGGATCTACTCTAAAATTCTTAAACTCACCTTGAATCTGATTTGCCTGATTAGACAGATCGTCATAATAAATAAAGTTTATTGTATATCCTGTTTCGCAAAAAACAGATCTTTGTTCTGGCTCCACTTTTCCCTCCATTAAAGGCAACAAGCTCTTTCCGTCAATCTTAGAAGATTGCGGAATATTGAGCATATCCAAAACTGTTGGAAAAATATCAATAATTCTGACGCGCTGAGAAACACTACCCGTCTTATTAATTTTTGGACTATGGACCGCAAGAATATTCTTATAGTCCCACAAGAAATCAAAACTACTGCCATGCGAAAGGCGTTTCTGCTTCTCTTCCCACCCGCTTCCATGATCTGAAAGAAGAAAAATATCAGAATTATCAAAAAGCTTTTTCCTTTTTAAAGATTTTATCAAAGCAGAAAACTGATCATTTACCATAGACAAACATCTTTCCGATTTTGTTTTAAAATTCTGATTTCTTGCATAAGGATACAAAGACGTATACGGATAATGATGTGAACATAGATGAACAACAATGAACTTTTTCTTTCGATCAGGCAAGCTATCAATTTCATTGATTAAATCTTTAGAAAAAACCATCGGATTGTACGCTTCAAGTTTTCTATTATTAGTCAAACAATCAAACACCCAAGGCAAAGAATCAAAATGAATAGCAATATTGCCAATAGCATAGCTGTAAAAGCTTGACAAAAGCATAGCAGCGACATCCTTGCGAGGTGTAAAAATTTTATCAAAACCATGTCGCTTCTGAAGATTACAAAAACTCGGATCATCTGTGGCATAAAAACTATAATATCCTTCTTTTCGCAAAATATCCCCTAAGTAAACGTTCCCAGGAGATTCGTATTTAGGATCACAAAGATTAGCTCTAACACCATGATGAACCGGATAAAGACCTGTTAAGATACTAAAATAAGCTGGAGTAGTTCTAGCAAAAGACGTCCAACTGTTTGTAAAATAAGTAGAATCTTTAATAAAATTTAAAATATCAGGAGCAGACTCACTTGGCGCACCCCACTCCTTCAAAATCTGATTATACTGAAGAGAATCGATTCCAATAAAAATAACATTCTTTTCTTTAGGGTATTTAATATCTTTATTACTTGAAAAGATAACTTTCTGAAAAAAAATCACAAAAACCAAGAAAACAAAAACCACAAGAAAAATCTTTTTCTTTCTCAATGAAAAATTAATATCAATTAAAGAAATACGTCGAAATATATATTTAACAATTTTAACCAATACAAATAAAATCAAGATTAACCAATAAATTAAAAAGAATATGTGAATAATGTTTACAAAATCGGCAACAGAACAATGCGTATCTGATACAAAATGAGGAAATAAATAACGATATAAGATTGGATGCTTTTGATATGCTGCAGGGTGAAGAAAGAAATTGTATGAAAATAACAAATAATTAAATATATACATGCTAAAGAAATAAAATATTTCTTTCCAAGCTCTCTGACATTTCTTTCTAAAGAAAACACTATTAGAAAAAACAATACAAACACTCATAGCAAAAATCATTACAGAGAAATATATTAAAAATGTAAAAAAAGCCAACTTCAAGACTGGAAATATTAAAAACTTCAGCGTAGTCGAACTCGAAAACAAGTCTTCGAGTCCTTTTCGTGGCAGAAAATCACTAAAAAGAGAAAAGTTTTCAACGGTCTCAAAATAAACTAAGAAACAAGCCCATAAAAAAGAATTCTTTAAAACTTTCTTATAAAGAGGTGCAAAATTAATCATATTTTTTAAAAACCTTAATCTTTCTTCCAAATCATATATTCTTTAGAAACTAAAGAATATACAAAACGAAATGTTTAATAATTAAAAAGATCGGTAAGTGCAAATTCTTTTTGACATGCCTCATTGAGAGCGTTTAAAATTTTTCGCCTTGTAGGCGGCGTCAACCATCGACCCTTTACCGCACGAGCGACCATTTTGTGCGTAATTTTATTTTCAGAAGCAACAACAAGATCGTGCGACTTGAGACTATATTTTTCTATAATTTCTTTTATAGGCTGATCGCCAAGATTACGCTCCATACAACGCCAAAGTTTCACTTGTAGCTTTCGAATATTTATTCATTAAAAACATCCTTTAGCAAAACGTGAAATAACTTCAGGATAAAGTTTATGCTCAACTTTATGAATACGAGCTTCGAGACTCTTAAAAGTTTCTTTGTCTCGAATTTGCACAGATTCTTGGGCAATCACAAATCCATGATCAACTTTCTCGTCAACAAGGTGAACTGTAACACCCGTAATTCTAACGCCATATCGAAAAGCATCTCTAATAGCATGCGCACCTTTAAAAGAAGGCAAAAGTGCTGGATGGATATTCAAAATCTTATTTTTATACGCCTTAACAAAATACGGACTTAAAATACGCATATACCCCGCTAAAACCACAAAATCAACACCAAAACTCTTAAGCTCTTTAACAATAGCTTTATCCATATCTTTTCGACTCTTAAAAGATTTCGGATCGACAACAACCGTTGCAATCTTTTCTTTAATCGCACGCTTTAAAGCAAATGCATCTCTGTTATCTGAAACAACAACATTAAGATTTGCTTTGATCTTTTTTTCCTTAACGGCACTCAAAATAGCTTGCAAATTAGAACCCTTACCACTTGCTAAGACTGCAAAATTTTTCATATCGGAACCTACGCCCCCTTTATAATTTTATCTTCGTTGCGATTATAGTATACCAAGCTAATAACTCCAACTAGAGAGAAAATAATACCAACTCCCATTAAAATTTTATAATTTGCAACATTCATTTTATCAGACAACCAAGAACTTATAAACATAGCCAACAAGAATCCTAAATGCATAACAAATTCAAGAGAACTAAACACTCGTCCTCTCATCTCATCTTTGCTTAAATCATGAATAATTGTATTAGAAGCAATAAAAATCGGTCCGACAATAAGGCCAAGTAGGAAAGCTAAAGCAGAACCAAGAGACAATACAGGAATTTTCTGAACAGCTAAAGCAAATATCATCATCATCAATCCACCAAGAATCAAACACGTAAAAATTACCTTAAAACGTGAAAACTTTTTTCCAAATCGTCCATACAAAACTGATCCACAAAAGAGTCCAGAACCCAAAATAACAGCTAAGAACCCAAGATCTTTAGTAATACTTTGAAAAGCTTCTTGCACAAAAACAATAATCACTACATACACAGCTCCAGCAGCAGCCATTAAAACAAACATCATATTCACAACAAAACGAATTTCTTTATGATTTACAAGATACACAAGTCCTTCTTTAATCTCAGTAAAAACAGATCTCCGAATCTCACCAATCATCTCTTTCGATGTATCAATAATCTTTCGTCGATTAAGATGAATATTCATTTTTGTATTAATTAAAAACACTAAAAGACCTGAAACAAAAAACGTTGCCGCATCCCAAAAAAAACCTCCTCTTGCCCCTGCCTTCTCAACCAAGTATCCACCAAATGCACACCCTAAAACAAAGGCGATCATGCCCGTTATGGAAACAAGAGAATTCGCAGATAATAACGTTTTTTTGGCAACTAAATCAGGAACAATCGACATTTTAGCTGGAACATAAAAACGACTAAGACAAAAAACAAGAAAAACAATTAAATAAATTGGAATCATTGAGTCTTGAAAGATAAAAATAGTTGGAATAGTCAAAACAAGAAGCCCTCGAACAAAATCACAAACAAAAAGCGTTTTCCGCCTATCCCATCGATCAACATAAACGCCAGCAATTGGACCAACAATAAAAACAGGGATAATTGTAAAAGATAACAATTTCGCAAGTTCAAATGTTGATCCCGGCATACGCCCAGCAATAAGACCAATCAAAGCCATCTGATTAATTCGGTCTCCAAACTGAGATATAATTTGGCCTAGCCAAAGAAGAAGGAAATTTCTATTTTTAAAATTATCGAGCATATATTTATTCTCTTAATAAAACTAAAAGTTATTATAACACCTACTTAGAGGCAGATAAACCTTTGTCCTAAGCTTTTTAATCTAAAAAATAATCCCTTCTTCCAAACATGTTTGAGCCTTTTTTTCTTTTCCTAACATATGATACGCAAAACATAAATTCTGATGCGCATTCTCAAATTCAGGATCAAGCTTAAGCGTTTCTTTGTACATTTCAATAGCCTTTAAAAACTTTTCTTCTTTAGAATACGCAACTCCCAAACTAAAATAAATAGCTGCATTCTTAGGATCCTCTAAGAGCATACCTCTATATCTATCCTCAAGGGTCGCATAAGCTTCTCGAATATTGCCATCAAAAATATCTTTGAAATCTTGAGAATGAGCAACATTTTCATACTCTGACAACCCCTTCCAATACTGATCTTGATCAATTAATGCTCTTCCAAGACTAATACGCGCACGTACATCGCCAGGATCTACCTTAAGAACCTCTCTAAAATGATACTCAGCCTGCTTAAAATCCTTTTGTCGTGCCCAGTAAAGCCCCAAAATTGCATGCGCCCTCTGATGGTGAGGTTGATAAAAAATAGCTTTCTTCTGCGAAGCAATCGGGCTTGTCGCATAAATATTTTCTTGCACGGTTAAAGCTCCTAAAACAATAAGCCAAGGAATAATAACAATTTTAAAAATCAATCCCGAAAAATTTTTATGTAAAAAAAGAATCAAGATAGCTAAAAGTGAGAATATTCCCACCGATGGAACATACCAAAAATGATTTGGAAAAAAAATATAACCCGGCTGAAGACGAAGCGGAATAATCTGACAAACAGGAAAGAAAGTTATGATAGTAAACGCACCAAAAAATACAATTCTTTTGTCAATATGCTTACGAAGCTTTATCAATACAAATACGCTAATAACAATTATCAATAAAATTAATAAAAACTGAGATGTCAATAACGTTTGCTGAACGGAGAAGATTCGTTCGAAATACAAATCACAAGGGAAAATTAGAATACGCAAATAATCAAAAAACCCTATCATAAAAGTAAGAATCCCAAGAAACGCATCTTTTAAAGCAAAGCTATGCGGCATTGAAACAATTCCGAGATCTTTTCGAAGAAACAAATAAATAACAGAAATTAAAAAGAAACCCAACACAGGTTTTATTCTTTTAAGAATATTCTCTTTATTCAGCTGATGAAATATATATTCATATATAAAAATAATTGCCGGAAACATCAAAGACGATTCCTTGCTTAAAAGAGCAAGACAAAAACATCCCAGTGACATCAAATAACAAGAAATCTTCTTTTTTTCTCTAAAAATTAAATACAATATGAAGCTAGACCATTCAAAGAAAGCCGATAACAAAATAGATCGACCAGCAATATGAGAAACAGCCTCTGCGTTAATCGGATGAATAACAAATAAAATTCCGACTAAAAAACCTAAAAATTCATTCTTTAATATTCGACTACATACCCTAAAAACAAGAAGTGAAACACAAAGATGAAGAATCAAATTTGTTAAATTAAAAAAGAAAGAATTAAGGCCAAATAGTTGGCGTTCAACGGTAAAGCTTAATGTAACAAGTGGTCGATAATAACGATCGGCACCAAAAAAAGAACTTTTAAAAATAGAAAGAATATTCTTAAAACTTTCGATCTGGGTATTATTTAAAATAGAAATTTCATCGTCTAATATTTTAAATGGAGCTGAAAGCATAAACGAATAAAGAAAAAAACCAACGCTGAGGATAATGAAGACTTGAATAGATGTTCTAGAAAAGAAATGAGGAATTTGTTTATTTGTCATTCTTGTTTGTATTAAGGCGCTAGCTAAGTAGAAAATAAGCCGACGAGAGGAGTCGAACCCCCGACCCACGCATTACGAATGCGTTGCTCTACCAACTGAGCTACGTCGGCAAGTCTTGCCATTCTTGCAAAAATCTTTTTTATTCTAATAACGCTTTTACCACCCCGTAACCGCATATCGGTCGATAATATTCATGAGAAGCATAATCATCGCTTTGAGATTTGCTTAAATAAAGATATCCTTTTTGTCCGACATGAAATACAGGAATCCCCGAAACCCCCATGCAATACGCTTCTATACAGCCTCCAGGAAGCTTAAGAACAATACTGCTTCTTCCTTCGCCTTTTATATATTTATCAACTTTGACATTAACAAGTGTGATAATAATTCCGTGTCTAACTTCTTTAGCTTCAACCTTAACGATCTCACCATAAACAATAACATCAGAAATCTTTACGACAAGCTGAACATCGCCACATTCTTGTGAATGTATCGAATAAGATTTGGATAGAAAAGATACTGAAAATAGAAGAATAAGGAAAACAATGATTTTTTTACTAGTCATATATAGATCTTTCTAATTCTATGAAAAGCAGAATCCAATTGCATATTTACAAAAAAGAAAAGTGCCGAGACCCAGAATTGAACTGGGGACGCAAGGCTTTTCAGGCCTTCGCTCTACCTACTGAGCTATCTCGGCATAAATCAATTTCTCTATATTTGGAAATACCCATTGTATCAAAGTTCTAAAAGTTGTCAACGGGTTTAAGCTTAAGCAACTGAAAAAAGACAACTACTTAGCACTTTATTGTTTTGAACGATTTTTAATCTTTACAAAAACATCTTGAGCAATTTTAATATTCGGAAGCATATTTTTTCTTGCCTTTACGCGCATACGAACTTCCGATGAAGAAATCTGAGCAATATCAATAATAACAGAAGCACCATTAATCTTTGCTTCAATATTCCCAAGCTTATAATCCTTTGTCTGAATTAATCCCATAATACCAACAACTTCAACGGCTGAATCCCAAAGAGTATCATAATCAACCTCCTCGTCTCCTTCTACCGTATCTGGACTAATCGCATACCCGCCTAAAGCACCAAGACCTCCTGCAATGACATAAACACATCCACTTGTGCTCAAAGAGAAAATAAGCATAAGCACAACTAAAAACATATTCTTTTGTCTCAAACAAAGCATAAAAGCCTCCCCTTTTAAAATTAAACTTTATTTTTATACATCTTCTACAGCGCTAAGATCTCGTCGCCAAGATCGTGCAGCTACAAATAAAGATACAATCAATGCTGCTAAAAGCCAATCTCGCCCAATTAACACAATTGACATCCATGGATACCCACCATAAGGCTGAACAATTTCTTTCGCCAAATCATTAATCAATAAAATCCCTAAAACCATTGGCGTAACAAAGCGAACACAAACATCCCAAGCCGGACTTAAAGCTTTTTGAGTTGTGTGATTAATATGCTCACGCAACTTTTTTGATTTTAAAACCCAGCCAACTAAAAGACATTCAATAATACCAATCGCCACAAGCCCATAATGTGTAATAAAGTGATCGACAATATCAACCCAATAAATCCCAGCCTTTGTCGCAAAAACCATGCTTCCCAAGAATCCAACCGCACATACAACTGAAACAATCACTTTTCTTGGATAATGAAATTTATCAATAACTGCTGACGTAAACGCTTCAACTAAAGAAATCGCACTCGACAAACCAGCAACAACCAATGTTCCAAAAAACAAAACTCCAAATATATTACCAAATCCCGACATCAAACTAATCGCTTTTGGATACGTCACAAATGCAAGCCCAATAGATTCTTTAACAACTTCTTCGACAGGCAAACCCATCGTAAAAGACATATAGCCTAAAACACCAAAAACAGCAAATCCCGTTATAAAAGAGAACAAGCAATTTCCAAAAGTAATCATCAATGCATCTTTTACGATATTCGCTTTACGCGGCAAATACGATGCATACGTCATCATAATGCCAAATCCTAAAGAAAGCGTAAAAAATATTTGCGAAAATGCATCAATCCAAATCTGTGGTTTCGACAAAAGAGAAAAATCTGGTTTTAAATATTTCTCGATACCAATCGAAGCCCCTTTAAGACTTACACTCCATCCAACTAAAATCAAAATCAAAACAAATAAAAGCGGCATGAAAATCTTATTAGCTCGCTCAACACCTTTTTGAACACCAAAAAAAACAATCATCCAGCTCAAAGCCCAAACAGCAGCTAGCGAAAACAAAATAGGCGTACGAATATTTCCAACGATTCCCGGCCCAGCACTAACTTGCAAATATTCATTAAAAAAGAAATTATTGGGATCGCTACCCCAGGATAAATTAAACGAGAAGAAAACATAACTCACGCACCAGGCAATAATAACTGCATAATAAACCATAATACCAAACATTGCACAATTTACAGCCCACCAACCAGCCCACTCCCAATGCCTGTCGACTTTAGCAAAACACATCGGTGTTGAACCGCGCATCTTGTGACCAAGCCCAAGCTCTAAGATCATTAACGGAATGCCAACAACAAGCAACGCAATAAGATATGGGACTAAAAAAGCACCACCACCGTTTTTATAACAAAGATAGGAAAAGCGCCAGATGTTACCTAAGCCAACAGCTGATCCTAAGGCGGCTAAAATAAAACCCATCCGCGTCCGCCATTGCGGGCGCGGATGATGAGGTTCACTTAATTGACTTAACTTGTTTGTCATAAAATAAAACTCTTTTTTATTTTATCATTTACTATAAAGCAAAGCGATAAAATTACATTTTATCTTACAAGCGTATTTTGAATAATAAAGGCAACAAAAACAATCGAAACCATTGACATTAACTTAATCAAAATGTTAATGCTTGGTCCGGATGTATCTTTAAAAGGATCGCCTACAGTATCACCTGTAACCGTTGCTTTGTGACAATCAGATCCCTTGCCTCCAAAATGACCTTCTTCAATATACTTCTTAGCGTTATCCCAAGCTCCACCAGAATTTGCCATCATAACAGCTAAAACAAATCCAGATGCAGTTGCGCCCATAAGAAGTCCGCCCAGGCTATTAATACCCAATAAAAGCCCAATAACAATTGGCGTTAGAATAGCAAGAACTGCAGGTAAAACCATTTCCTTTAAAGCTGATGTTGTTACAATGTCAACGCAACTTTTATAATCTGGTTTTCCTGTTCCTTCCATAATGCCAGCAATTTCTTTAAATTGTCTTCGAACTTCCATTACAACTTGTCCTGCTGCTCGCCCTACAGCACTCATTGTTAGAGCAGAAAAGATATACGGCATTGTTACACCAATAAAAACACCCACTAAAACTTTTGGATCCATCAAATCAAGATTTAACTTAAAATTTGCAATATCCAAAGCTCCTGCTTCTAGAATTGCTCTTTCCTTGAAAGTCGCAATTAAAGCAAGTGCGGTTAACGCTGCAGATCCAATGGCAAAACCTTTTCCCGTTGCTGCTGTTGTATTGCCTAAAGAATCAAGAGCATCTGTTTTTACACGAACTTCTGGTTCAAGACCAGCCATTTCAGCATTTCCGCCAGCATTGTCTGCAACCGGACCATACGCATCTGTTGCAAGAGTAATGCCTAAAGTGCTCAACATACCAACAGCGGCAATACCAATACCATATAAACCAGCGAAATGATAACTTAAAAGAATTCCAATCGCAACAATTATAACAGGAAGTGCAGTTGAAATCATTCCAACAGATAATCCTGCAATAATAACCGTTGCTGGTCCTGTTTCTGATGCTTTTGCAATTTTCTTTGTTGGAGGAAAATGAGACGATGTAAAGTATTCTGTCACATGCCCAATTAAAATACCAGCAACAAGACCTACAACAACAGCTCCTGCAATTCCAAGATTTTCTTTTCCGAAGAAAAGATAAACAAAACCAAAAGAAAGAACAAAAACTAAAACAGATGCCACATTAACACCTGCGTGTAATGCCTTTAAAAGAACTTTTTGAGAAGCATCTTCTCCTGTGCGAACAAAAAACATGCCAACAAATGATGCCAAAATACCAATTGCCGCAATAATCATAGGAGCAATCATTCCCTTATAACCAAAGCCACCTGCAACACCTAAAGCAGCAGCAGCAACAATCGATCCAATATATGATTCAAAAAGATCAGCTCCCATACCAGCAACATCACCAACGTTATCACCAACGTTGTCTGCAATAACAGCTGGGTTTCTTGGGTCGTCTTCAGGAATACCGGCTTCAACTTTTCCAACAAGATCTGCACCAACATCAGCAGCTTTTGTAAAAATACCTCCACCAACACGTGAGAATAATGCTAAGAAACTTGCACCAAGTCCAATAGTAATCATAACATTTGTAATCGCGCTTGGAATATCCATGATGCCAACTGGCAAAGCATGACCTGTGTAATACCATTTTAAGAAGAAAAACCAAGCTGTTAAATTTAAAAGACCAAATCCAACAACTGAAAATCCCATAACGCATCCAGAAGAAAACGCAACACGCAAACCTCCGTTTAAAGAAGTACGACAAGCATTCGCTGTTCTAGCCGATGCTAACGTTGCAACCTTCATGCCACAAAAACCTGAAAGCCCTGAGAAGAATCCGCCCGTTAAAAATGCAAACGGTACAAACATAACCAAGTATCCTCTCCAAGCTAAAATAATTAAAATTAAAAATACAATTCCAAAGAAGATGCTTACAGCCTTGTATTGACGACTTAAATAAGCAGCTGCACCTTCACGAACAGCTGATGCAATTTCCTTCATCCGATCTGTTCCTTCATCTTTCCTCATAATTGAGAAAAACAAAAACACAGCAACGCCCAAAGCCAATAATCCAGCTATCGGAACGAATATTAAAATGTTTCCTGACATCTTATCCCCCTATCCAATAAGTTAACAATTTATTAATGACCCTTATTTGGGCTTTTACCATGTCGTGCTTTTTTACTACGCCAGCTTAACTTGCCGCGTCTTTGACGTTTTCCCATTCTTTAACTCCTTTCCACTGAATTAACAACACCACCCGAAACAATCGTACGGATAGCCTGCTCAACACTAATATCGAGATAAATAACTTCTTTTCTTGGCACTAAAACAACATATCCCGTTACCGGCCCTGGGGCGCTTGGAATAAACACATGGCACACATCTTGACGCACTTTATCAGCTACGCTTTGCGATGCTTCATTTGTTAGAAATCCATATGAATAAACACCTTTGCGAGGATATTCAACTAAAACAACTTGACGAAAAGACATTTTCTCTGGCGAAAATAAAAAAATCGCCATCTGTTTAATCGCCGGATAAACCTGCTTAAAGAATGGAAGTCTTGTTAACCATTTCTCTAAAATAGGATAAATTTTCTTCCCTAAGAAATTCGTTGCAAAAAATCCAATCAAGAAAATAAACAAAAAACATACTAAAATGCTAATACCTTTAATATAAAATCCAAATTCTCTAGCAAAATAAGGCTCAATATATCGACCCAAGAAATTATCTGCAACGCTAAACATCATCAAAAACAAATAAATCGTTAATGCTAAGGGTAAAAATATAACTATTCCTGAAACAAAATATCGTCTAAGCGCAGTTCTCATAACGTTTTCCTCATAAATAGTTAAAATAAAATTATTTCAAATGATACAGAAAATTCATACCAATTGCAAAACAAATTATCATTAATATTGAATCAATCCCAAAACCAAGAAATTCCTTCTTTTTCCCCTTTTTAATACCAGCAATCAAAATCGTTGTCAAGACAACACTTAATGTCATCATCATAATATGAGCTTTTGAAACATTCTCAAAAAGAAAACCCTTAGCATAAGTCATTTCGCAAATTGATAAAATTAGAATATTAAACATATTGCTTCCAAAAATATTACCAAACGCTAAATCTAAAGCCCCCATCTTTAAAGCAGAAACAGAAACGACAATCTCCGGCAAAGACGTTACAAAACCTAAAAGCATCGTTCCTACAAATGTTCTTCCCAGCCCAGTTACAATAGCAATTTTATCACAAACATCCGCAAGCCAAATTCCACCTAAAATAACAGCCCCTGCGCCTAACGCAATTTTTATAAATAGAACTTGATCATCTTTTGTTATCTTATGGCGCACGCTCTCAACAGCCTGCTGATCAGAATCCACTTTAAAAATATATTTTGAACTTAATATATATATTCCAACAATTAAAATATTGCCAAGACTAACAGAACCAATTCCAATAAGGCGCGCCTTTGATGCAAAAAATATTTCAAGCACAACAATTAAAGACAAAACCGCATAAAATGCCGCAGACCATTCATACGTTTTCTTAGATTGAATTTGTCCTGTTATAGAACCCTTGCGATACAAAAAATCTAAAACAACAATGATCATTAAATTAAAATTTACACTTCCAGCAATATTGCCGACAGCCAAATCTGGTGCATTCAACCCAACAGCTGAAGCAATAGTTGCTGTCAGCTCTGGAAGCGATGTTGCCACGCCCAAAAGAATCATCCCAACCCAGACTTTACTAATCGAAAATCTATCGCTGACAATATCTGCATATTTTGTTAGTTTAACGCCTGCAAAAACAACCAATCCCGCACTAACAAAAAATTTAAGCCACATGGAAATCATTCAATTATCTTTCTTCGTTAATCTCGAGCCACAGACATCATGGCAAGACCTATAACGGCTAAAAAACCACCGATCAATCCCTTAAAAAGACTTGCAACATCTTCCCAGAAAAATAAAGTACAACAAATTCCTGCGGTTAAAACACAAAAACCTAAAACCCACAATGCAACTTTTTTCATTTTCTTAAAACTCCTCTAGCTAAAGACATTACTTCTTCCAGCGACGATGCATCCAGCTCCACTCCTGTGGATATTGTCGAACATATTTCTCGATAACCTTTGTAATTTTAACAATCGTTGCTTCAATAGTCTTTTTTTCATCTTCACGCTCTTGAATAGCAATAGGCTTATCAAACACAATCTTATGCATGCCGTTATCTTGCCGTATTATAAAAACCGGCACAATTGGCGCTTTAGTGCGCATAGCAAAAACAGCTGGACCTGTTGCCGTTGCTGCTTTTTTCCCAAAGAAATCAACAAATACTGATCCCTCGCTTCCCGAATGTTGATCCAAAGGAATAAATAAAAACTCATTATTACGAAGTGCCTCAAGAGATCTTACAACACATTTTCTACGAGGATGCGTATAAATAACATTCAACCCAATACGTTTTCTAAATTTTCTAAAATATTCTTCGACCTTTTGATCTCGAGCAGAACGCATAATTACTTTTGTCAAATAACCCTCTTGAGCAATACGCAATAACAACAATGGAAAATTTCCAAAATGTGCACTCACAGCAACGACACCATTGCCTTGAGCAAGAGCGTCGTCAAGATAATGCTTATTTTCAAAGACCACTTTTTCTTTAATGATTTCCGGATGACCTGTAGAATATATCAACTCAATCATCCCTTTACCGAAACCATAGAAGCAAGATCGAAATATTTTCTTAATTTCAGCTTCTGTTTTTTCTTCACCAAATACAGTGCGAAGATTTTCAATGGCAATGCGTTTTTTCCGACCAATAAACAAAAATCCTATTGCAATAATCACATCTCCAAAAGAACAAGCCAGCGAATAAGGTAAATGATTTAAAATAAACGAGACAATATACAATGCATATCGAGCCATCGCGCGTTCAAATCGTTTTGTTATGTTGCTTGCCATAATATTTCTTAACGCTTATATCCAAATTTGCGCAAAAGATCTTTGCGCCAAATAATATCGTCTTTGTCCTCAACACCTTTAGGTTTTAGCCCATCCATGACACCCAAGATTCCGCACGATTCACCATTATCAGCTACAACAACTTCCACAGGATTTGCTGTGGCTGCAAATATTGAACACACTTCTTGGATCGATTTAATCTGATTTAAAATATTAATTGGAAATCCATCTCTTAAAGCAACAATAAACATATGTCCAGCAGATATCCTTTGTGCGTTTTCAACTGCAATTTTTTTAAGTTCTTCATCATTTCCTTCAACGCGTATCTTGCAGGCACCAGACGCTTCACAAAAAGCAATACCAAACTTCATAGAAGGAGCCACAGAAATAATTGTTTCATACAAATCTTCAACGGTTTTAATAAAATGCGCTTGTCCGATAATAACATTAACATCTTCCGGTTTTTCAACTTTAATCGATTTAATTTCCATTAATTTAAGCCTCTAAGAAAATCCTTAAACAGATTTATGTGGTAAAATTTCCATGATCTTTGGAATCAGACCATTTAAGTCAATCGGCTTTGTAATATGAGCAATCCCACCTGCCTCAAGCTCAGCTTTCACATCATCCTCAGAATCTTTAGCTGTTAAGAAAACAACTGGAATAATCTTTGTTCTTTCGTCTGCTTTTAATTTTTTGCAAACTTCACGCCCTTTCATCCCAGGCAAAATAACATCTAACAAAACCAAATCTACATCTTTGTTTTGCGCAATTTGCAAGCCTCCCTCGCCAGTATTAGCCGAAAGTACCTGATATCCAACATCTCTAAGCCCGCTTTCTAAAAGCTTAACCATTCCTCGATCATCATCCACAATTAAAATTGTTTGTGCCATTGTTATTCCTCCTTAGAAATAAATAATTATCAAATTAATTTCTTCGTAATCTGATCGCTGCACCCACTAGTATAACGCCAAAACAAAGATATGTAAAAATATCTCCAAACTTTGTATAAAAGGTTTTTTCTTCAGTTAAATACACATTGGCTGTCGCAAAACCAGAAACATACGTTCGTCGGCCCGATGAATCCTGAACAGTTTTATACATTTGACCCACAGCATTAATAAATCCGCTCACACCTGTATTCGCTGCTCGAATAAGCGGAACTTTATTCTCAACACTTCGAAATATCGCATTCTGTGCATGCAAAAAAGGCTCTGAACTATCTTCAAACCATCCGTCATTGGTAATATTAACTAAAAATTTGGCTCCCTTTAAAACAAAATTCCGCGAAAGTTCTGCTATCGTATCTTCAAAGCAAATCAAAACACCAAAAGGATTTCTTTTACCCTTATCCCCATAGCTTGAAAATAACGTATACTCTTTTCCGGTCTGAAAATCTTCAAATGGTACAAGAGCACCAAGCCAGGGAAATTCTTTGCGAAATGGCAAATATTCACCAAACGGCACAAGGTGAAGTTTATCATGTCTCTTAACAGCTTCTCCGCTTGAATCCAATAAAATTGCTGAATTAAAATATGAATCGTTTTCTCTGGTTATAACACCAATTAAAACAGGAAAATCTGTCACACGAACAAAATTCTGAACATTCACGAAACGCTTAGGATTCTCCCACATAAAACCAGGATATGCCGTTTCAGGCCAAATAATTATATCAGGTTTAGTTTTGGCAGCAGCTCGCGTCAAATCAAAATAATCATTAAGGATAGCCGGCCATAAATCATAATTCCATTTTCGTTCTTGCTCAACGCTACCCTGAACAACTGAAACTCTAATCTGATCCGTATATACAATATTTTGTATGCGATAATAACCGTAAAAAAAACACAAACAAACAAAAAGAAAAGCAACGCCAAGAGTCATTATTTTATATTTCTTATTTTCTTTTAAATCAGTCAAAATTTCTTTTAACGCCAAATTAAACATAACAAGCACAAAAGAAATACCATAAACACCGGTTATGTCAGCTATCTGAATAAAAATAATATTTTCCGACTGGCTATGACCTATAGAAGCCCACCCGAGACCACTAAAAAGATGTGCCCGCATAAACTCTAAACACACCCACAGGCTTGGCAAAACAAAAGCTTTTATTAATGGATTCTGCTTCTTTAAAAAACGATATCCGAGTGCAAAAATTGCAGGATAAAACGCAAGATAAAAAACCAAGAGCAACACTGCGATACTCACCGTATACATAATCCAATAAAAAATCATTAGAAAGAACAAAACTCCAAACAAATACCCTATAGAAAACGACTCTCGATAATTCTTATTATCTAAAGCAAAAAATAACGGCACAAGTGCAAAAAAAGCCAAAACAGATATGCTAATCTTAGGAAAAGCAAACGCAAGCAAAAGCGCTGACAAAAAACACAACGCAGATGTTTTTCTAAACGATCGTATGATCCAACTATTCTTTAGAAAATTCATTCTTTAATATTACCGCCCACAACATTTTTTATATTTCTTTCCACTTCCACAAGGACAAGGATCATTGCGTCCAACTTTTTCAGAATCACGCACAACCGACTCTGGCCTAAAAGGTTGTCCTCCTGGCGCGCCTTGAGGCCCCTGAGGTATCAAAGCCTGAGATTTGTCTAAGCTTGAAAAATCGCTATGCACAAGCTCTTGAGGCAAAGAACTAAAAACGCTTTTAAATCGCGATTGCTCTTTAGCTGGCTCAACTCTGAAAACCATCTCAACGGCATCTTGAACAATTGAATGATACATTGTCTCAAACATTCCAAACGCTTCATGCTGATATTCAACCAAAGGATCTTTGTGCGCAAAAGCACGAAGCCCAATGCCCTCTTTAAGTTGATCCATAGAATAAAGATGATCTTTCCACTTATTGTCAATCATTTGCAAAAGAACAATGCGTTCTAGTCCACGCATTTGCTCAATACCAATCAAATTTTCTTTTTGCTCATACAACACAATAACTTTTTCAATAAAAATATTTTCAATCTGCTCTTGAGTCATCGGTTCTAAATCTTTTTGAAATGATTGAATATCTAAACCAAAATTTGTTTTCAGCGCAACAACCAACCCTTCAATATCCCATTGTCTTTCTTCTTGTCCTGAAAATAAATATTGAGCAACCATATCAAAAATAGAATTATGAATTCCATCAACAACGCGCTCTTTTGTATGTTCTCCCTCTAAAACAGAACGTCTAAGCTCATAGATAACTTCTCGCTGACGATTCATAACATTATCATATTCCAAAAGTTGTTTTCGAATCTCAAAGTTATGCGTCTCAACGCGTTTTTGAGCAATTTCAATAGCACGACTAACTAGAGGATGTTCAATAACCTGACCTTCTTCCATGCCGAGAGTATCCATCATGCTCATAATCCGATCTGATCCAAATAAGCGCATTAAATCATCTTGAAGAGAAACAAAAAATCGAGATGAACCTGGATCACCTTGCCGACCACTACGACCTCGAAGCTGATTATCAATACGTCGCGATTCATGTCGCTCTGTTCCTAGGACATGCAGGCCACCTGCAGCAATGACTTGATCATGTTCTTTTTCAACCTCCTTTTTAAATTGAGACAAAAACTTTGTATACAATTCTTCAGAAGATTGATCAGAATCTTTTTCATCCTTACTTTGGCTTTCGACTAAACTTCGTGCAAGATGTTCAGCATTACCACCTAAAACGATATCCGTTCCACGTCCAGCCATGTTCGTTGCAATCGTTACAGCTTTGTAACGTCCAGCTTGCGCAACAATATGTGCTTCAAGATCATGGTATTTCGCATTTAAAACCTGATGTTCAATGCCCCTCTGCTTTAACATCGACGAGAGAAGCTCTGATCTTTCGATCGAAATCGTTCCAACCAAAACTGGACGACCTTGGACATGAAGCTCTGCAATTTCATCAACAACAGCATCAAATTTTTCTTTTTCTGTTTTATAAATACAATCTGGAAAATTCTTTCTCTGTAAAACACGATTCGTCGGAAGAACAACACAGTCAACTTTATAAATTTGCTTAAACTCGCTGGCCTCTGTATAAGCTGTACCTGTCATACCAGAAAGTTTTTCATACATACGAAAATAATTTTGGAATGTAACTGTAGCCAGAGTCTGATTCTCACGTTCAATCTTAATACCCTCTTTAGCCTCCACAGCTTGATGAAGTCCATCGGACCATCGCCTTCCCGGCATCATGCGACCCGTAAATTCATCAACAATAATAACTTGGCCATCACGAAGAACATAATCAACATCAGCTTTAAAGAATTCTCGAGCCTTAATGGCTTGTAAAATATGATGCCGATATTCGATAGTTTCCATGTCGTGAATATTATCAATACCAAACATCTCAGCAACTCTTTTCTCGCCTTGCTCTGTCATCGAAATAGATCGAGATTTTTCATCAGAAGCATAATCATAACCAGATGACAAGTCTTCACCTTTATGTTTTGCATCAATTTCTTCTTTTTCAGTAACGCGACGCCCTTTAAGATTTGGCACAATCTGATTAGCGCGATAATATTTATCTGTCGATTCTTCCGCTGGCCCAGAGATAATCAACGGCGTTCTAGCCTCATCAATCAAAATACTATCAACCTCATCGGCGACTGCAAAATAATGTCCTCGCTGAACCATGTCATCTTTAAAACTAACCATATTGTCCCGAAGATAATCAAAACCAAATTCATTGTTAGTTCCATAAGTGACATCGCAAGCATATTCTTTTTTTCTCTCCTGCGGCATAAGATCGTTTTGAATAACACCAACAGTTAATCCTAGAAACTCATAGACAGGTCCCATCCACTTACAATCACGCTTAGCCAAGTAATCATTAACTGTAATAACGTGAACACCTTTATCGGTTAAAGCATTAAGATACGTCGGAAGCGTTGCTACAAGAGTCTTTCCTTCACCGGTTGCCATTTCAACAATATTGCCGTTATGCAAAATCATGCCACCAACAAGCTGAACATCAAAATGTCGCATCTTCAAAGCACGCCATGCCGCTTCTCTAACAACAGCAAAAGCCTCTGGTAAAATTCCGTCTAAAACTTCCTGACGCTTTTTAACAAGATAATTTTTAGCTTTATCAACCTCATTTAAAAGATTATCTCGACGCTCATGATCTGATTCATAGCGATACTTCTTCTGAAGATCTTTAAATTGAATTTCTAAAGAATCTGTTGCTTGATGAATTTTAAATTTAAATTCTTGTGTTTTTGCACGCAGCTCATCATCTGTTTTTACTTTAATTTCTGATTCGAGGCTATTAACCTTTGATGCAAGCGTAGCCATCTTCTTCACAACTCCAACAGATGGCAAAGGTAGTTCCTCGGGAAGCTGAATATTAACCTTTGGATCAAGTCGATCAATAAACTTTTGTGCCTTTTTAATAACACTTTTTCGAATTAAAAAATCAAACATAAATAAGCTCCAATTTTGCGGAACGTCAATGACGTAAATTTGTTAAGCGAATTTATCCTGTACGCGAAAAGCGCATCAGGAAAATGAGCTCCGTTTTCCTAAAACCTATATAAAACCAATTAACTACTCTTTTATTTTGCTTTTTTCAAATACGCTTCAATAAACATATCTAAATCGCCATCCATAACTTTTTGAACACTACCAACTTCACAATTTGTGCGATGATCTTTAACCATGCAATACGGCTGAAAAACATACGAACGAATCTGACTACCCCATTCTATTTTTTGTTTCTCTCCGTATTCCGAAGCCATCTTCTTATCTTGTTCTTTTTGTTTACGCTCATATAATCTTGCCTTTAAAACGCGCATAGCAGATTCTTTATTTTGCAATTGCGAACGTTCATTTTGACATTGAACAACAATCCTCGTCGGAATATGCGTTAAACGTACAGCTGAATCTGTAGTATTAACACTCTGTCCACCAGGACCAGAAGAACGAAAAATATCAATACGTAAATCATCTAAATTCACCTCAATATCAACATCATCTTCCACTTCAGGAATTACATCAATCGAAACAAAAGACGTGTGTCGTCTTTTATTAGAATCAAAAGGTGAGATACGAACCAAACGATGAACGCCTTTTTCTGCCTTTAAAAATCCATAGGCCATGACTCCGGTTATTCGAAGTGTCGCACTTTTAACACCCGCTTCTTCGCCATGTAAAATATCAAGAATTTCAACTTTATATTTTTTAGTATCTGCCCAACGCGTATACATGCGCAAAAGCATGCTTGCCCAATCGCAAGACTCTGTTCCACCTGCGCCTGCATTAAGACTTAAAATCGCATTGCTTTGATCAAATTCTCCACCTAAAATTGTTTGAATTTCAACCTGATTAATCGTTTTTTCTAAATCTTTTAAATCAGGCTGAATTTGCTCAACAAGAGATTCATCTTCTTCAGCTAATTCACTAAATTCTCGCAAATCTGAAAGTCTTTTAATTGAATCTTCAAAAGGCTCAACAACCACTTTTAGAGCTTTTAGTTCTCTCATGACTTTATTAGCGCTTGTATTATCATCCCAAAAGTTTGGCTCAGACATTCGACCTTGAATTGCCTCAATTTTTTCCTTTTTATCTACAAGATCCAAAAGACCTTTAAGGCTTTCAAGCTTTTTCTCAAGCTTTTTAATCGTATTTTTTATTTCATCTAACATATATATACTTATAGTAATAATATAAATAACAGAATTTGAGCTGTATTATATCACAAGTCTTTGGAAATACAAGGTTTTGAGCTCTAAGAAAATTTGGTGGGATTTAAGTAAAAATAGGCATAAAAAGGCTAAAATCTTAAACCTTTAAAGCCTTCTAGATCAAAATGATTTTTATAGCGCTGCTTGTCTAACTCCAGGATCCCCGTCAATTGCAAGTTCTTCAAGATTTGCAAAGAATGTCATCCCTGGAATCATTCCGTTGTTAACAAGCTCTCCGTTATGATTATAATCTCGATTATGAAAAAATGCGCTTAGATTAATAGCTGAGCCACTTGGATCGAAACCTCTCACACACATTGATCCATAGAAATCAAGCGAATCGACATCTGTTCCGGCTTCTGCTGAAATTTGATTTTCTGCCATAAGGAAAGCGTCAATTTTTAAAGGAGTCGCTTTAGGTATTGTTGAAGAAAATAAAATTTCGTCTCCTGCAAACAAGCCAACTTGAGGCACAGGATCACCACTAGTAAGAATGTCTCCATTAATGATAATCTTACCTGTAGCAACAATTGCCATAGAATCATAAAATGTTCCACTAACGATAACGTCTCCATCAACATAAATAACCCCGCTGGAAGGAGTGCCACCAGAAATATCCATTGCTTTACTAAAAGATTTATCTGATAAATTAGTATTTCCAGTTAAATATGCATTTGAACTTTGTGCCATTTGTTTATAATTATCAAAATCAACTAATGGAAACGTAACATCATCAACTTCTTCAACTCCATCATCAACTTCAATATTTGGCCCAGGAAAACCTTGCTGATTCATAGTATACAAAGCCTTGCCACCAACATGTGTAGGTTTGCTTGAATCAGCATTCGCATTAAATCTTATCTCAGAGGCCAAAATATCAGAATCAAGTTGAGCTCCAGCTCCAACCGTAATTCCTCCTTGAGCTGACATTAGAAACTTAGCAGGTGTCTGAGAACGAACAACAATATTTAAAGTTCTAGTGTTTAGAGGATTCAAGGAATCTGCTCCCGTAACTTGAAATGGGGTCATACGCCAAGTTCCTTGATCTTGCGCACCAGGAGCAACAATTTGAACATCATACGTTCCAACAATTTTTATCGGATCTGCAAGATCAGCAACATTAACAGGCACAGCTGTGCCGTTCCACCCCATATTCGTACGAAGATTAAAAATTGTAGACTCAACACCCTCTTGCGCGCAGTATAAAGCATTATCTGAAGATTCTTTGACACGCGCGCTTTCAACAAATCCAAACGCACTAATCGCCGCAACTGTTGTAATGCTAAAAACAAAAATAAGCACAGCTAAAACGCCAAGAAGCGCGACTCCTTTTGATTTTCCAATGTTTATATTCATTTTAAAACACCTCATTTCTTTTTTTTAAAAAATCTTAGCCTTTTTTAGTTTCGACAAACAACTTCCTTTTGAACTTCAAAATCAATATTATGTCCATAAACGTCCATTGACAAAACAAGCGTTGCCGTAAGATGCTTGCCCTGAACTAAAAAATTAGAAAGATCAAAATCAACATTTCTTGCTAAAGTAACATTGTTCCCACTTGCATCTTGCCTGTGAATTGTATTATCATTAACAATAATATAATCAATTTGCGCATTCCCGAAATTATTAGGAAAAAAAGGAACTAACGTTCCCGCATCCGGATCAATAGCAATAGGCTCGGGGTATTGAATGCTAATATGCTTATCATCAATTAATTGAATGCTCGTTCCTTCTATAACATCTTCCTCAATAACGCTTAAAACCCCCGAAGCTCTTTGGTTTAAATCAATTTTTGTAATTTCAATCTCATAGTTTAGAAAAGCTGTAAAAAAGATAGAATACAAAACCGCACTAATGACACCAATAACTAGTGCTGATACAACAACCTCAACTATAGTAAAACCCTTTTTATTCATCTTTTCTTTACGCTCCCGTTACCGGTGCAACAACCTCTAAATCAACAACTGTATTTTGACCTGGCAAAACCTCAACAGCACTATCCGAGTCAGAAGTATAATCTAAATAAGTTGCTTGTACCGTATGCTTCATTGGTGTTACATCAAAATCATCAGCGCTAGCTCCAACAGCAGGCCAACTCTCAATAACAGGATTAAAACTATACGATCCATCTGCTAAAGTTGTCGCTGTGTGAACAGTGCCAGTGCCATACTCGGTCAACGTCACTGTTGCCCCTTCAACAAAACTACCGCCACCATCTATAACAACTCCTGAAACAGAACCTATCTTGATAGGCCAAAGCTCAGTATCATAATTAACGTTAGCAAGGTGCTGAATATTTATTTGCGGCGTATCAAGATACTTCCATCCGCAACTTGGACATGAACTACGAGTATAAAATCCAGGTCTTTTGATTGTAACTTTCTTATACCCTTTTTCTATGCACATCTTAGAAGGATCTGGCGAACATGAACAGCATTCATGTTGCCATTTTCCATTTGGTGCAGTTGTATTTGCAGCACGAGTTCCAATCTCAAAAGTACACGAACTATCAAGAAATTTTGTATCTGTTTCCATATTCTTAATATACCCATGAGCATTTCCGCATTCAGGAGTACAGTTGCAATCGTTAACAGTTAAATTCTGGGTATTATTGCCAAGGACAAGCGGACCAACGTATTTATAATCTGAATAAATATTCTTTGCGACATCTATCTCACCACAACAACCTTCTTTTTTAATTGTAGCACGAGCTCTTAGCTTTACATCATTGCTAAACAATGCAGTTGTATTTGAAATTATCATGCTGTAATTCCAGCTCGCATCAACACTAGTAGTCCTAATTTGATAGCCTGATGGCCAATAAGCATAAACATAGCCACTGTAAGCATCTGCAGGAGCCGTGACATGCCCGCTCACTGTTACTTTTGGATTACTAACAAGCTCAACAGGCACAGAAATGATATCGCCTGCCTGAACACAAAGCCGATCGGTTGTAGTATCTCCAAACCACAGATTTGAACAATTAGCATCTACAAGTCCTGTTTCTGGAACAACAGATGAAGACCATCCTTTAGGATGATATTCAAGACCTGATGCCCCATCATCGCAAAAATGACCACATGTCTTTGTATTGTTATAAGGATAATAATATTCATGCATACTGCTTAAATTATTTGCCTTACCTGTGACCAATGTAAAACATTTTGTAACATCTGCAGCAATTTCTTCTGACGTAAATTCAATTTCAAAAGAAAAACCTCCAGCTCCGTTCTTAACGGTGTAAGGATCCCCTGCGCCTTGATCTGCGATAGCGCTATCTTGATAAAGAGTTACAAACTGTTGGGATAAAGTCAAATTGGGAACAATGCTTGTGTTTACAACATTACCAACTATTTTGGCTGTTGCAGGTTGTAAAAAAATATCTTGATTTACGGTTTCCACATCAGGAAAAACTTGGATTTTTTCTGTGATTGGCGTCACATATGAGATATAGCCTTGTGCCGTAACCTGCAATTGATAATCTGGGTCTGCAATAAGAAGAAAATCACCGTTGCTACCAACAAAATTATAAAATCCATCAGCGGCCGTTAAAACAGATTCATTAATCGAATTCGGATGACCCGCAACTACAGCAACAACCGCATCCTGTATTGGAAGCGTTGTTACCTCATCATACACATATCCCTTAATGCTGCCTGCCTGGACATCTGGAGGCCTGACTAAAAGAAAAGTCCTTTGAGCACTCTGAGGCAACCCTTTTTGATCTGTCCAATTCATATAAATATCAATTCTTTTTAATTCCGTGCTTCCGGCCTCGTTTGAAACATTCATCATTTGTGAGAAATAATTTTCAGGATAACCAGCAACAGATATGTTCGCTAACGGAACATCTGCAAGAGTATCAAAAACAATTTCATCAACACTCGCATCCTGTTTAATGCCCTCATATGTAGAATTGATAACTGATTGTGCCGCAATTCTATCTGATCCTCTTATTTCTGTTTCTGAAAAACTTGTAAATGAAAGATATGTCATATAAGACATTACTGCCAACACAACAGCGCTTATTAAAATTTCAGCCAAAGTAAATCCTGATTTTCTATTCTTCCTATAACCCATAATATTGCCCCCTTTTAAAATAATTTAATACACACATACTTGATTCACCATCATGTGCACCTATTAGAAGTATACCATTTAAATATAGATTTATTAGTAGAAACAAGGAGAAATAAGAAAACGCTTTCTTTTTTTTCATAATATTTTTCAGAAAATCAAGAAAATCGAACGTTTAATCCAAAATATGAGGAGTAACAGTGATAATAATCTCTTTATTATCTTTTGTTTTTTGATGAAATTGGAACAATTTACCAATAAAAGGAAGGTCTCCTAAAAAAGGTACCTTATCTATGCTTTCCTTATCTTCTTCGCTAATCAAACCACCTAAAATAAAGGTTTCATTCTGTCGAACACGAACACTTGCCTTCGCTTCACGCGTACGAACCCAAGGGTATTGCTCATTTTCTCCTGCCCAAGCATAGATAAAACTTATCTCTGGCGCTACAGTTACAACAACATAATCGTCTTCAATAATTGACGGTGTCAGCGTAAGCTTGATACCTGCTTCAGTAAACTGAACCTCTGTTGTTGCAGTACCACCAGAAACTTTAGTAATTTCATAGGGAATTCGATCGCCGATAAAAAGACTAGCTTCCTTACCGTTAACGGTTGTCATTTTTGGATTAGTTAAAATTCTTGCTTTATTATTTTCAATCAAGAACTTTATAACCATTTGAAGCTTTAACGGTTCGCGAGCCATACGAAAGATATGAAAAGCTGAATCCGCTCCATTAATAACAGATGATCCATCCGCCGCTGCTGGTCTTTTGATTTCTTGAAAATTAATCGTCGAAGAGTCGTTCCAATCAATACCTGTTTCACGCAACGAATCTCTGTTGACCTCCAAAACTTGAGTTGCCAACAAAACTTGCCTCTGAGGCACATCCACTTTTTTAACAATACTGGCAGCTTCCTCAATCTGAAGAGGAGAACCAGACATAACAAGCGCATTAATTTCTTTGTCTGAAACAACAGACTCAACAACATTTCGAATTAAATTCTCTGCATTCTCAGCATTAATATTTTTTAATTTGATTATTTTAGTTACAGAATTCATTGAATTAATTTTTTCATAAGATGATACAAACAAAGATTGACCCACTTTAGACGTTCTTAAATCGTACGCATTTGAAATAAGATTAAGGGCTTCATCAAAAGTAACCTCTTTAAGGTGCAAATCCACTTCTAAATCTTTTACAAGCGGATCAACTAAAATATTTATATCTTCAATTTCTGAAAGAAGACGGAAAACTTCTTCAAGATTAGATTCCTTAAAATCTAAAGTAATCCGCTCTTCTTTAACAGTTACATCAGCTTTAGAATTCTTTGCGTCTGAAGTTCTTGGCTTTTCTTTTGTATTTAAATCACATGTCAAACACTCTTGTTCATCTAAAGCAGCGCTATCAATAACTTGTCCGTCTCCTCCAAGAAATTCGAGACCTTTAAACGAACTTTCACCATCATCAAAGGCAGCGTTATTTTCAAGGTCATCGAAACTCTCATCCTTTTGATTTCCTATATTCATATGCTCTTCTTCGGCTTCTAAGCTCCTTTTAGATGCAATAATTTCTTGCATCAGCAGGTCTGCTTCATCAATTAAAGCCTCATCAACAACAGCCAGCTGTTGTTCTCCTAAATTTTGAGCAAAAAGGTTAGGCGATATAAAAAAAGTAAACAATAATAAAAATAAAATAAAGACACGTTTGGACATTAATCCTCCTTAATTATTACTTAAAATCGAGATCTCTCCGTCTTCCAATAAAAAAACAACTTGATCTGGAGATATTTCTAAAACTTTCATTGTCGATAAACTGTCTCCCTCGTATAAGACATAAATTTCCTCAGGAGAACCAACATAAGCTATTTTTTTATCTGAAAGAAGCACTCCCTTTAAAACAAGTTTCATATTTTTAGGTGTCACCAGCACAGGATCGCCACCATCTTCATCATTTTCGCCATTTTCTAGAGCCTTTCTTGCGAGCTCTTCTTTAAGAGATCCTCTGCCAATTAAAGGCCTAAAAAAGTTTCGATCAAAATCCATCTTTTTTACTTGTTTTAAGATAAGCGTCTTAGCCAACTCTAAATCTTTTTTATTATTCTTAAGCGATGCCGGAGCGGAAGTTTTCTTTTTTGCTTTACTTCTTTTTTTAGGATTTATTAACTTGATTAAATCACAGCCTTCAATCGTAAGAATTAAAAGCAAAAAAGAGACTATAAAAAGAAATGTTTTCTTTCTCATTTACCTTTACCTTTACCTTTACCAGCTTCTAAACTATATAAATCAAGTCTAAAATTAACCCGCATCTTCGGATATTTCACCATAATAAAATCAAAATCACTAACTGTCAAAAGCTGTCGATTTGACTCTAGTCGATATAAAACCTCTGACATATCTTCTAGTTTTCCTTCAAGCTGAATCGTAAAAGGAGAAGCAATAATCACAAAATTTTTATCTGTCAATCCAATTAATTCCTTAAAAGATTGTTTTTTCTGCTTAGATTTAATAACAACTTCTTTATCAGACAAGCCCTTAATCGATACAACGCTCACATCATGTTCCTTTGAAATAGATGATATTCCTTCAATAAATAAAGGAATGTCTCTCTCCCTGAAAAGAATACTTCTAAAATCATTAATCTCATCTGAATACTTATCCAAATAAAAATTAATACTATCTTGATCTTTCCTTTGCTCTTCAATCAAAGTTTTCTTTTTTGCGATATCCTTTAAAAGACGACTTTCCTTATTCGACATAGTCTGAAAGAAATAAGCAAAAGATCCAATCAATACCAGCAAAATCAGAGGAACAATAATTTGCATTGCTGTTCTTGGCGCTGAATGTTTAACTATTTTTCCGTCATGAAACATATCTAGGCATCTACTTCCTTAAATTTGAGTTCAATAAAAAATTCATAAATCATTTCACCAGCATATTTCTTTTCTCTTGAAGATTGCAGATTAACATTCCGAAAATTCTTATCTGTTTTTAGATTTCGAATAAACCCTCCCAAAGAATCAAGATTTAATACAGATCCCTTTATTCGAATTTTTCCATTCTTCTCAAGATAAATTGAATCGATCCAAACATCTTCATGCAAAGACGCCTGAATAGCGCTCAACAAGCCCACCCATGAATTTTTCTTAAGCTGAACGACAACCTGAGCTTGAGAAAGGATGCTTTCTTTAAGATCCTCAACCACCGATTTTTTTTGCTCTAATTTCTGAATACTTCCTTTAATTATTTTATATTCTTTATTAACAGTTTTCTTTTCTTTATTAAGCTTAGAAACACTATTCATTTTTGGAAATAAAACAAAAAAAGCTGTCGTAAGAATAACCAAAGAAAGAAATAGCGATCTAAGAATAAAACTTTTAATATAGGACGATGTATTTGCATAATTCCAAATTGACGAAACATTAAAATAATTTATCGAACCCGCCCCTCTAAGCATGTCTCCCACCATAGGTACAAAAGAACGATTAAGCTGATTTACATCCACCTTTTTCGAAGCTCGAACATATTTTTTATTGATTTTTAAAAAACTACATTCTCGACCAAGAAGCCTTTCCATTGACTCTAAAAAATTCTCATTTTCAGGATACTCACCACAAAACTCAACATATTTTATTTCGCTAGCAGCTTCATCTTCATAAACCCTAAACAAAGTTTTAATATCCTGCGCAAAGCTTCCCCATGAAGATTCATCTACTAAGCGACTTCGGCCCGAGTGTAATAAATAGTTTGCCTGACATTGCCTTTGCTTTGAAATAAGCAAATGACATGATTCATCTTCAATATAAACAATAGCTTTTTCGTCTGAATTTTCTAGCGGGATATTAAGGAGATTAATCGGAGCAAGATCAAAACTAATCGGAGAAAACCCACTTTTTCGAAGTAGCTTCTCTGCAGTATCAAGAATTGATTTCTGAAATACGTAATAAATTACTTTTATATTTTGATCAAAAGGATACTCAATCAACTGGTAGCAATAAGCATAATTATTTTCTGCAAAACGCGAAACCTTCTCGATTTCATTAACAATAATTTTTTCAACTTCTCTTCTAGAAACTAACGGCAAAATCAATTCTTTGCAAACAATGTCATGATGAGACACTGAAAAGAAACATTTTCCTTTACTAAATTTTTTCTGCTTAATAAAAATTTTAATGTTTGTCGCAGCTTCTAAAATATTTTGATCTTCAAAAATATCACAAGAAAGAGATAGCTCGTCAATTTTATGAATCTTTACTGATTTCCCTTGAATAGAGAAATCAGTAAAGAAAATCTTTTTATGGCTTAGCAATAGAGATAGCATATATAAAAACTATTTAAAAACTCCTATAATGATAAATGGTAAAATTAATTTAATAAACCTTGTATCCTAATCTTCCAGCTATTATTACGATCCAGCCGGGACAATATGAATATCAGGATAATTGCCAGCAAGAAAATGTCCACCATGATTACAACGATTTCCAGCTGCATTTATAGAATAAAGAGTACCTATAATGGGGCATTGCAAAGAAAAAAGACCACCCGTGCAAGCTTCACTCGGTAAATAACCTCCCGTACACAAACTATCAAAATCTGCTGGCCATGCTCTATGCTCAGCATAATGAAGTTGCATAGCAGAATCAATTGTACGAATATTATTCGCACAAGCTTTTGTATTTGCAATACGAATTGCTGTAATCGCATTAGGCACTGAAAGAGCAATTAAAATACCAA
>CAZYOA010000003.1:96566-100290 GCA_964648665.1 uncultured Planctomycetales bacterium | reverse complement strand
GCAATACGAATTGCTGTAATCGCATTAGGCACTGAAAGAGCAATTAAAATACCAATAACAACCATAACAACTAAAATTTCAACTAATGTAAATCCACTCTTTTTCATTTTCCCCTTCTTTCTTTAACATTAATTAATTCTTTTATTTTTGCAATCCTCCCCATAATGCAAAGATTGGCGAATAAACAGCTAACAAAACAATTAAAACAAAAACACCAACAACCATGATTGCAATTGGACCAAGCAAAGTCGTTAACTTGTCTAGCTGATAGTCAACATCTTCATCAACCATGCCAGCTGTAATATCTATACTTTTAGGCAAGGAACCACTCTCCTCGCCAATGCCAATAAGACCTAAAACAAATGGCGGCAGCATTTTTACCTTTGACAAAGAGTCTTTCAGACTTAAGCCGCTACTCAAATAATGTTTGATAACAGAGAGCCTCTCAATCATAAAAGAATTTCCCATTGAATTTAAAGTATCATCAATAGATTCAATCAAAGGAACACCGCTTTGTAAAAGAACAGAAAATGTATGTAAAAAACGCGACAAACTTAGATAGAAAAAAATCCTTCCAACAACAGGAATCCTAAGGGTATGCTTATCAATTAAATATTTACCTTTTTTAGTTCTACTAAAATAACGATACCCTATTACTACTATAACCGAAAACAAAACACCTATCCACCAAAATTTAATAAATATTTCAGAAATATTCACAAGGATCCTTGTGATTAATGGCAGCTCTATTTTCATTTTTAAAAATATTTTCTTGAACATAGGAATAATAAAAACAAACATGCCAATAACAGCGGCTGAGGCCAGCCCGAGAACAAGCATAGGATAAATTAATGCTTTTTTAAATTTTGCAATTGTCTCTTTTTGTCGACTAAGATGCTCAGAAATCTTATCCAAAACAAAACTTAAAACACCACCTTTTTCTCCAACAGCAATTAAGCTAATATATATTTTTGAGAAGGCATAAGGAAATCTTTTTAAAGCTCCCGCCAAAGGAATTCCTCTCGACAACAAAGTTCTAATTTCACTTATAATAAGCTGCATATGTTCATTCTCAGTTTGTTCCCACAATAATCTTAATCCATCTAGCAAAGAAATACCTGCATCAAGTAAAACTTTTATCTTTTGTGTAAAAGCAATAATGCTATCAAGACTCATTTTTTTAGCAAAAATATCGCCGGTCTTTGAAGCTTCTTTTATATCAACGACCAGATACCCTTTTGCGCTAATCGTCCTGACTACATCTTGTCGATTAGCCCCTTCTGATACTCCTTTTAGCATCTTTCCGCTAACATCTCTTGCCGTATAAATAAATTGTTTCATTTTTATATCCTTTTTACAAACGTCACTCGGACAACTTCATCTAACGACGTCTGGCCTGAAGCCGCTTTTTCCAAAGCACTTTGTTGCAACGTTCTCATACCTTGCAAAAGAGCCAAGCGCTCTATTTCATGTTCATCAGGATTTTTCATAATACACTCTTTGATTTCTGGAGTCATATTTAATATCTCGAAAATTCCTGTTCTCCCGGAATATCCTATACCCCCACATTTTTCACAACCTGCAGGTTTTTTAAAATTGCAAACAGATAAATCTTTAAACTGTTTTTCTATAATTTCTCTTAAATCTTCCGGAACATCAGCTTTTTGGGCGCAATAAGGACAAAGCTTTCTCACCAAGCGTTGCGCAATAATCGCAAGAACAGAAGAACTTATTAAAAATGGCTCAACTTTCATATCAATCAATCTAATAACACTGCTAGAAGCATTGTTCGTATGCAAAGTTGACAAAACAAGATGCCCTGTTAAAGCAGCCTGAACAGCAATTTCAGCGGTTTCAATATCACGAATCTCGCCAACCATAATGATATCCGGATCTTGTCTTAAAATATGACGCATACCATTGGCAAAAGTATATCCTGCCAATTTATTAACGGCAGTCTGATTAATCCCATCAATTTCATATTCAATAGGATCTTCTAAGGTAACAATATTTTGACTCTCATCATTAACTTCTTTGAGCATACAATATAAGGAAGTACTTTTTCCGCTTCCTGTCGGCCCAGTGATCAAAATAATACCGTATGGCATATGAACTAATCGCTTTAAAGTCTCATCATCTTTACGCTCAACACCAATTGCTGCTAAATCAATGTTCATTTCTTCTTTAGCTAAAATACGTAAAACAATTTTCTCGCCAAATGCATCAGGTAAAGAAGATACACGAATATCATAATTCTTTTTATCAAGACTAACTTGCATTCGGCCATCCTGCGGTCGACGGCTTTCGGCAATATCCATGGAACTAATAATCTTAATGCGCGAAACCAATGTATTTTGTAATTTCTTAGGAACTCTTAAGCTTTCTTTTAAAACGCCATCAATGCGATAGCGAACACGCACATCTTTTTTTTGAGGTTCAATATGAATATCAGAAGCACGCATCTTAATGCCATCACTCATAATAGTTTGAACAAGCTTAACAACGGGAGCTTCATCATCATCATCACCATGAAGCGCAGAAATCTCTTTATTTTCCTCACCATGTTCGTCTTCACAAATAGCTTCTTCAATATCATAAATAGCGCCAAAATGTAAGGAAAGTAATTTCTCAATTGATTCCGGTGCAGCAGCGACAGGATTTATTTTCTTTCCAGTTAAATATCGAAGCTCTTGGAATAAAGTGACATCCAACGGATTGGTGACCGCCACAACTAAAACTCCATCTTTTATTGACAAAGGAAAAACTTTCCACTTTTTTAATTTCTCCGGAGAAATAATTTTTAAAACATTTTCATCGATTGGTTCTTTTTCAATATCAACAAATGGAATATTGTACTGAATAGCTAAAATACGAATAAGTTGAGTCTGAGAAATAACGCCTTGCTCAATGAGAATCTCACCAAGAGGTTGATTTGTTGCAGATTGAGTATCAAGAGCCGCAGAAAGTTGACCTTCATCAACTAATCCCTCCTCAATTAAATAATCTCCAAGCCTTTTAGTTTTTTTATCAGTCATTATATTTAAATTGCCACAATCTTTGATTTCCAAAGCCTATAAACAAAATCCATTAACTCACTTTTTTCGCTAGAATCCATTTTATCAATATGCACGCCAAAATTCTTATCTTCCCCATTAAATGACTCCCAACAAACATGACCTTCAAGTAAGAACTTTCTAGCCTCTTCAACTGGAGATTGGATAGAGATTTTTAAGCGATTATTCTTAAGCTCATTCAAATTATCTCCAGAAATACGCATACCTTCTCTTGAGAAATCTAAAATTCTTGTTTTAAGTGGCTGCGCACTCTCGGTATCAAAAAACAAATTTGCTTCTAACGGAGTATCGAATCGAAGAAATTTTCTTTTTTTCATGTTTCCATCCTTTTTAAAATTATTTCTAAAAAGTTATCTTCTCCATAACGCCCTATAAGCTTTTAATCCCCTTAATCTCAAGATCAAAATCATCTTTGCTATCTGCCGCATTTTTAGCATCTTCTTGATCGACAATACCATCCCGAACAAGCTGTGCTAAGGTCTGTTTAAATGCTTTCATGCCAAACAATTTTCCATCATTAATAAACGGTTGAATCTCTCGAACACTGCGCTCTCGAATAAGTCGTGTTATCGTCGGAGTTGCAACCATAGATTCATAAGCTGGAATACGTCCTTGTCCATCCTTGCGAGGCAAAAGACGTAAAGATAAAA
>CAZYOA010000003.1:0-96466 GCA_964648665.1 uncultured Planctomycetales bacterium | reverse complement strand
TAAGCTGGAATACGTCCTTGTCCATCCTTGCGAGGCAAAAGACGTAAAGATAAAACTCCTTTTAAAAGCATAGAAAGTTGAAGGCTTATCTCTGCATGTAAATGCGGAGGAAAAAAATTAATAATTCTCTCTAATGTCTGAACTGCATTATTGGTATGAAAAGTTGAAACAACAAGAGCACCAAGCTCTGCAGCAGCAAGAGCTGCGCGCATTGTTTCTTCGTCTCGAATAGTTCCAATAAAAATAATATCGGGGCTTTGCTGCGTCACATGTCGCAACGCCATTGGATATGAATAAAAATCAATTCCCATTTCTCTTTGATTAATCATACTTTTTTTATCTTTAAACAAGAATTCAATAGGATCTTCTAAAGTTACAATATGTTTTTCTTGCTTAAAATTGATATAATCAATAATACTTGCAATAGCTGTTGTTTTTCCACTTCCAGCAGGACCACACGCAAGAATAAGACCTCTCTTTTCTTGAGCAAACATTTCACAGAGCTCGACGGGAAGACTTAAATCCGAAAAGCTTTTTGTTTGATTCTTAACATATCTCGCAACTAAAACCGGTATCGTTCGCTGATAAAAGACACTAACACGAAAGCGTCCAGATCCCGGATCATTATAGATAAAATCAACATCTCTATTCTGTTCAAAAATATCTCTTTTTCGTCTATCATCAAACAAAACAGCCAAAAGTTCACTCATATCTGCTTGACTAACAGGCGTCTGATCCAGATACTGCACCTGTCCATCAATGCGAGCTCTAGGCAATGCACCAAAACGCAAAAATAAATCCGATGCTCCCTTTTGAACCATCAACTTAAAAAATCTTTGTAATTTCATAATCCCTTTTAAGAATAATATTATAATTTACATTATTATTCTACATGAAAATTTATAATACCGAAATGATTTCTCATTAAATTACTTTATCATTGATTTAGAAGCTAGCGCCTTTTTTGAACGTAGGAGACGATGATAATTAATCGCAAATCGATGAGCCTCATTTCTAATGCGCTGAACAAGCTTTAGCCCTAAAGAATCCTTAGAAAGAATTACCGCTTTTCGCTTATACGGCATAAAAATTTCTTCGTCTCTTTTAGCCAAAGATATCAAAGGAATACTTAAATCTAATCCGCTTAATTCTTCTTTAGCGGCTGAAAGCTGTCCTTTTCCTCCGTCAATAAGAATCAAATCAGGAAAAAGAGCTTTTTCTTTTTTTAATCTTGAATACCGCCTACGAACAACCTCTGCAATCATCTTAAAATCATCAATACCTTGAGTTTCTCGAATACGAAAACGCCTATAATTTCTTTTATCCGGCATTCCGTTTAAAAAAGACACCATAGATCCAACCGCTTGATTTCCCATAATATTTGATATATCAAAAGCTTCTATGCGCTGTGGTGGCCTATTAAGATTTAATGTTCGCATTAATTGCTCGGCCTCTTTAAAATAATTAATATCTTTTGTTCCTGAATAAAGCGCGCCCACGGCTCGAATTTGATCTCGAGTCTTTGCTGCTTTTTCAAAATCTTTCTTTTGAGACGCCCTCTCCATTTCTTTCTGGAGAAATCGATGCAAACTCTCTTTTTTACCTTCAAGAATCAAACGTACATTACGAACAGATTTTTGATATTCTTTTCTATCAATATTTCCAATACACGGCGCATCGCACAATCCAATATGATAATCAAGGCACGCTTTCTTTGGAAAACGTACACATGTGCGAAAATGAAAAATCTTTCGAATAACGCTTAGCGCTTCTCGAATCAACTTTGCATTAACGTAGGGACCGAATAAATAGAGTGATTTTGTTTTTATTTTTTGTGAACGTGGACGAACAATCGAGATTCTTGAGAATTTCTCATCCGTCATCTGAATAAAAGGATAACTTTTGTCATCTTTTAAATCCACATTATATTTTGGGCGATGTGTTTTAACTAAACTTGCTTCCAAAATCAAAGCTTCGGCTTCACTCAACGTTAAAATAACATCGATATCGTAAATTTCTAAAACAAGCGCATCTGTCTTCGGGGAATGATGAGAGGACTTTCGAAAATAAGACTGAACGCGTTTTCTTAAAGAAATAGCTTTTCCGATATAGATAATTTTTCCTTGTTTCGATTTCATCAAATAAACACCACTCGAAACAGGAATTTTTTCTATGATCTTCTTAATATCCATCGAATTATCTTTTTGGCTTCTTCAATTTTAAAAATATAACAAGACGAGAGAAAAACAATAATGCTTATAACGCTAACGACAATCAAGCGAATAAGTTCACTGGATATCAGCGGCTGATGCCAGAACCAAAAAGAAATAGCTCCCATCAAACAGGTCGAAAGAAAAACTTTAAGAAAATAATTTAAGAAATCTTTTACGATAAGACCTAAGCGTTTTGATAAAATATAAAACAATATTGAAAAGTTAATACTTCCTGCGATAGAACTTGCCAAAGCAATACCCCCAATCTTCAAAGGACCCATTAATGCAAAATTTAATATCACATTAACAACCAAGCAAATCGCGGCTGTTTTAGCTGGAGTTTTCGTATCCTGCAAAGAATAAAATGATGTTACCAATATCTTTATTCCTGCAAAAAAGAAAAGCCCAATAGCATAAAACAACAACGCCGATGACGTAATCGATGTTGAATACGCACCAAACTCTCCCCTTTGGAATAATAGACGAATAATAGGCTGCGAAAAAAGAATAAGAAAAATACTAATCGGCAACATAATAAGAAAAATACTTTTTAAGGCAAAATTAAGCGAACGTTTAAAATCTTCAAAATCTCCTCGAGAAGCAAAACCTGACAAAGACGGTAAAAGTGCTGAGGCCAATGCAATGCCAAAAAGACCCATAGGAAATTGTAAAATTCGATTTGAATAATAAATTGCAGAAATTCCACCAGTTCCAACGATCGTCGCCAAAGAGGCGCAAAATGTATCAACAAGAACCGTTAGCTGATACACAGCTGATCCAAAAAGTCTCGGAACAAGCAGAGTACCGATTTTCTTAGCTCCTTGATGATTTAAAGTTTTTGGCATCCGGAATCGAATGCCATTTTTAAAAAGTGGAATACCTTGAACAAGAAGCTGTAAAATACCTCCGACCAAAACACCACCCGCCAAACACATTGTAGGGTCTGTTTTTGCCTGAAAACCAATAAAAACACTAACAATAATTGAAAGATTTAAAAGACACGGACTAAAAGCGGGAACAGCAAATGAACGCAATGTATATAAAATTCCTGCCGCATATGCAGTCAATCCAATAAAAATCAAATACGGAAACATTACACGCGTCAAATTAATCGTCAAGGCTAGCTTCTTTGGATCAACCACAAAACCCGGCGCAATAATTCTCACAACAGCTGGAGCAAACAAAACACCCAAAATCGTAATTGTACTTAAAATAATAGCGGCCCACACAAAAACAACACTCAAGAACTTCAGAAGATCTTCCTTGTCACCATGATGCTTATACTCAGAAATCACTGGAACAACAGAAGAATTAATGCCTCCTTCTCCTACTGTATCGCGAAATAAGTTTGGAATACGAAAAGCTACGAAAAAGGCATCTGCAGAGAAACCCGTTCCTAAAAACTTAGCTAAAATGACATCTCGAAAAAACCCTAAGATTCTAGAAGCAAAGGTGCCCAAAGACAAAATCGATGTCGATTGAGCAATTCCGGTGTTTGTGTCGTGTTGTGAATATTTATTAGTTGACATATTTTTATCTCTCTGCTATATTGGCTGACTAAAGAAAGGAGTGATTCTTTATGCCACAAAGACGATCAAGCATCCAAGAGTTGCGTTTAACTAAAAAGAAACGTTTACACAATTTAGATATTAAGACTGACCTTAAGAAAACAATCAAAAGTTTTCGTAAAGCCGTTGATTCTAAAGAGGTTGAAACTGCAAAAACTCTTCTAAGCACTGTATTTAAGAAAATCGATAAGTCTGTTAAGACCAATCTCATCCAAAAAAATACAGCTGCACGAAGAAAGTCTCAATTCACAAAACTGTTCAAGAGCATAGCTTAATTACCAAGATTTCTAAGGCGTACTGAGGGCTTAGACGGCTTCTTTTGATGTAGAAGTCTGTTTCTTGCAACACAACAAGCCCTTGGTGAAACTTCTCCTTAGACATACGACTCTTCGATTTCTTCCAAGCCCATACAATAGGTGCAATAATTTTCAAAGGGTGATTTCCTTCATCCATAAGTTGACTAGCAAGCTTTAAAGCTTCGGGTTTTCGGTTTGATATAATCGCTTTCGTCAAATCAAAAACATTCGTTTTAAGCGTTTCTTTAAATTTAACAACCTTGATGATTTTCTCTAATTTCTTCAAAAAACTATCTTTTGCACTCCACTGATCTGCATCTAAAATCAATTCAACAGGTATCGATTCATCCTGAAAACAAGATAAAATTATTTTTTTAGCATTCCCATCAAGATCATGCGCCTGACGTATTAAAACTAAACGTTTTTTAGAAATACTAGGAAGTGAGATTAAGGATTTTTTTAAAACATCCGCATCTAATTTATGCGCATGAAGGACTTCATAATCAAAAGATAGAGATTCTTTTGAAGTAAGAATTTTAGACTTTATTTCAGAAATTTTATTTTCTTTAGAAGGGTCTTGACCAACGAGAAGATAGATCATGATTTAGCACCGATTTTTAGCTACCAGTCTTCAACCGTGCGTTCAACAATTCTCTTAGCGAGATCTTTAACGGCCTCATCAATCGCCGAACTCTCAGATGTAGAGGCTGGGCCTGATTCGAAAAACGTTGCTTCTCCGGCAAATCCAGATTCGCTCCACAGAGGCTCGTCGTTTACAACGTCCCAAAGCATCATTGAAACAACCACGCGAATACGATATTCTTGAGCATTATCATCATCATCATATCTTAACGTATCGCGATTATAATTGACTAATTCTCCTTTAAGAATAACATCCGCTTGATCTTTTTTAGCAACTTTAAGATTTCCATCATAAATAAAACGATCAATAGTTTGATTGGTTACCTTAACTTCAAGCATAGGAATATACAAATTCTTATCAGTTTTCTCTGTTCCGTAATCAACACTATTTGAGAATGGTTCGACATAAATTGTATTAATATCAGCTAAAATTGGAGATAATGAACGCGTGGAATATCCACATCCAGACAGATGTGAAACAAAAATAAAAACAATAAATAATTTTAAAAAATTTTTCATTTGCTCTTACGTTTTTTGCTCAATGAGCTTAATTCTTTCTAAAGCTTTAACAGCCCAAGGACTTTGAGAGAAATCATCAACAACCGACGAATAATAAATCTTAGCCGATTCAAAATCTTTTTGCTTTTCATAAAATTCCGCAATCAAAAAATTGTTTTCAGCTTCTTTCTCTTGAAGCTGTGCAATCTCGCTACGGGCTTCCCGCGTTAACTGTGCATCCGGATATGTTTTAATAAAATCTTCAAACTCTTTAGTTGCAGCTTGAGTAACTCTTTGATCATAAGATGCACCAGCTGAACGTTTAGCATCCACTAAAGCGATCTGATAGCGTGCAGCTTTAACCCAATCGCTATTAGGATAATCATTAATCACTTTCTCAAACTCATCTCGAGCTTCATCAAACATCTTTTTTTCAGATAAATATAAACCAATTTTATATTGTGAAACAGGAGCATAATCTCCATATGGGGCATTTTTAATAACAGTTCGAAAAACATCAATCACATCATATTCTGCGCCAGAAATCGTTGTGATAAGCCTGTTGCGAGATGGCGTTAAAAGCATTTTCTCGCCAATTTTATATTGCTGCTCAACAACAGCTGGAGATAAATCGCTAAAAGGATATTTGCCGATTATTTTTTGATATTCTTTGAACGCTTTGTACGGTTTCCCTAATCTCTCAAGGCATTGACTAATATACCACTGTGCCTTTGGAGCTTCCATAGAGCGAGGATAATGCTTAAGAAGTTTTTTGAATTCTTGAGTTGCCTTTTTATACTCTTGAGCATTAAGAAATTCTAACCCGTAATCAAGTTGCTCACCCGGCGTATCTTTAACAGAGTATTTAGGATTCACCCATTCGTTAGTCTCTGGCGTCCAAATCCAAAAAGCAAATGCATTTGACGCGCAAATACTAATAATAATAATAGTTATAAGTATTACTCTTTTCATGTCGTCCACTTTATCATAGTTAAAAAGTTTTGTCAATATTGCCTCAGAGCTCTATTCCTTTTAAAATTAAGCAAAAAGCAAAGCAAGAAAAACGCTACATAATAAGAAAAAACACCCAGAAATGAAAAGGAAAAACCTTCAAAATAAGCTCCTGGAATCTTCTCCATGAGATAAATAATCCCAACCATCGCATTAAGGATGATCTTAATGCACCAAGCAAATAAAAAGCTTATCTGCGGAACGAAAGTTCCCATTAATATTAGAGTTAGACCAAGCGTAATAATCACACCAATGCATGGAATAACAAATAAATTGGTTAAAACCGTGACAGGAGTAATAATTTGAAAATAATACGCAACTAATCCCAAAACTCCAAGCCAAACGGACAAGGACACCAGGAAGGAATCAATAAGAAACCTTACAAAAGAATATGATTTTGCCTTTTTCTGCACATCTGATACCCAAGCGCTATTGGCAATCATTGGGTATAGACACAAAATCGAAAAAACACTAATAAATGATAGTTGGAATCCTGCATCAAACAAATTAAAAGGATTGAGCAAGAGAATGAGAAATCCGGCTAAAAATAACGAATTTAAAACATCTGATTCTTTTTCAAAAATAAAACTTAGCAAAAATACGCTTGCCATTAAAGTTGCGCGCACAACCGATAATCGCCCTCCAACTAGAAAACAATATCCAAAAAGAAATAAAGTCGTAAAAATAAATCTTAAACTTCGCTTCATCGGGAAAAGCTTCAAGATAAAAAATACCAAAAATGCAATAATTCCAATATGCAGTCCACTAATGGCCAAAATATGAGCCGATCCTGTCCGCGCGAAAAGCTTCTGAATGTGGCTTGGAATGCTTTTCCGATCTCCAAGAATAATCGCCTTCATAATTGCGCTTTGATTCTTCGACAAGGTATTATTAAAAATATTCTTCAGCTTCTTCCTTAAAGAAAATGATGCAGCCTTAAGAGAAAATCCATGCTGAGAGCTTATCACTTCGATTGGCGTTTTCTTTTTAACGCTTAAAATCGAACGAATCCCCTTTCTTAAAAGATAATCTTTATAGGAAAATCTTTTTTCTTTATCGAAATCAAACGCTGGATAAATCTTTCCTTGCAGTTTCAAATAATCACCATAAACAATATCTCTAGAGCCAAACACGTGGACTAAAATCTTTCCCGACTTCTCCTTCCATCCCCAAGGACTTTTGATGCGCTTGACTTGTAATTCAAATGAACTTTTCTTCGTTTGATAAAAATTTCTTTCCTTAATATCAGAAACAACAACCCCTTCAATCACAGCAGGAGCTTTTCTGTAAAACCTAACCACATTTGAAATATCATTTTTGGAAATTAGTCTTACATTCTGGATTAAAATCATACCCATCAAAAACAAAGAAAGAAAAACAAAGATCATCGAAATTCTTGAATTCTTCAAAAAAAGAAAACCCAAAGAAAGAGTAATCAAAGATAAAAGAATTAGTACATAAAAAGGGGTGGGAAGAAATCTTCCGAGAACTATGCCAAAACTTAAAGATATAAATAAAATAAGAAACGGACGACGAGACATCATGGGGAATGAATGGGTTTTAAATATAAAATGATTGTTTTGTATTTTGAATTACTGATGCCTTTGATACTTTTAAGCTCATCAAAATCTTGAAAAGACTTTTTCTTTCGATATTCTAAAATACGGTCTGCCGTAGAAGGTCCAACCTGCGGAATTTTGATAAGCTGTTTTCGACTAGCTTTATTTAAATCAATTTTAGGATAAATCTTTTGACTTTCAACAATATCGATCATATTCCAAAGATTTGGATTTTGCTTAAATATGTGATAAAAAAGACTGCCTAATACAAGCACAGTCCCAAAATAAATAACAACTAATCTTTCTTCTTTTGTTAAATAAAACATACGCCGCCTATCATTAAAAAATTAGCGTGTCTTATGAAAATAATTGAATCTGTTTTCCTAGCTTGCTTCGTTCCTTATCGGTAAACAATTTAACAATGCCATACTCCCCGTCATAGCCAGGCGCAATATTTACCTTTCCTTTGCGCATACGCTTAATTCCTTCAGCAATAACATCGCCAGCACAAGCTTGAATATCTTCAATCGAACAATTACGCAAGATTGAAATTTCGCCACCAAGAGTATTAAGCATATTATGAAAAATCTTTTGAACAGCTTTTGAAGTTGATCCCATCCCCCTAGACTCCGCAACAACTTCAACAAGCGGAATTAAACTATGATAAGGTCGAGCCCGTTTTCCCTTTTCGCCTTCTTTTCTATCAGCAAGCTCTTCAACGCGCGCCATAACACCGACGGTAACTGGCTTTCCACAATGAGGACACAAGCCCTTATTTTTGATTGTCTCTTTAGGTGTTAAACGCATCTTGCAATCGCGATGCCCATCATAATAATATTTTCCTTCTTCTGGAAAAAATTCAATCGTCCCTAGAAATCCTTTATCTTTTGGATTCTTCAATGCCTGATACATTCCATTATAAGAAAATTCTGTATCAAAAATATTAGCCTCGCGTGCAAGCTTTGATGCTGAATGTGCATCTGAATTAGAAATCAAAACATAATCATCGAGCTGACTTAAGCGCCAATTCATCAAAGGATCTGAGGACAATCCTGTCTCGAGAGCAAAAATATGACTCGTTAAATCACCATAACAATCTGAAACTTTGTCGAATCCACTCTTTGATCCTAAAAGCGCAAACCATGGTGTCCAAATATGAGCTGGAATAACAAAAGCTTTGTCATCGGCCTCTAAGGTTATTTCCAATAAATCACGTGAATCTAATCCTAATATCGGACGACCGTCTGAACAAATATTCCCGATACTTCCGAGTTTCTTTTGAATCTTTTCTGCCACTTTTAAATTAGGAGCAAAGACTACATTATGAACTTTACGCACCCTATCCATTTTCTTATAAATACTTGAGATCTCAACAGACAAAACAAACCGCAATTCACCGATGCAAGATTTTGGCATGTTTTCATCAATAGGCTTGGCATATTCATTCTTAAGTTTATAAAAGCCAGGTTCGGCCTCCTCAAGCTTTGTTGTAATTTCCTTAAACCATGCAGGATGCACAAAGTCTCCAGTGCTAATAACATTAAGCCCTTTAAGGTGACCCCATAAATAAAGTTCTTCCAAATTTAAATTTTTACTCGTTGCGCGGGAATACTTAGAATGAATGTGAAGATCTGCGTAAAAATGCATAAATGAGCTCCAAGCTCGTAAAATATAAGTTTACTTAAACGAATTTGCTTCGCATGCGGAACATGTCAAAACTAAATAACTATATTTACAATTTTATTTGGCACAACAATAAAACGCTTAACCTCTTTGCCAGATAAATACTCTTGAATCTTTTTGTCAGATAAAATAATTTCCTTTAAAGCTTCCTCGTTAGCATCAACAGGTGCTTTAAATTTACCTCGAAGCTTACCATTAACTTGAGCAACAATTAAAACCTCGTCAACAACAAGCGCTTCTTCATCATATGTCGGCCAAGCCACCTGGCTAATTGTCTTATCTCTTTTTCCAATCTTTTGCCAAAGTTCTTCACAAAGATGAGGTGTAATTGATGCTAAGAGCAAGATAACAGTCTCGATCGTTTTATTGACAATAATAGGCTGTGCAATATCCGATCCCTTTTTTCCTTTTGTGTACTGATCAACTTTATTAAGAAGAATCATGATGCTACTAATAGCCGTATTAAATTTAAATCCTTTTTCAATATCCTCTGTAACTTTCTTAATGACACCATTACGTTCTCGCTCTAAATCTTTATCGCTATTATTTAGCACTTGCTCTTGCGCATTTGAATCATATTTTGTTTCAACCAGATTCCAAATACGGGACAAAAATCTCCAAGCTCCCTCCATCGCTCCATCATTCCATTCAAGCTGATCTTCCGGAGGAGCTGCAAATAAAATACACAATCGCAAAGCATCTGTTCCATATTTTTCTATTACAGCATCGGGATCAACTGTATTTCCTTTAGATTTAGACATCACCTCGCCATCTTTTAAAACCATGCCTTGAGTTAAAAGACGATCAAACGGCTCATCAAATTTTATAAGACCGAGATCTTTAAAAAACTTTGTAAAAAATCTTGAATACAAAAGATGCAAAATAGCATGCTCAATACCACCAATATATTGATCCACTGACATCCAATAATTTGCATCTTTTTTGTCAAAAACTTTATCCTGATTATGCGCTGAACAATAACGAAGATAGTACCAAGAGGAATCAAAGAAGGTTGCCATGGTATCTGTCTCTCGTCTAGAATCCTTACCGCATTTCGGGCATTTAACATTAACAAAATCATCCTTCTTGGCTAACGGGCTTCCCCCTTCACCTGTGATTTTAATATCTTCAGGAAGAACAACAGGCAGGTCTTTCTCTGGCACTGGCACAGCACCACAACTCTCACAATATATAACCGGAATCGGCGTACCCCAATAACGTTGGCGAGAAATCAACCAATCACGTAATCGCCAATGCACAACAGATTTGCCGATTTTTTCTTGCTCCATCCAATCAGAAATCTTTTTTAAAGATTCCTTGTTACCAATGCCATTGAATTGCGAAGAATTTATTAAAACACCTTCGTCTTCATAGGCTTCACTTAAATCCTCAACAGAAATATCTTTTCGCTTGGGATCTTGAATAACAATACGCATTGAAAGATTGTGTTCTTTTGCAAACAAAAAATCTCTCTGATCATGCGTTGGAACAGCCATAATCGCACCCGTTCCGTATTCCATTAAAACATAATCAGCAACCCAAATTGGAATCTTCTCATTGTTTACAGGATTGATTGCATAGCTTCCTGTAAAAACACCCTGCTTTTTAAGACCTCCTGAAACTCGATCTGTTTTGCTAACTTTTAAAATCTTTTCACAAAAGCTTAAAACTTCTTCTTCTTGGTCAGTGCTCTTGACAAGGCTAGCAACCAGCGGATGTTCCGGCGCTAAAACAACATATGTTGCACCAAAAATCGTATCTTGTCGCGTTGTAAAAACAGGCAAAGCTTCACCAGTCTTTTCAACCTTAAAATAAATCTCAACACCATAGCTTTTTCCAATCCAATTCTTTTGCATGGCAACAACACGATCTGGCCAATTCTTTAATGTATCCAAATCTTCTAAAAGTCTCTGAGAATAATCTGTGATTTTCAAATACCATTGGTTTAAATCTTTTTGATCAACTTGTGATTTACATCGCCAACATTCACCCTGAATAACTTCTTCATTAGCTAATGTCGTCTCACAACTTGGACACCAATTAACAGATGAAACCTTTTTATAAGCAAGGCCTTTCTCCATCATCTTTAAGAAAATCCACTGATTCCATTTATAATATTCTTTATCACAAGTTGCTATTTCACGAGACCAATCATAAGAAAACCCCATTTTTTCAAAACCTTCGTGCATCTCATCAATACAGCGATAAGTCCACTTAGATGGATCAGTTTTATGTTTAATAGCAGCATTTTCAGCAGGTTGGCCAAAAGCATCATAGCCAATAGGATGCAAAACATTATAACCTTGCATCATCTTCATCCGAGCAATAACATCAGCGATAGTATAATTTCTAACATGTCCCATATGAATTTTTCCGGACGGATAAGGAAACATTTCAAGGACATAATATTTTGGCTTCTTCGTGTCTTCTTTAACTTCGAAGACCTTGTTGTCTTTCCAAAATTTCTGCCATTTAGACTCTAAGGCTTTAATATTTTCGATTGCGTAACTCATGGGATACTATTTTATACTAATATTTATATTTTAAAAGAAAAATATTGGAAGGACTCTCAACGCATGCTAAAAGCAGAGTTTTGTGGACTTAGATATAAATTATTAGAACTTTTTATTTTCTTCAATAATATGTACGTCATCAACAAGAATAAAATGAAGCAAGGGACCTGAAAAATTAACAACACCTTCTGCAGTACGATCTTCAGGAGGAATAATTTCAAGCGTCTCGTACGTCATTTCAAAAACAACATTTTTAGCGGACACCCCCAGCGTTCCTATCTTTTCTAAAACAGATTGAATCTCGGCATCGGAGCCTAAAGCATGAAGAAAACTTGTATTGCCCCTCGCTTGAAATGCTCCAGAAGATTTACATTTTCTAAAATTTCCATATTCTTTTTCTAATCGCTGAACTTTTTCCATAGAAATGACTGGCAAGAAGACCCCCATCTTAAAATCCTTTGATCCTCCAGTCAATAAATAAGAATCTGAAATACTTGATCCAGTCTTTCTTGTCAAAAAATAACCTTTACCGCTATGAATAATAATCTGATCTTCATTAAATTCTAATTTCATTGCTTCTTTTTTCTCTTTTAAATTTCCAACAAAATAAAAGATACCACCTATCAAAAGCAAAGAAATAATAACTTTCTTCATCAAGCACCTCTTAAAAAAGTTTTACTTAAAAATAACACCTATGCCAAATCCATCCTGCTCTGTATTCTCAACAATTTCTTTAATTTGATATTTTTCTTGTTTTAACTCTTTCCAATATTTTGGCACTTCACCAACCCAGGCATCCGTTTCTTTACCATAACGCGTCTTGTGGTCTTCAACAATATCATGAAAACCAATAATTCCACCTTCACGCACCAAAGGTGCATAAAGCTCAAAATCCTTTTTAACGCCGTCATATTCATGATCGCCATCAATAAACAAAAGGTCGATTTTTTGATCACCAAGCCGCTCCTTGATCTTTGAAACTGTTTCGTCAGCATAAGAACTAGCTTGAATAACCCACAAATCTTGATCCAAACCAACGAGATGTTGAAACACAACCTGACGAACAGGAGTATTATCAATATCAATAGAAATAATTTGTGCTTCTTTATCTGCAAAATGAGAAAAAAGTCGAATCGTGCCCCCTCCAGAACTTCCAATATCACAAATAATTTTTGGCTTTAAATCTTTGACAAGATTTAAAAATTCATTAAATTCATAAACTTTTTGAATCAAACAAAACTTTCCAGAAGATCTAACTTTATCAATTAAGCTTGCGCCCTCATGCTCACCCTCGCAAGATCTTCGCAATTTCTTAGCGGCGTTAATCAAGCGTGCTTTTTTAAAAAATTTCTTAATCGGCATAAATAGCTCCTTTTTTTTATAAAAATAGGGCTTTGTTTTTATAACAAAGCCCTTAAAATCCTTAAGAATTAATACTTTTAAACTTCAACCTGAAAATCCTTTGACTCAATTGTAACTTTCGGAATAGGTCCTACTTTATCTACAACCATTGTTTGATACGTTCCATCCGACTTAAAATAATCTAACCCTCGTTCAAGATACTGCTCATCTGTCTTTTTTGGCTCAAAAAACTTATCGCACATATTTCGCGCCACATTACGATCAAAAGCCTTACAACAATAAACATCAATCGAAATATAATTCTTTGGGGTTAACGTGTGAATAACAATCGAACTTTCGATCAAAGGTGCCCAACCAGAAAGACCTGCTTTATCTGGAAACCGCGTTGCATCACTTCTAAAAATATTTGGCGGAGCTTGTTTTTCCATGCCCAGGGCATCAACAATTTCATCTAAAAATTGATAACATAAAGAAAGGTCATCACAAACACCTTCTTTGCACTCATAAAGATCTAAAAGCAATTGATATCCAAAAACTTGATTCGCCATTTGCATCCTTTTTTCCATAAGATACTTTTTAATATATATATTTATACTATAAACATAACAATTAAGGCAAGAAAAAAATTCTAGTTATAAATAACCATCAACGCAACAAAAGATAACAGAACAGCAAAAGTCAAAAAGAACAATACCACTTTTTGATTCGAATAACGAATTCGTCCCAAAAACCCCTTGCCAGCACGCTCAAGACTTTCCCCACAAGAATGACATAGCAAAGCATCCTCATCAAAAATAATCATTCCACAGTGTGGACACTTATATTCGCTCATACGCTTTTCCTTTTGTTCATTTTTTTCTTTTAAAACATAACTAAACCAATTGAAATAATCAAACATATAAAACAGAAAATAAAAACAGTATCATTTTCTTTTAGATAATTAACTAAAACTTATAAATTCGTAGGAAAAAATTTTTCCACTCCTGCCAAAATAAACTAAATCCAGAAAATACGAACAGGAGGTGCTAAAATCACAATCCATAAATATTCTTAAAAAGAAAACTTTGGTAAATCAACGCCCAGATCTAAAAAACAAAACGTCATCAACGAAAATACCCTTAAGATAAAGATTCCAAAAACCAAACCGATCAAATTTATCATCAACAATATCAGCTTTTAATTTTAACAATTTCTACACATAATCACGACCCATTAAACAACTAAAATAAAACAAATGCATTAATAATTTCAGCAATCCAAATTAAGAATATACTTAAACATTCATCAAAAAAGATCGCACCAACAATCTTTAAAATATTTCTAGCAATCCAAGCAAAAAATTTAACACCAGCATACAATCCAATAAATACAAAACCAGACAACCATCCTGGCACACTTAATGAAGATGCTTAAACATTATCTAAATTTAAATTTATAAACTGACCTAATTACCATCTTAAAATAATCAAAAAAAATGAAAAATTTAAATCTTGCTTTTAGCAAGGCTCTGCTTCTTTAAATATACAATTAGAATGGATATCGCGGCAGGTGTAACACCTGAAATGCGATGAGCTTGTCCTAAAGTTTGTGGTGCAAACGCCTTTAGCTTATGCTGAATTTCAATAGAAAGTCCAGGAATACCACAATAATCAAAGCCTGACGGAATCTTTATAAGTTCTAAATGTTTAAATCGCTCGACATCTTTTTGCTGACGCGCAATAAAACCTTCATATTTAATTTCATACTCAATCTGATCGACGATTTGTTTTGAAAAGTCTTTAAAATCTCCATTGAAACTAGAAATCATAGCATACGAAATTCCTGGTCGTTTTAAAATATCAGCTAAACACGTTGTGTTTCGCAGGAGTGAACTATCATTATCCTTCAAAACTTTATTTATTTCTTCCCCTGGATTAATACGCGCTTGACGCAAATGCTTAATTTGCTCATCAATGATTTTATACTTTTCTTCAATTTCATCATGACGCTCTTTTGAAATTAAACCAATACGATATCCATGTTTAAACATTCTTTTATCTGCATTATCTTCACGAACAATCAAGCGATACTCAACTCTTGAGGTAAACATTCGATACGGTTCCTCTGTCCCTTTGGTGACCAAGTCATCAATCAAGACACCAATATAAGATTCGTCTCGACGAAGAACAAGAGGTTTCTCTTTCTGAACTCTCAAGGCCGCATTGATGCCAGACATAAGACCTTGCGCAGCAGCTTCTTCATATCCCGTTGTTCCGTTAATTTGTCCGGCAAAAAAAAGACCTTCAATTCTCTTAGACTCAAGAGTTGCCTTAAGCTCGGTAGCGTTAATAACATCATGCTCGATCGAATATCCATAACACGTAATACGTGCTTTTTCTAAACCCTGAATTGACTGAACCATCTTCTCCTGAACGTCTTCGGGCAATCCCGTTGAAATTCCGTTCGGATAATAAAGATCTGCATCCAATCCCTCAGGTTCTAAAAAAACCTGATGCCTTTCTTTACTTGAAAATTTAACTAACTTATCTTCAATCGAAGGACAATAACGAACTCCTGTTGATTTAATTTTTCCAGAATACATCGGAGAAAGATGAATATTGTCTTTAATAATTTTATGTGTATTTAAATTTGTCGCTGTAATATAGCAAGAAAGAAGTTTTCGTGTCTTTGGAATCTCGTGATGACAAAAAGAGAATGGCACAGGAATATCGTCAGAGTCTTGACGTACCATTTCTGTGAAATCAATAGTTTTTCCATCGATTCGAGGCGGCGTTCCCGTCTTAAAACTTAACAATTTAAAACCTAGTCTCTTCAAGCTATCCGCAAGGCTATTCGATGCAGACTCATCGATGCGTCCGGCTTCAATTGTCTTCTTTCCAACATGAATTTTTCCATTTAAAAATGTTCCTGGAGTCAAAACAACTGTCTTTGCTTTAATCTCTTCACCTGCCTCTAAACAAACACCGGATATTATATTATTCTCAACAATTAAGTCAGAAACTTTTCCACTTAAGAATTCTAAATCCTCTTGGTCAGAAACAACTTTTTGCATATAAACTCTATACCGCTTTCGATCAGACTGGCAACGAGAAGAACGAACAGCCGCACCTTTAGATGCATTAAGCTGACGAAACTGAATGCCCGTTTGGTCAGCCGCCTTACCCATTTCCCCTCCGAGCGCATCAACTTCTTTAACTAACTGCCCTTTTCCAACACCACCTATCGCAGGATTACAGCTCATCTGCCCAATTGTATCAAAGGAAAGATTGATCATCAAAGTTTTGCACCCCATCCTTGCAGAAGCCAAAGCTGCCTCAACACCAGCATGACCCGAGCCAACGACAATGCAATCATATATATTAGTTATTGTATTCATTTCTCTTTTATTTTGTCTTAACTGTAATATATGTGTTGATTAACGTCAAAGCCGCGAAAACAGCGACAATAATATTCAGATCCGTATAACGGAAACTTGTAAATGTGATTACTAAAAGACCAGCAATCGTCAATACCCATAATGCATACATCATAAATATAATAAATTTATTCATTTTATCCTCCATAAATTCTTATAAATTTAACGACTATAAGAATACCTCGTCAAAGTTTGATTGTCAACAATAGTTAGGTTGGAAATATTTTAAAAATTACGCTTTTGGAGATCCACAAGATTCTCTGATTACAAGCTCAGGATCAAGCAAACTTCTAACGGGGGTGTGTCTACGGCCAGCTACAATAGTGTTGAGGTTGCGCACGGCATCCTCTGCCATTTTAAATAACGGCTGGCGCATAGTTGTAAGACCAACGGAACCATACAAACCATTTGGATTGTCATCAAAACCAACAACCGATAAATCTTCTGGAACCTTAAGGCCTTTTTCAATCGCAATATTAATAATTTCAAGTGCCATGTCATCACTTGCAGCAAAAATTGCTGTAGGTTTTTCTTTAAGTGAAAATAACTGATCAAAAGCAAGCCTGGCGCTACGCCTAGAATAATCTCCTTCATAAATATAATCATCATTGATGGCAATATTCTTTTTCTTTAAAAGATCCTTATATCCTTGCAATCGATGTAATCCACTTTGAGTTTGAAGACTTCCAGCAATTGTAGCAATTTTTGTATGGCCCAAACTGTTTAAATATTCAGTAGCCATATACGCACCCTTAACATTATCAACAGCAATATAATTAACTTTTAAATCATCAACGATATTATTAATAACCATACAAGGAATGCCTTCGGCTAGCGTTGATTCAATTTGCTTTCGATTTTCAATAATATCGGCGAAAATAACACCACCAACATTATTTGTATTTAGCGGATTGCCGCCATTTGTAATATGAAAAATTAAATCAAGTCTTAATGTTTCGCAAGCATGCCCAATGCCGCGAATAATTTCGATAGCATAAAAGGAATGAAAAATGCCAGGATATCCTGGCATAACAAGACCTACAGCATTATTTAATCCCTTGGCAAGACGCTGGGCGCTAACATTAGGCTTAAAATTAAAGTGAGCAATCGCTTCTTCAACTTTAACACGATTCTTCTTAGAAACAGTATGAACGTTATTAATAACACGAGAAACCGTCGTAATAGATACGCCGGCCCGCGCTGCTACATCTTCAATGCTAATTTTCTTTTTAATCACGATACCAATACTTTATTTGACAATGTCGCCAGCTTTAAGCGGTGAAGATATCTTAATGATATCAGCCGCGGAAATATCTTTTCGAACCTGAATAACTTCTAGGTCCCCGATATACTCGCTATTTCGATAAACAGCTAACTGATCACCGATCATAATACCAGAATCTTCGCCAAGATCGATAATAACAAAATTATTTTCACCATTAACGCTAATGATCTCGCCAGTTGTTGTTGCATAGGTTGGCGTTGTATCAAAATCATCATAAGACGAAGACATCGAAGATCCATTAACTACAATTGGTGGCAACATAACTTGATTTTGAACTTTTTGTGAACCATAAAGCCTTTTATCAATATCCATTCTTATGTCCATAACTTCATCAATGCGATCCTGAACAATAATTTCTGTTTCCTCTAATCTCTTTTGAACTTTGGACTTTTCTTCTTGAACTTGAGCAATACTTTTTTCCAAAGCAATCTTGACACTATTCAATTGCTTAACTTGTGAACGCAATGCCAAATTTTCATCCTTCATGCTATCCAAGCGTTCATTGACATATTTTTTATCATTTTTTTCACGAACTAACGCAATTGATAAATTATCTGTAATCTCTTTATTATATGTCAATTGACGTTCAGCTTCTTCTCGAGAATTCTTTAAATATCCAACCTCAATATCAAGATCAGAATTTTTCTTGCGAAGCTCTTCGATGTCCATCGCACTTTGATCCAAGTCAGATTCTAAATTACCAATACGAATTTCAAGCTCAGTTTTTTCTTTTAAAATATTTGCCCAATGCTGTTCTGTGTCCCTATCGTCCATAGCACCAAAATCAACATTACGTCGAACAACTTGAGGCTGCTGTACAACTGCTGCAGCTTCTTTTCTAATTAACGCTTCTTGAAGTTTTGCAATCGCATCATCACGCTCACCTTGCACTTCTTGATAACGTGTTCGCCATTCTTCTTTTTCATCAACAGCATCATCAACACGCGATTTTAAATCTTGCATGCGATCTGAAATAGCATCAAGCTCATCTTCAAGATCTTCTTTTTGAGATACAAGAGCATCAGATTTTTGCTTTAGACTCTCTGATTCGCTTATCGCAGCTTTATGTTTTTGCTCATATTCAGAAGCTTTTTTCTTGCTCTGAGAAGCTTGTTCTTGAAGCTGAGTATTTTTTCCTTCAAGATCAGTTTTTTGGCTAAAAGTAGATAAAGCAACGAAAATGCTTACGCCTAAAAGCAAAAGTAAAATACCAATAACTTGTTTTGCTGCGTTTGACATAGATACCCTCTTTTGATTAAAAGTTAAAAATGATAACGTTTATATTAATAAACTTAATATATCAAACTATTAAATATAAAACAAGTAAAAGAATGTTTTTTTATTCTATAATTTAAAAATAAAAAAAGGGAATGAAAAAAATCATTCCCTTTTTAAATTTTTATTTAAAATTATTTTATTCGTATCGAATATCATCTAAATAAAACGTACAATCTTGTGGATTTACATCAACATTTGTTGACCAAGAAAAACCACCACTAACATACGAAAGATCTTTTCCTCTTAAATCAATTGTATATTGTTTCCACTCTGGCGTTAAAATAACAGGTCCGATAAAAGCCGTATCTGTGTCTGGGTAATCCCCTGTGATGCCACCCATCTTAAATTCTTCGATACGCTCACCACCATTTTCCCCTTTAGCCCAAAACGTTAATTTTGTTGCACCATCTAAATTATATCCACCTTTTCGATTTCCCCAATTGTTCGCTGGATTTTGCCAATAGACACCAACCCATCGCGCTCCTTGCCTAGAACATTCAACGTCATAAGCAATGCGAAAACAAGTTCTCTCAGAATGACACCTTTCTACCCACCGATCAGAAAACTCAAGACATGATCCGTCTGGCATAAACCCAGAAGGAACAAAATGATTATCTCGAGAACCAATATTTGTATAAACAGGAAAAGGATTAAAAGAATTTTCAGTTTTAATTTCTGCCGCTTCTTCTGCTACGGGAGTTCCTGATTGATCACATCCAATCACAACAACACATAATAACAAAAAAAGGACTTTAGACATCTTACTCATACGTCCCCTTTCAATAAAACTTTTTACATCTTTGCCATGGAGTTTAATTTAATAGCTTTACGCTAAAAATTACATCTCTTCAATTTCAAGAAGTCTTTGCTTTACTGCGTCTGATGGCTTCCAGAACCATCCTTGCGTATCCCAACATTGTGCAAAATAATAATCATCAATCAATTGATTAAATGACGCTTTAGCTTCTTCAGTCATGCCAGCTTTTTTATACGCATCACCCTGAATAAAAAGGCAAGTTCCGACATCATTAAGCGCCCAATATGAAAAGATTTCCTCATTTGTTTCCCAAGGAAATTCAGTCAAAGAAGCTTGCATTGTTTTTGCTTTGTCACCATATAATTTAAGACATTTATTTGTATACAACAAAACAGATTCTAAATCATCGGCAGCATAAGCTTCCCAAGCTTTAGATGATAAGCCTGAAGATGTTGAATCGCTAAAATCAGCATCCAAACCAGATTCTATTGCATCAAGTTTTTCTTGTGCAGCTTCTGCCGGTTTCCAAAACCATCCTCCAGCGTCCCAGCATTGTGCATAAGAATAATTATCAACAATTTTTTGATATGTTTCTTTTGCTTCATCCATCATATTTGCTTTGCGATAAGCTTCTGCTTGAACATAAAGACATGTCGCAACATCATTCAAGGCCCACTTCTTGAAAACATCTTCTTTCGGTCCTTCAACATATCCATCCATTGAAGCCTGCATTTTCCCTGCTTGCGCACCATAAAGCTCAACACACTTATTTGTATACGCTAAAACAGCCTCAATATCACCTTGATTAAGCGCATCCCAAGATTTTGTTGCAAGCGTCACAGAGCGATAATCACCAAAATTATAAGCTGATGAGATCGCTGGACTAGCAAGCCCAATACCCGAAATTAATAGGGCACAAATTAAAACTTTTTTCATACGTCCCCCTCCTTTAACTAATATAGTTAATATGATCACACATCTTTGAATTTAAAGAAAGTATAGCATATTTTTTTTCATTTTGCTGAAAATTTCGACTAATTCCAAACTTTTTTATAATAATCGTAAGATTTCCTCAAATGACGCAAAAATGGGCTATTTTTACCATCCCCCTGTCCTGTTATCCCAAACCACTCCTCATACATGTATCCATCAGGAAAAGGACCTAATGCACCTGCAGTTTTATCATGAAATGCAGGTTCATAGTTCTTCCACCATTCATCATTCCATTGAAAAATAACAGCTCCAATCGCGTTGCCAGCGCCTTCTTTGGTTCCAGCAGCATTTAAAATAATATCACTCCAAGCACCATTATGATAATCTGCCTGAGCTTGCTCAGCATCTTCGCGACTTAAATGATTCGCGTAAGCTGGACATCCAAATTCTGTAATAAATGCAGCTTTACCAGAGGCATCAAGAACTTGATCCCAATAAGAGCCAAATCCATAATCTCCACGATACGCATTTGCTGCAAAAGCATCAACAGATGGACAACTTTCTGCAAAAATATCAAGAAACAGTGTATCTCCATTCGATATCGCAACAGGATGACTTGAATCGATGGTTTTAATCATGCTTGCAACTTCTTCAATAAACTCATAGTACGCACGAGGTTTTTTATCCGCATTACATCCTAAACCATAATTATTTTCATTACCCAATAGCCACATTAAAACATACGGCTCATCTTTAAATTCATTAACCATTTTTCGAACAGATTCCATCATAGTTTTTTTGTGTTTTGAATTCTCATAATCTGTTCCTTCAAACCAAGTCGCACCAGACCCAAGAGCATATTTTCCTAAGAAATCTCCCATGATAACCATAATTCCATGCTCGTCATACATTTTTCGAAGGACTTCCTTGCTAGGATTATAAGGCTGCTTGTAAACACGAATGGTATTAACGCCCATGTCTTTCATGAGCTTAAAATCGCCCTCTACCGGTTCATCTTCATCTTGAACATTATTTAAATTTTTATCAACCCAAGAATCATATGGACCATCAGCAAGACCATTTTTATTTGTATCTTCAAGCATCCAATCTGCTAGCGTTCCCTTGTCTGGACTTTGTCCAACTTTTGTTGATTGATAAGTAACCGCTTGAATCATAAACGGTTTATTGTTAACTAACAATTGCCAATGTCCTGTATCTGCAGACTGAACTAGGCGAACTTTTTTCCCACCAATAGACTTTTTAATATTTTTAATCCGATAATCAGATTTTATCGACGGAATCCATGATTTAATCTTTTCAACAATCTTATCCCAAAATGTTTTTTTTCTTAAAGTTCCAGGCCAAGTCAACACAATATCATTAGCGATATCATTATCAAACCCATTAATCACTTGAACTTTAGCATTTTCATATTTTAATTCTAACTCTGGATGAATACTGATAATATGCCGAATTTTTGCAATCGCTGCCTGCCCCGGATACCACGGCGTATTCCAATATGTTCGCCCAACCGACGCTGGAAAATGAATTTGAATCGCACGATATGTCTTTAAGGCATCATAAATCATATTTGCTTTTTCAAAAACAAGACCTAAATAAAAAAGTTTAACGCCGTGAGGCTCTGACGCTGTTGCCCATTTATAAAATGCTTTTTGAAGATCATCCGTTTGCACATAATCCCAATGACTTTTATATAAAGCGCCTTCTTTCTGAAACTTGCGATATGTCGGATCTTTAAGAACACCACTGGTGTTCGGATAAATTCCTTCACCAACGGCTTTCATTAGTCCGGCGGGATCGTCCATGACATAAGTATAATTTTTTGTTCCAATATTTTCAAAATGACCATACTCTTCATAATCAATAATTTCTTCTGTGCCAGGAAACGCAAGAGTTGGTATTGTCTTCGGTCCACGATCAATCTTAACTTCTTTCTTTTTTTCTTCTTTTCCTTCAAGCTTGTCTAAACTTGCTTGACTCTTTTCAGCCACCGACCAATACCACCCTCGAGGATCCCAAGATTGCGCCCAAGAATAATCATCTGTTGCCTGACGAAAAAGCTCAATAGCCTTATCCGTCTCTCCTTTATTCATCAACGCTTCCGCATGAATAAATAAACATGTTGCAACAGCATTAAGCGCATCATATTCTTCTTCTGTTCCCTTGAGAGGAAACGCACTTAATGTCGATTGCTGTTGCTTAGCTTCATCACTATACTTTTCAACACATTGAGTTGTTAAGCGTTCAACGTCTTCAAAATTTCCAGATGAAGATGCTTCCCATGCCTTTAAAACATAATCTTGCGAAGTTAATTCTTGCGCAAAACTATTTGTTCCCACTAAACACAAGCTAATAAAAATAAATGCTCGACCTAAAAATAATAAATTTTTCATCCGACGATTGCTCCTGCTGATAGACCTTTAATAATATGTTTTTGCATAAAGAGATAAACCAAGACAACCGGTGCAACAGTAATTGTCAAACCTGCCATCAAAAGAGGATAATCTACACTATGCGTCCCCTGAAAAACCATTAGTCCACGCTGCAAAGGCATTAACGATTTATCGTTTAAAAGCAACGTGGCTAAAATATATTCGTTCCAAACAGTCAAAGTATTAAAAATAACAATAGCTGCAATTGCTGGACGTGCCAAAGGAAGAGCAACATGCAACCAAATACCAAGCTTAGAACATCCATCCATACGCGCCGCATCCTCTAGTGCCGACGGCATTTTATCAAAAAACGTTTTAAGTATATAAATACTTAACGACAATCCAACATTAATCATACATAAAATATACCCAATGCGCGTATTTACCAAATGAAGTTTATTCATCAAAACATACAGCGGAACAAAGCTTCCTGGCAAAGGAATCATCATAGCAATTAAAAACATATAAAAAAAGAGATTTTTTCCTGGAAACTTTAGACGAGAAAAAGCATACGCTGCCAAAGAAGAAATAATAACAATGCCAAAAACAACACAAACCGTATACACAACACTATTGAAGAAATACATGCCAAACCCACCCTTGGTCCAAGCAAGATAAAAATTCTCAAAATGAATCGAACTCGGAACAATTCCTTTATCAACAAATATCGTCTGATTTGTCATCAAGGCTGAACGAAACATCCAGATAAGAGGAAATAGGCATGTTATAGCAACTGCCATTAAGAATGTATGCAAAAAAATCGAACCCAAAACTTTAGTGGCTTTATAACGATTCAGATACAAGCTAAGCTTCATTGTTTATTCCTGTTTAACCTTTGCCGATATTTTTTTAATCATAAACGAACCAATAATCAAAATTAATCCAAAAACAACACCTTGTGCACATGCATATCCAAAACGCCCTGTTCCCATCATCGAGACAAGAATGCGAGTCACCGGAACTTCAGTATGATAAACTAATCCCTGTCCAACCATTGACAGAACAAGGATAAAAACCTGCATTGAACCTAAAATTGTTAAAATCATAACCAAGATAAAAACTGGCATCATCATTGGAATTGTAATATTTTTAAAAATACTAAATACACCTGCACCATCAACCTGAGCTGCTTCATAAAGCTGTCGATCAATCGTCTGAAGCCCTGCCAATAAAATAATAAAACCCCAACCAAAACCTTTCCAGCTATGAACAAGAGCAATACATGTCAAAACAGTTTTTGGATCTGAAAGCCAATTGTGCACAAGATGGTATAAATGAACTTTAGTTAAGAAATAGTTCAGAAGACCAATCGGTTCTCCACCTTGTACTCCAGAATTTAAAATCCACTGCCAAACTAAACCAACCACAACCTCTGATAAGATAGGCGGTAAATAAAAAATGACGCGATAGAACTTACGCATACGGATATCACGATCACACGACAAAGCAAGCGAAAACGCCAACATATTCTGAAAGGTCAATGCAATAATCGTGATATATCCTGCGTTCCACATCGACGACCACCACACTTTATCTTGCATAATTTCTTTGAAATTATCAATACCAATAAATTGGCGCACTGAACTAATTCCGTTCCATTCATGCAAGGATAAATTAAAAATCTCGTAAAACGGATAAATATAAAAAAGAGCAAAAATCACAACAGCCGGCAAGATAAATAAATAATTCTCAAACACGCCCTTAAATTCTAGGAATGAAAACCTACTAATTACCTTATTTTTTATCATCTATTCAGTCTCTTCTTGTCTTTTTCCATTTCATACACTTTAACAGCTTGAATATCTCGAGCCGCTTCTTCAGGTGTTTTTTCTCCAATAATAATAGACTGAATACCTTTTGCAAATGCTTCAGAAACTAATAAATTCTCGTTATGTTTCCAAATTGACGGATGAGTTGCATCCTCCATAGAACTCGCAAATTGCGAAAGGATTTTTGGAAGAAACGATAACGCATGACGATTCGCAGGCAAATTCTTTGTTTGCTTAGACAAAAAAGCTTGCTGCTCTTTAGCCGTCAGCCATTTTAAAAAATTAATAGCAGCCTGTTTATTTTTTGATGTTGGATTAACAACTAATGACGATCCTGCTCCACCCCAAATTTTCATAGGACTCTCAAGATTGTATCGAGGAGGGAGCATCGTGCCATAATTAAGATCTGGATTCATTTTATCATAAACATTAACACACCAGGATCCATTAAAAGCAAAAGCCGCGCGCTCTAAAGCAAAATCTTGCTCCGCATATTTATTACCTTTTGTAACAATGCCTTCAACAAAAATATTTTTATCTTTTAAGATTTTAAAAATATTAAAGACCGTAATCCAATCTGGATCTGTATACGACACTTCTCCTCGATATGTTGCCATTATTTTTTCTTCACCCATAATGTTAAAAGCATAATTTGACGCAAAACACTCAATTATCCACGCTTCTCCCCACCCTGAAACAAATCCATCAATTCCCATGCGACGCAAAATAACAGCATCTTTAATAAATTGATCAAATGTAAGCGGTGGTTGATCAATTCCTGCTTTTTTAAGAATGTTCTTATTATAAAGCATTTGAATATTTGTGACATCTAAGGGTACGCCATAAATACCTGGCTTAATGCCATAAACATTGCCTTCTTCAAATCGATTAACATTTATCGCTTTTACAAAAAGATTTTTCTCCCAAATACCTTCATTCGCTTCAAAATCTGGCGATAAATTAGCAACAAATCCTCCCTCAATAAAAGAAGCGAGTCTTTTCTTTTCTCCTAAAATACCATAAATATCTGGCAATACACTTGCCTGAGCAGCTGCAATTGTTTTTCGTGAATATAGTTCTGAAGGGGCATATAGTTCAAATCTAACTTCAATGCCTGTTTGTTCTTGGTATTGTTGGGCGAGTTTTAAAAAAGATTCTTGGCGATCCGTCATCCAGTGCCAAACAGTTACACCTTTTGTCTGGTTTTCTTGTGAACACCCGAATCCAAAAAGCATAATAAAAAAAAGGAATAAGAGAATTTTTTTCATTAAGATTCTAACCTTTATGACGTATAAAATAATCAAATATCATAGAATACGTTAATTGAAATGGCAGTATAGCATAGCGATTTTACTTTGTCAAAATGAGAGTCTTTAGGAAAAAACCTTCTGAAAAGCCAGGAAATTTACCTAAAAAACTTTTTATCCCTACCTTGATTTTTATAAAATTTATATGCTATACTTAAATGATACATTTTTATAGTATATATATAAGTTTACAATTATCCATTTTCAAGGAGACCATTTTGAAACTGCATCATAAAAACAAAAGGCTGTTGCCTTTCTGCGCAACAGTACTCTGGATTTTCTTTATTTTAACCCCGTGCTCAGCAGAAACTTTAGACGATCCAATTAAGCTCGCAAAAATTTCTGATAACACCATCAAGAATCAAAAGCGATATTATCGTAAATCTGATCACGATGCTCTTGTTTCTAGAGAGCTTGACGCCTTTGAAGAGCAGTATTTAAATGAATTAGGCAATGATGCGCCAAAAAAATCCACCCAAAAAGCCCCAGCTAAAGAAAACCAAACACCAAAAACAATCTCCGATCCTAAACCATTGATGAATGAAGAAATTTCACCTGATGAATCAGCGCTTATCGGCTTGTCAGAAATAGATATTGATATCTACAACGAAAAAGGAGTCATTGAGGAATCGTCAAAGGGTTCGGCAGAAGTTCATGGTGAAGTTCGTATCGGTCTTGGTTATGATGCAACTAACAATGACTTTTTGTGGAAACGAGCCAACTTTGATCTTAATGAAAAGAATTGGCGTAGCATTTCCTGGAATCAACTTAATAATCGCATGAACACTTATGATCCTGGTATTTATAGTCGCCTTGAATTTGATATTGATGCTCAACTTAAAAACAGCGATTTTTCTTTTCACACCAATATCACTATTGACCCATGGAGTTTTACAGGCAAAACAGAGAAGAAGACAGTCCGAGGACTCGGATTAATTGATTCCGCGGAAATTCAATTTTATTATTGGGGAAACAACGGATACACTGTTGGCAACAATATATTTACTCTTGAAAATGGAGTCATGATTGCCATTCCAGAATTAAAAGTTGCTAATTCTTATGTTCCAGCTGGAGCTTTCCAATCAAAATTTGGAAACTTATTCTCTTATCCTAAGATGAAAATCTCAAACTCATTTTGGCCAATTCGAGAATTCTGGATGGACTATAAACCAACTGATGAAATAGCCATACAGGTTTTCCCATACGCATATGGAGACAAGGCTTTAAGCTCAAATGATCCCCTCGCTCTTTCAAACAATCATATTTGGTGGGAAGAAAGTCCTTGGCTTGCCAATTGGGATCAAGGGCACATCAACACTGGGGCAACTCCGCAAGATTTCATGAAAGGTAGCTGGAATGATGACTTAGCATTTCAAACGCGTGATAGTGATGGCAGACGCCTAACAGCCTTACGTGGATTTTCTTTAAGTACAATGGGCGATGACACAACTATGGACCTTGTGGTTGCTTCTCCAAAACATTTATGGCAAGACTACGATAAATTTGATGCCATTCCAGGAAGCTTTAGAATCCAAAAAAACATTACAGATGATTTTTATATCGGAAACATTGAAAACGTTCATTTTGGTCTTGTTGGCAGAAGCCTTGATGCTTACAATATTGTTAGCGGTTATGACATCGGCTGGCTTGTTAATCCTGGATTTCAAGTTAAAGCAGAATACGCAGCTTCCCTTACCGAGCAAGATTTAAGCACTCCGATTTATGATACACACGACAGAGGTAACGCCTACGATCTTTCCCTAGTTGGATGTATCAATGGAATCGAATCTCCAGATGCAAATTATTTTGCTATTCAACCCGAAGAAGGCGAAAAGCATTTCTTTAAGACTCAATTACGCATGACTCGCATGGACAAAGGGTTCGATTCAAGTCTAGCTAATTATCATGAAACAAGAGATGATCAATTTTGGAGTCGTCATATCACATTTCGTCCAACTATTAGCTTTGATTCCATCACCTATAATGATATTCAACCATTTAGACTTGGAAACGGTATTGATTATGGACGCTATGTTTTTAATTGGAGAACAGACACGTCTTTATGGGAAGGAAAACTAGTTGGTCTTACAGATTTCCGAAACATTCATCAAACAAGTACAAATAAATATATTGAAACAGTCGCTCGTACAGAATGGTCGTATCAAGCAACTGAAAAACTACAAGCAAAAACTCTTTTAATTGCACATCATCTGCCAGACACAACAGCTGGACTTGACCCTTATATTACAGACGGAAATGGTAATTTTATTAACAATGCCCAAATTAAAGATGGCATCGATCCAAGTGCTTACACAGCTTCACTTGGATTAAAATATGACTTCTCGAAACATTTATCTTGGAATGCAGCCTATGAATACACCAATGATTTTGGTCACGGAGCAGATAACTATCCAAGATCTATTCTGACAGATGCGCGCATGACAACTTTTCAGCAATACGGCATGACGTATAGGGATGTTTATTCATATCTTTATAGCCAAGAATACTTTCCTTTGCCGCCATATGAGTATCAAAATATTATGAGATCAGGACTCGAGATTAATCCTAACGATCAATGGAACATCTATCTTGATGCAACATACAATCCATATCAATACGCAGGACCGATTGATGACAACATGAATCATGTCGGATGTGCTGTTTCTTACTTTCCAACAAAAAAAATTGGGCTCTTTGGAAAATATACATGGAGCCGATTAAAAAATGTTAACGATGCTGTTTTCAACCAAAGTGGCATTAAAGCAAAAAGTCATCACAATGTCTTTGTTGAAACACAATATCTATTTGATGAAGAAAGTAAGTTGAGTGTAAGCTACGGTGTGGGGCCTTCAATTTATACAGCTTACGCCTCTTCAACACCTTACATGGGAAGTACAACACCTACGATTGACACACAAAGCATCTTTCGTCTTTTCTACACAAAGAAATTCTAGAACTCTAAAAACGTAATAAAAAAGGGCAAGCTTAAAAGCTTGCCCTTTTTCTTTTCTATTTTTTAAAAATTATCCTAAGATAACTTTAACTTTATGCGTTTTTTTATCTTCAAAAACTGGAAGAAGATTTCCTTCAATATTTTTTCCATCAACAACAATCTGCTTAACGCCACTTTGCTTTCCCCTTGGATTTAGAACTTCAATATCATAAACACTATTTCTAAAAGGACGACGGACAGAAAATTTCTTCCACGACTTCGGAATGCTTGGATCAATACGAAGACCATTAAAATCTCGACGGATTCCTAGGATCCATTCCGTAGCTGCCATAAAATTCCAACCAGCTGTTCCTGTGATCCATGTAAAAGCACCCTCTCCGTACCGATAAGGATTTCCAGGTCCAACTAAATATTCAGCAAACGCATATGGCTCTGTACGATACAGCTCCATATTGTCCTGCTTGTTAGGCATAATTTTCTTAATCGCTTCATAAGCTTTATCACCGCATCCGCTCATAGCATAAGCAACCGCCATAAATGTCGCTGCGTGACAAAAGATAGCTGCATTTTCTTTTGTTCCTTCAGAAAACATGCTGATACGCCCTAAGCGTTTAACCCAAGACGAATATGCTGGAGAAAAAAGCGCTAATCCATGCTTGCCATTAAGATGCTTATCGACGGAATCTAACACTTTCTTTAAGCGATCATCTTTAGCAACCCCTGCCAAAACAGCCCAGGATTGAGAGTTAAGATAGATTTTCCCTTCTTTGTCTTTCTTTGTTCCGTAAACTTGACCATTATCATCAAAGCCACGTACATACCAACTACCATCCCACCCTTTTTTATTAACGCGCTCACTCATGACATCAGCCATTTTCAAATATTTATTCTTCTTTTTATTATCACCAACAAAATCACAAAGTTCAGCTAAAACACGAAGTGAACGTACCAAAGCTTGCGCCAACCATACGCTTTCACCTTTATGTTTAATACCTGCCGCATCAATCGCATCGTTCCAATCTGCATGCCCAATCTTTGGAAATCCTTTTTGACCAACATCGCTATAACAAAAAATTAAATTTGCTTCAATGTGCTCTAAGAGTGTCCCTGTGCCATCTTCTTTAGCTCCACCCTTCCAACTCGAATCAATCTTCCATCCTTTGATCCATCGATCTTTAAGATATGGAATTTTAGCTGAAAGAATAGATTTGTCTCCGGTTTCCTTGACATAAGCACAAACTGTTGTGGTCAACCAAATCTGGTGATCTTTGTTCGGCAGAAACTTGTGTGGTCCTACGGTATCCGACCAACCTGGAGCTGACGTTCCATCTCGACGAATCAAAGAAGCAATCTTAAAAATCTTTTCTTTAGTTAGCTCTGGATTAATTGAAACAATTGCCTCAGAATCCTGACATGAATCACGATAACCACGTCCTCCAGAACCTTCATGAAAAAAGCTTGGAGATCTTGACCAGAGATTACAAATATAAGTCTGATATTTAACCCAAACATTAACCATTGCATCAAGATCCTTATCAGGTGTTTTAATTTCTATATTTCCAACAATTCTATCCTGCCAAATCTTTTTTGTTTTTGCCAACTCAGCCTTGGCATAAGAAACCTTGCTATAATTCTTTAAAATACGCTTAGACTCGGCTGGTTTTTCTGCTTGTCCTAAAACAACTGTAAATTCTTTTGTCTCGCCTGGTTTTAACATACAGGTATGCTTAAAAGATCCAATGCCATCTTCACCCGAGCAAAGTTCAAAATTCTTAAATCCATTTTTCTTAAAAATAGCGTCAGGTTTTTCTTCATTATTATATCGACCTAAAAATGCTTCTTTTTGTGTACATGCACCATCGACTTTCAAAGACGAAGAGAAAAAGATTTGACTTGAAAAAGGCTGGATATTCATTCCTTGCCATTTTGCTGTCTTTTTAGCAAAAATAGCTTTTTGTTTTTTATCGAACCAAATGCGATTATACAAATTCATAATATTTCGATAACGCAATTCTTCATGATAATCACCAATTAAAAATTCCACATAAGGAAAAATTTCTAAATTCTTCATCTTCTTTGTTTCATTTGTTAAAGAAGCAATCCAAACTTCACAATTTTCTTTTTCAGGAACAAAATATGTTACATTCGACTTTAGTCCCTTATTAACAGCATTAATCGACGTATATCCTAATCCATGATGGCATGCATACGACGTTGGTTTTACACGCAAAGGTTGATACGTCAAAGAATAAGCTTTATTATCATCTTTAACAAAAATATATTTTCCTGGACGATCTGAATGATAATCTTCTGGATGCCAACGCGTAATACGATTCGTTCGGCAATCTCGGTAAAAACTATATCCTCCAGCACATTGCGAAATAATCGAGCAATATGTTTCGTTAGTCAAATAATTAATCCATGGATATGGCGTTTCTGGTTTTGTAATAATATACTCGAGATTGTCTTTGGAAAAATGTCCATACGTCATAGGGAGTCCTTTTGTCTTATATATTTAGATAAATATTAAATTTATAGTAATTAAGAAAAAGAATTTTAACATGGAAGGCAGATACGGGTCAAGTTCTATTTGACGTATCTCTTTAAACAGAGAATTATTGAAAGGCTTTTAAGATAGCAGCTGTTTCCATGAGATTTGGACAATTAAATCTCACTCCAGCATGACAAGAATCGTTAGATTCGCTAGAAGACCACACAACATGACCATCAACATCTATAGATGAAGAAGATCTAGGCATATCAAAAGATAAAGAAAGTTTATCAAAAACAGAAAGTCTCTTAGAAGTGTGGATTCTTACACCCTGTCCAGAAATGTCCCGGACAACCGTATTTTCGCAATTACCAAAATTTTCGTTAACAAGCCTAACCGGAAAACGGACCGAAAGGCGTTCAAATAAACGCTGATCCTTAAAGTTCTTGCTCAAAACAGCTCTCTTTCTCCGTGGCTTGTTCTTCTATGGTGTGCTTCTTTAAAAATAAATCTAAATCTTACTTAAACTTTTAAAGAATCTTCTATCTGTGCTTGTGCTTCTTGCGGAATATCAGGGAAAGACATGCCAATTCTAAAATTTGATGAATTTGGCATTTTTTCAACCCACTTAACCTTTCCTTGAACCAGAAATGGCATACTATCTCTCTGAAGAGAAAGTTCAACTGTCATCTTTGTGTTCATCGGAATAAAGCGAGCTGAAACAAAACCGACGCCGGACTTGCTAATGTCAATAGTCTGACTGCTGAGCAAAGCTTCCTTTTTTTCGTCCATTAAAGGAACACAACAATCAAAACGAGAATCAATTCTCTTGTTCATACTTACCGTCCAGTGTAAAAATGATTAAATTTTCTATCGTGGCTTCGTGGCTAAGTTAAATATAACATATCTATATCAGATAATCAAGCCATTGAAATAAAATAATTTAGCCTACAAAAATATTGATTGTCATTTTTACTTATGTTATAATTAAATTATAAATTTTAAGCAACTCATTTAAACGCAAAGAGATACCATGTCTGAAGAAATTCAAAATCAAGAACCCAAGAAAAAAAACCTACCTGAGAACCTAGAACAAGTTGATTACAAAGATTATCAAGCGCAACGCGAAAAAGAAATCGATCTTCATGCAAAGAAGAAAAAACAAAAAGCACTTATTAGTAAAATTCTTATAGGAGTTGGCATTTTATTTGCAGCCATCTGCTTTAGCTTCATGGGCTTCATGGCCTTCTTAATTGCAACACCCGTTAAATAAAACTTAAAAACTTACTGGGGCCCGAGATATCTTTCTTAGGGTTGTGACTAAATCGCTACGACCCATCTTTTTTAATTTTACAATTTGCCTTGAAAGTTCAATTTCATTATTCATGCTAATATACACTGTTCCCAATTCCCAATGATGCTCCGCCACATTTGGCTCTAATGAAATAATTTTCTTATATAGTTTTTCAGCTTGTTTTAAGTTTCCACCGTTAGTCGCCGCAGATGCCTTAATCGACAAATACACAACATATATTTTCCCTCGCACAAAAAATCCAGTCAGCAATAAAAGTACAATAAATCCAATAAGAATAACTTTGCGTTTACTTGTTAAAATACTTCCATCAATAATTGTAGGTTTTTCAGCTTGCATGCTCTCTCCTTAAATGAGCGCATAGTTTACGCGATTATAAAAAACGTAAATTATCTGCGCGAATTTATCCCACACACGAAGCGTGTTGGAACTAATAACGTTGTTGACTCTTCAAATTTATCCCACACGCAAAATGTGCTAGGATTAATGACAATGTCGATTCTTCTCTGCAAACATAAAGTCATGATTCTTGATTTGATCTTTAAATTAAGATATAGTAAAATAATAATTAAAGGAAACCTATGATTAACTCTATCGATATCGTTACAATTCTTTTTATCTTCATCTTTTTTGCCGTTGGCTGGCACAAAGGCATCATGCGCTTTATTGTTAACATTCTTGGCATGATAGCGGGTGCAGCCGTAGCCTTCTATTATTTTACACTAACTGAAAACTTAGCGCAAAGTGCTTTTCTTTTAATTGGTGCTACCATTGCCCTATCTATAATCTTTTCTCTTATTCTTAAAGTCTGGAATAAAAAAGTTTCTAAATCAAAAAAACCAATGTTCTTAAGTAGGCTTCTAGGCGGGCTACTCGCCCTAAGCTGGTCATTCTCATTAATCACTTTGTTTTTCTTTGCCGTCCTTGTCATCCCAACACAAAATTCATCCTTTATGAAAATAAAGTCTTTAGCCGGAGAATCATACACCTACGCTCAACTCGAACATCATATTCCATTATTTGGTCAATTCTTTAATCTAACATCTTCAAGTGATTCTCCATCTTTAAGTCTTACCAATATCCCAATCAATGAAGAGCAAATCAAAATTTTTAGTTCATCGAAAGAATTTCAAGACGTTTATAAAAATGAATCTCTCCAGAGCATCATCAATGACGAAGATTTAAAAGAAAAAATAGAATCTCGCGATATTAACGCCCTTCTCAATGATCCTAAAATTAAAAGTCTTATGCAAGATGAAGATTTTATGAAAGACATTATGGGTCTCTATTCCAATGTCCTTCAAAATGGCGGGATTAATCCTTAACACTTCTTTAACTTTATTTTCCAATACAAAAAGAAGAAAAGATCTTATCTAAAAGATCCTCAGAAATATTCTTTCCAGTAATGCGATCCAAGAAATCTATCGCAAGTTTAATATCCTCGGATACAAACTCTAAAGACAATTTATTCAAGAAATGCTGTCGAACACTCTTAAGAGCTTGCGCACATTTCTTAAGAGATTCGATTTGGCGAACATTACTAATCACAATTTCAGATTCTTGAAATTCTTTGCCATGCAGAATATTTTTAACAATCATATCTTCTAAAACATCAATGCCCTCTCGAGTCAAAGCTGAAACTTTTATCTGAACACTATCAAATAATTGTTTTCTAATCTTTTCAACATCAGTTCGACACTTCTTATCCGCTTTATTTAAAACAACAATCACATTCTTCTCTTTAACTTGATCAATAATCTTTTGATCTTCCTTAGAAATACGCTCGGAGCTATCAATCATGAAAATAATTAAATCAGCCTGATCAATATTAAGATGACTACGTCTAACAGCTTCTTTTTCGATGGAATTGCGTGGACGCAAAATACCAGCCGTATCCACAAGCTGCAAAGGAATTCCTTTCATTTGAGTAAACTCCTCTATCGTATCACGCGTTGTTCCCTTAACTTCACTAACAATGGCTCGAGGTGTCTTCAAGAAAACATTTAGAAGAGACGACTTTCCAACATTTGGTTTTCCACAAATAACAATTTTTGCTCCTTCTTTCATGATACGTCCTTGATCACTTAAAGATAACAATGCACCTACTTTATTCAACGCTTGATCAATATCTAAAGTTAAACGCTCTCGGCCAGAAGTGTCAATGTCGTCCTCTGGAAAATTAACAATCGCTTCAGCTTCTGTATACGCACTCATCAAATGCTCTCGAATCGATTCAAGCTCAAGAGTTAAATCTCCTTTAAGTTGACCAACACTTGAACGTAAAAACGAATCTGTTTTTGCTTCAATAATATCTAAAACTGCTTCCGCCTGAGTTAGATCCATGCGCCCATTTAAAAAAGCTCTTTTTGTAAATTCACCCGGCTGAGCTAATCGTGCACCATTTTCTAAAACAAGACTCAAAATCTTTTTTAAAGATGCAATACCACCATGACAACTAATCTCAACAATGTCTTCTGCCGTATAACTTTTAGGCGATCGCATCACTGTTATCAAAGCCTCATCAACAACTTGATTGTTATTTTTTTTATCGACAACTTTACCATAGTGAACACTAAAGCCACGAAAGCTTGAAGGCTTCTTTTTGTTCTTTGCAGAAAAAACTTTATCAGCAACATTAAAAGATTCTTTGCCGCTTACACGCACGATTCCAATGCCACCCTGACCAGGAGGCGTGGATATCGCTGCAATTGTGTCTTTTAAGCTTTCTTGATACATGTATTACCTTTTAACCAATTGTTTTCTTATTTCTGCAGCCAAGAAAATAGATCCAGCCGTCAGGACAATATCTTTCTTTTTAGAAATCTTTAGCGCAGAGGCCAAAGCTTTCTTAGCATTTAATTTAAATGTTATTTTTGTTTTTCCGAAAATTTCTTTAGAAAATTGTTTTTCAAATGCAAATGCTCTTGGATGAGATGATCGCGTTAAAATAATTTCTTTTGCAATATTCTTAAGACCCAAACAAATACCTTTAATATCTTTATCCTCTGATACCCCTAAAATCAAGATAACATCTTTGCCAGGAAAAATATCCTTTAAAGTCTTTGAAAGATTTTGCGCAGATTCTTTTGTATGGGCACCATCAATAACAACAACAGGATTTCTTTTTAAAATCTCAAAACGTGCTGGCCATTGAGTTGCTTTTATTCCATTTAATATATGTTTTTCTAAATCTTTAAATCCTTTAAGGAGAAAGCATTGTACCATAGTCGCTGCTAAGGACGCATTGACAATTTGGTGTGCACCTAAAAGAGGCGTAGATTTAATAAGATTTCTTTTAGAAATTAGCACAGGAATTTTAAACTCCCTTGATCTTTTAAAGATAACGTTTAAAACCTCTTTTTTCTGAGGCGAAACAACAACTGCCTTTGTTGTTTTCTTAATAATCGCCGCCTTCTCTCGAGCGATTTGAAAAAGATGATTTCCAAGTTGCTTGGTATGTTCAAGTCCAATCGCTGTTATACCACAGATATCGCCATCAACGACGTTCGTTGCATCTAGCCTGCCCCCAAGACCAACTTCAACAACTGCAACATCAACTTTTTGTTGTGCGAAATAAAAAAATGCTACGCCAGTAAAAAACTCAAAAAAGCTCATCTGATTTCTTACAATTAAATTTTCTTTGCTCATTTGTTTTAAAATATCTAAAACAGTAGTATTCAATTTTGCTTTAGAAATGCTTCCCTCAAAATCCTGCGATCGTTTCTTTTTTGAAGAATTTGGATTCAGAACACGAATTCTCTCTGTTCGATCAAAAAGATGAGGTGACGTATAAAGACCAACTCGCATTCCTGCTTCTCGTAAAATATACGCTGTGAATGCAACTGTCGATCCTTTACCCTTACTACCAGCAATATGAATAACAGGAAATTTTCTTTGTGGATTTTTAAGAAGTTTAAGAAATTTTTTAATGCGTGTTAATTTAAACGTTCGGCTTTTATGAGGAAGGCCTTTTCGTTCATAATTAATGAGGGAATCAAGATAGTCGGTGGTTTTTTTAAGAACCATAAGATATTAATGCTTAAAATGTCGAATGCCAGCCATAACCATAGCTATTTTCTTGCGATCAGCTTCTTTTATAACGTCTTGGTCGGCAATAGATCCACCAGTTTGAATGATCGCTTTAACACCAGCTTTAGCAGCGATTTGAATATTATCGGTTTTGGGAATAAACGCATCAGAAACCAAAAGTGATCCCTTAGCGTCCTTGCCAGCTTTATCAATGGCAATCTTCACGCTTCCAACTCGGCTTGTTTGACCACATCCAATGCCAACGGTTTTCTTACCTTTAACTAAAACAATAGCATTAGATTTAATATTCTTTACTACTTTCCATCCGAAAAGCAAAGATTCGATCTGTGCAGCCGTTGGTTTCTTTTTTGTTACAACTCTTATTTCTTTTGGATTAAGGCTTAAAGCATCTTGTTCTTGAACAAGAAGTCCACCTTTAACTTTTTTAAAATCAAAGTCTTTTTTACGAATATTTTTAAAATCAAATTGAATAACGCGTAGGTTCTTTTTTTTCTTTAAAATCTTTAAACCACCAGCAACATAACCCGGAGCAATAACACATTCCATAAATCCACTTTTTGAAATCATTTCAGCCGTCTTGACATCCACTTTTCGATTAAGCCCAACAATTCCACCAAAAGCTGAAAGCGGATCGCATTTGTGTGCCATTGAATACGCCTTAGATAAATTCTTATCTTCAGCAACACCCGTAGGATTATTATGCTTTATGACTGTCGCTGCAGGTAGCTCGAAATCTTTGACAACATCAACCGCATTATTTAAATCAAGAATATTATTGTAAGAAAGCTCTTTGCCATTTAGCTGTTTCATTTTAGCTAATCCACAAACCATATCCGTATCTTGATAAAAAGCAGCGGCCTGATGAGGGTTTTCACCATAGCGAAGATCTTGAAGCTTAGAAAATCGGAGAGCTAAATCTTTTGGAAGAACAGATAATCCATCAGCCTGAAAACGACTTGATAAAAAATTATGAATAATGCTATCATATCGAGCCGTCATGCCAAATGCCTCAAGGGCTAAATTAATCAAAAGACGATCCGGCAAAATACCGCTATTGCTGTCTAATTCTTTTAAAATCCCTTTATATCGATCTGGATTGCAAACAACAGCAACACTCTTAAAGTTTTTTGCTGCCGAACGAAGCATCGAAGGCCCGCCGATATCGATGTTTTCAATCGCCTCTTCAAGATTAACATTTTTCTTTGTGATAACTTTTTCGAAAGGATAAAGATTAATCACCACCAAATCAATTAAGCCAATATCGTGCTCTTTGATTTGTTGCATATGGCTAGCATCATTGCGGACAGCTAAAAGTCCGCCATGAATTTTTGGATGAAGAGTTTTAACTCTTCCGCTAAGCATCTCAGGAAAACCAGTATAGTCCGAAACTTCCTCAACGCTGATTCCAGCATTTTGAAGAAGCTTAGCCGTTCCTCCTGTCGATATAATTTCGACACCAAGGGAAGACAACCCCTTGGCAAAATCAACAAGACCGATTTTATCAGAGACACTGATCAGTGCACGTTTTACTTTAAGCATATTCTCAAATAATTTGATGTGTTCTAAGAAATAAACTATTAAATATTACAAATTAAACAAAAGATCTTTAAGATCTTTTACTTTTTGCTCTTTTACGTCTTTTAATTTCTGAAGGTTTAGAATAGTATCGTTTTTCTTTAATCTGCATCAAAAAACCTTCTCTTTGACACTGCTTTTTGAAAACTCGCATGGCTTTTTCGAAACTGTCCGTTACTTTGACTTCCGCCATTGGTAAATCACCCCTTTTTCTTTCTTTATTATTAACCAAAATCATTGGCTAATGAGAAACTTATTATATTATATTTTAGTAAAATGTAAAGAAGAAAGGATCTGTCAACAAAACAATGGTAGATTATAATTCATAGTGCAACAAAATCAACTCCTAAATCGCTATTATTTCTTAATAGTGATTCGACTCCAATTGTTCGTACGCACGAACAATTGGAAATAATTTATAAAATCTGTCAAGAAGACGCCATCGCAACCCCCGAATCAGCGCCTCCTTCAAGTTGACTCAAAATCACAGCCGGATTAAACGGCACAACATTAATAATCAATGGCGTAAACCCTTGAACATTCATCAATTCCATTGGCTGTTCACTTGCCGGAAGCGGCATGCCGCTTCCATTTCGCTTAATTTGCAAATTTAAATTAGCGGCATTTAAATCAATACCACCAAGATTAGAAGAATCGTTCTTCTCTAATTGCTCCCTTATTAAATTAAGTGATTTTATTGCTCTTTTATCCTGCATCAAAATAATGTCTCCGGTTGGAGTTTCTGCTCCTACTCCAAGACTTTTATTAAAAATTACAAGCTCCTCATCAATAAATACAATCAGATCAGATACGTTCGCTAATGGCTTTTTTTGTTCAAGTTGAATAGCATCAGGAATTATCTTTCCGACTGATTTATACAAGCGACGAATTCCTACCAAAGCATTATTCACAGTCTCTTGCTCAGGAGATAGATTCTCATCAATATCAATTCTTTTTTCAAGATATAAGATCATTTTTTTAAGATCACTAATTTGTTTTCTCATGAATTTTCTAAGTCTTCTATTGCGTATTCCTTTAAAATTCTCACGTTTAAGTTCGTTCGCTAAGGATTCCTGAACAGCCTTGGCGTTAAAAAACAATGATTGAAAATCAGAAGAATATTGTAATAATGCTGCTAATTGATTTACTGTTTGATCACTAAACCTTAGTTTAAATTGAGGAGCATCATAACCGAAATTAACGATATTGCTTACCACTTGTCTTGCTTGATCAACGCTAGGTTTTTCTCCATTAGCATCTTCAAGCATCATCTGTGATGAGGCACTTTTAACTTTAGCCTTTTCTTCTCTTTTTATGCGTCCCTTTTCTTCTGCAATCTCTGCGCCAATCACATCCTCTGTAATTATTTTATTTATTTCTAACGGATCAGAGCTGGAAGTGCCAACAGTAACACTCTCGACAATGACTCTGTCTATTTCTTGAATAATTCTATAATGCATACTCATATCGCTTTTTCCGTAAGGAAAACTTATTCTAATCTCTAACTCATCATGTCTATCATTATCAACAAATTCTAATTTCCTATCACTCTCAAAAGGTGTTCGATTTTGATCATTATAAATTTCAACACCATTTAAAGACATGCTTTCAATATCATGTTTCTTTTTAATTTCTTCAAAAATTCTCTGCACCGATAGACTTCCTGACCCAACAGCAGGAATATCCCAAAGTCCAAAGTCAGGAACAATCTCTGGACCGATCACATCCTCTATAATAATCTTCTTTATTCCTAACGGATCAGAGCTGGAAGTACCAGCAGTAACGCTCTCGACAGTGACTCTGTCTATTTTCTGAGTAATTCTATAATGCATACTCATATCGCTTTTTCCGTAAGGAAAACTTATTCTAATCTCTAACTCATCATGTCTATCATTATCAACAAATTCTAATTTCCTATCACTCTCAAAAGGTGTTCGATTTTGATCATTATAAATTTCAACACCATTTAAAGACATGCTTTCAATATCATGTTTCTTTTTAATTTCTTCAAAAATTCTCTGCACCGATAGACTTCCTGACCCAACAGCAGGAATATCCCAAGGTTCAAAAACATTGCCAGGTCTAACCTTCAAGAAATTAATAATCTGCGATGATAATAAATTAATCATCTGCGATGAAGCATGTTTAACTTCTCCTGAACCTTCGGCATATTGTTCTAATCTACCAAGAGCCTCTTCAGCCGCTTTAGCCAACGCCTTATACTTCTCCTCTTTAAGAGCGCTGTATTCTTTGGTTTTCTCGATCAGCGCACTATAAAAAATTTCTTTATCTTTATTTGTTAAAACATTAGACCCTTCTACCATAATCGGGATTGCTTTTTCTAAAATTTTTTCAAAAAACTCTTTTGGAAAATTTAAATCTTCTTCAGAAAGATCTTTTTTGTGATCAAAAACAGATCTCATGTCCCCCCAATTCATAATAATATCTGACATTTTTACAGTCTGCAAACCTCTAACAAATGCATCATTGTATCCAAGCTGTCCATCTCGAGGAGGATAAACTTTTCTTGGATCGCTTAAGCGCTTATACATTTCTAAGATTGGGTCTTTTAAATCAGCATACTTAGCACCCTCAAGTTTAGACAACAAGCGAATTGCTAATTTCAAAAGGCTTTCCTGTTGCATCTGCGACTGCTTTCCAAGACCTTCTACCATCTGACTTAACTGCCAAGCATTATAATTCTTTGAAGCCTCATAAAACATAGACTGATCTTCTCGAGCATCATGGAATAAAGCAACAATATCCATAAACAAATCTCTGTTTTCAAAAGAATTCCTGTTAATTTCCATAACCTTTAAAGGATGAAACGAATATTCACTACCATCTTTTCTTTCTTGATTGCGATGGAAGAAAACCACTGTTTCAATAGCATCGATTAGACGCTTCTCGTCTTGAGACGTAATAATTGAAGTTTGCTTAACCAAGTTAAGGATTTTTTGAGCTTGTTGAGATACAGCTTTTCTATTTTCTTCAGATTCAATATTCTTTATCGTTTCTTGCAATTGACTCAAAAAGAATACTGCCGCTGATTTAACTTGAACAAAATCCTTTTCCTTCTCTGGATTAGACAAAGTCAACCAAGTCTGAACAACTGGTCTTTTGAGACGATTAACTCCAAGAAACGGTTGTGTAGCTAACCATGTTGCATGTGCAATCTGTGCCAACTCAACCATACGTTGATCAGTATTGGAAAAACGATCATTAACAATGTCATCCAAAACCTGAAACGGTGTTTGTTGCGTTTCCGTACCAATATTCACAATTCCTTCTAAGAATGCAATAAATCCAGGTAAATTTTGCCCAACCTTGCGATTAATATCTTCACCGGTATCCTTTTCTGTAATAAATGCTGGGACTTCTTCACCGACAGAAATGTAATATGCATCATGAAGATATTGAGCCACTTTCTTGGCAAATTCAACATTACGTAAAAATAGCGTAATAATAAGATTTTGAACAATTCCAGGAAGTTCTTGAGCTTTGATGCTTGCCTGGATATCCGAAGAGGCAATCTTAACTTTTAATAATTTTCCTTCCTCTATCTGATCTTGATTAATAACTGGCCAAACAGAAAGATATTGCTGATCTCCAGTTTCAACTGTTGTATAAATTCCAGATTCAAACGAAACAGCATTCCATATCTGCTGCGAAAGTGCATTAAGCTGATCATCAGATAGCAATTCATTCACTGACACTTTAATAGCTTGAATATGCTCCTCAACAAATCTCTGCATAAAATTATGCATAGACTGCTCAATCTCTTTTTTTAAAACATTCATTGCCGATTGGCCTCGATCCTCTGGATCATTTATCCAATTTCCAATTTCTAAAGTATACCGGTTAGCAGGAACTTTTCCTTTCTCAACATCTTCAATCTTTTTAGATTTTACAGTATTTTTTATATTCGGTGAGGCGGCCGTCATCACATCCTCTACAATAATCTTCTTTATTCCTAACGGATCAGAGCTGGAAGTACCAGCAGTAACGTTCTCGACAGTGACTCTGTCTATTTTCTGAGTAATTCTATAATGCATACTCCTATCGCTTTTTCCGTAAGGAAAACTTATTCTAATCTCTAACTCATCATGTCTATCATTATCAACAAATTCTAATTTCCTATCACTCTCAAAAGGTGTTCGATTTTGATCATTATAAATTTCAACACCATTTAAAGACATGCTTTCAATATCATGTTTCTTTTTAATTTCTTCAAAAATTCTCTGCACCGATAGACTTCCTGACCCAACAGCAGGAATATCCCAAGGTTCAAAAACATTGTCAGGTCTAACCTTCAAGAAATTAATAATCTGCGATGAGGCGCTTTGTTTGAACATTCTTGGCAATTCTGGGCTTGGCAAATCATCAAGTGACATAACTAAATTAAGAGATACAGGCTGCGAAAAAGAAACAAAATCTGCAAGCTGGTTATCTCCTCTAATGCCAATCGGAGCAGTCACAGAAAATACCTTTTTAAAAACCTCTTCCATCCTCCATTGTAAATCTCCCGCTTCTTTTTGATCAGACTCTAAACCCTTCTCTTTTTTAAGCTGATTATTAACATCCCCCATAAAGCTTCTTAGCCGGCTAAAGGTTTGATTCTCAGCCTGAGCTTGATCATATTTACGCTTTATTTCCTCTAACACCTTTTCATTCTTTTCATCAACTCTTTTGATCATCTGATTAATTTCTTGATTCATAGCAACATATAACAAAGCTTCCAACATAGGTCTAATTCTTGTCCCTGTAGCTGGTCAATTCTTTTTGACATCCACAATCGTCTGGGCTATTGGATCAATAAGATCTGCATAACTTTTTGTATTTTTAAGAACTTCTTCAATCTCTCGGCCCGCTTGATCTGAATCTATTTCTTGATGCATTCGAATAGCAACCATTTGAGTCGAAAGTTGCTGTTTCATTTGATTGGCGGTTGGTGCACCCATCTGCGATGAGGCGCCCTTGCCGACTTCTTCTTGCCCATCCATTTTCTTTAAATCACTTGTCTTTAAAGAAGCATTCACCAAATTCGCCTGATTTGCCTGCGCAAGAAACTCTTTGAAAATAGCAAGAATATCTTCATCTTTAGCATCTTCTTTGGCTATTTCAATCAAAGTCTTACTTTTACCTAAAACACCTACTTTCGAAGAATCATCAGGAATACCAGGTAAAATCTCTTGCTGCTCGATATAAATCTTGCCTTGTTCTTGATAAGCAAAAATCCGAAAACTCAAGTAATCTGATTCAATAACAAAAGATTGCCGCCCATTAACTTTTTTAATTTCTGCTTTAACTCCATTCTTTGCTTCATTAAAACGATTAAAATTCGAATAAAAAAGACCCATCATAATTTCTGAAAAATCAGAAGGCTGTTGTGAAGAAGAAAGATTCCCTCCGTCTGGAGCATTCATTCCTTGAGACTTCCAAACAAAAGGTGCCGAAGAATCCCCTGCTACATCCGGTTTAATTAAATTCCTCCATCCTGTGCCTATAGAGTCGTCCAAGGCATTTTTATTAGGAAACATTCTTCTATGTCCACCTGCTATAATCTGAGACCCATTGCCTTCAGGCATATTTTCAGGCAGAAAAATACCCTCTTCTTCGCTAAGCGACATATCAGAAGTAGTCGGACCCCGCTTAATTAAATTGTTCCATCCTGTGCCAATCAAATCGCCACCCGATCCGTCTAAGTCACCCAAATCAATTTGTTCTGTTAAATCAAATTCTCCAGAATTAGCATTCATCCCTTGAGATTTAAATTCAAAACCTAAAGGTTTCCAATTTATTGCTCCTAAGTAGTGAACGCCAGTATTTCGATAATAACGAAAGAAATCAATAACTCTTTTTAAAGACCAACTAGCGACTTCTGCTCCGCTCTTTTGAGTCATCTTGTTAGCCCATCCTGTCCCGATCTTATCATTAAACTCTGGGTGAATTATGCCAGAATGAGCCCCTTCGATCAGATTTGACTTCTGCCCCGTTTTGCCTTGATCTTTCTTAAGAGATAAGATCTCTTCTCCAAGATTTTTTATTTTTCCTGTCATAATCGCTCTAAGGCCTGCGTTCCGTCTTCCTTTAAATTTATCACTTTTAAGTTCATTCGTTAAGGATTCCTGAACAGCATTGGCGCTGAGAAGCAATGATTGAAAATCAGGAGAATATAGTAATAATGCTTCTAATCGTGTTAGTGTTTCTTCATTAAACTTTGCTTTAAATTGAGGAGCATCAAAACCGAAATTAACGATACCGTGTATCTTTTGCTTTGCTCGATCAAAAGCAAGTCTTTCTTCCTTATTAATTCGATCAGGATTGATATTAGAGCTTGCAAGATCAACAGTAACCTTTTCCATCTTCCCTTTATTATAAGGCTGAAGATTTGAAGAAATAGCCTTCCTCCCTAAAGATCGCATAGGTCTAATATCAAGATCATCGACCGTGACAACGCCAGTGACAACACCACCAGAGAAATATTTTCTAGGAATATGTTTGTTTGAGGCGATATCTTTTTCAACCTTAACAAGATCAAAAACACCTTTTTTAAAGGATTCTAAATATTGATCATAAATCTGCTCTCGAGCTGTTTTATCTTCAATATCAATACCTGAAACTTTGTTTTGATCAACATAAATTTGTCCCAAAAGACTTTGTTTTAAGGTTTTCTTATACCACGTCGCTAAAATCATAGCATCAAAAATTTGACGCAACTTTGCAAAGGTTTTTCCCTGATTAACTTCTTTTTCAATCTCAGGAATTAAAATTTCTTTAACAATTAATGACGATACCTTTGAAAGCTTTTGCGCGTCTATATTCCCTATATTGTCTAACCCTAGATCCTGTCTTTGAGCATTATTTTCTAAAGCAAGGTAATCTTCTTCCAACATAACTTTAAGATGTCGATCACCTACAAACGCATGGGCTCCTTGTTCATAAACAACAGCTTTATTTGGCACGATCCAAACCTTGTTAAATGTATTGGTTGGAACTTTAGTTGTTCCATACATCTCATAGGATTTTTTATAAACTCTATTCCAAAAATTCTTACCAATCTCACTATCTGGATTAATAAGGGTAGCTGTGAGTTGTTTGAGCATATAATCCTGAGACAAAAGATCGCGCCCCATTTCTGTTTGACCTAGCATGTCGGCCATAATACGATCTTTTTCATAAGGAGAAAGGTTAACCCAAAATTCATCTTCAGGAACCGTTAAAGATGCCAAGAAATATTTAATGACTTTGGAAGCTTCTTGCTTAAAGGCTTCGCCTTCTAAACCAGTGTCTCCGGTATCCATAATAAAATCAAAGCGCAAAGGATTCTCTGGATGTACCTGCACACCTCGTAAAAGAACCGGGTAAAAAGAAGGACTTAAGGAAACCATTGTTCCCGGCTGCGGTAACCCGAATACCCCTTGCGCTAAAGCTTGACTTGGAAAAATAGAAATTGAGAGAAAACTGATAATCGTGAAGATGGCAACATACTTAAAAACAAAAGATTCTTTAATAAAATTTTTCATCCTGTCCTCCTTATGTAATGGTTTCCTTAAAACCTTATAAAGTATAGCTCCTAGGAATAACGTTTCAATAGAATATAGGGATTTGAGGAAAGCGCTTTCAAAAAGACTTTAAAGTACTGATTTGCAACAAGTTATGAAATTCTTATAATTAAATAAGTGGAATTTATTTGGGATCGTAGTGGAAAAAATGCTCGCCTGCAAAATTTTTCAAAGTAAATCTATTTTCATTCTGCGAAATAATTGAGTTAGGCTCAATCGGAATCTTTCCGCCTCCGCAAGCGGCATCGATAACATATTTAGGAACAGCAAAGCCTGTTGTGTGCCCTCTGAGCTTATCGATAATATTAATTCCTGTTGCCATCGGAGTGCGGAAATGACTTGATCCAGAAATCGGATCACATTGATAAATATAATAAGGGCGAACGCGAATCTTAAGAAGTTCATGCATTAGCTTTTTCATAACAGAAGGCTTATCGTTGATTCCTTTTAAAAGTACAGTTTGACTTCCTAAGGGAATTCCGCTGTCTGCTAAAAGCTCGCAAGCAAAACGTACACGCCGAGTAATTTCTTTAGGATGATTAACATGGATGTTAATCCAAATCGGGCTATATTTCTTTAGCATTGAAACAAGATCATTTGTAATCCTCTGAGGAAGCGTAACCGGAGCTCTTGTACCGATGCGTACAATCTCAACATGAGGGATTGCTTTAATATTTTTAATAATATCTTCAAGCGTTTCATCGCCTAACATCAAAGGATCGCCACCGGAGATTAAAACATCTCGAATTTTCTTATTTAATCGAATATAACGATAAGCATCTTCATAATGCGATGTTTTTCTTTTATGTCGCCCTTCGCCAACCATGCGCGATCGCGTACAATGCCTGCAATACATCGCGCACATTTCGCTAACTAAAAATAAAACTCGGTCAGGATATCTGTGGACAAGTCCGGGTACAGGAGAATTCTTTTCCTCTGCGCAAGGATCTTCAAATTCATGCTCTGATTTAATAAGCTCATCTTTAACAGGAACACATTGTCTTCGAATCGGACAGTTTGGATCATTGGGATCAATAAGAGAAGCAAAATATGGTGGTATCGCCATCGTTAATTTTTCCCCACAACCCTCGATGCCGCTTATTTCTTCAGGAGTTAAATTAACAATCTCAGAGAGAGCTTCTTTGGTTCGAATGCGATGACTAATCTGCCAAGTCCAATCTTCCCAACCAATCGGTACAGCATCCTTAAGAGAACCTATAAATTGATTCTCTTTAGACGTTAAATTTACTTTTAACGCCTGGACTCTATCGCTGGTTTGATTGTTCATCTCTTCAATGGGATTCATATGCAAGCCTTGAAGTTTTATTGTTTATTTTGAGCCTTTTGATTCCTGCGTTTAAAACCCAGAGGATCATTTCTTCAAAAGACTTATTAATCTCTCTGGCAATAAGAGAGAATGTATCTTTTTTTGCTAAACACGGCAAAGGATTAATTTCAAGAACATACGGATTGTCATTTTTATCAATACGAAAATCCACTCGTCCAAAATCTCGGCATCCAACACTTTTATAAACTTTAACAGCTAAATCTTGAAGCTTAAGCGTCAGCTCTTTACTAATTTGCGCAGGACAAATATATTCAACATTTTCTTTTCGCACATGTTCTGAAGTATAAAATCCATCGCCATCAAGCTCATCATCAATCTTATACTGAACAATCGGCATCGGCCTTGGACAATCATTTCCCAAAACAACAACCGTACACTCTCTTCCCTTTATAAACTCTTCAACAATTGCAGGTTGACGATATTCTTTAACAACAAAATCGACTTGCTTTTTAAGCGCCTCAAGATTTCCTACTTTCGATGTAGGTGTAATTCCTTTCGATGTTCCTTCATAGCAAGGTTTCACCATCAAAGGAAATTTCAATCCTTTTAAATCTTTTAAATCTTTTAAATCATCGGATGAATGCGCAAGCACTGATTTTGCCGTTGGAATATTATCCACTATAAAACATTTCTTAGCGATCATTTTATCAAGAGTAATTCCCATCGTTAACGCATCAGAACCAATATAAGGAATTTCATAAAACTCAAGCAAGGTCGGAATCTGGGATTCTCGGTTTCTGCCACCAAGACCTTCAGAAATATTAAAAACAATATCAACGCCCAAATTACAAAGCGCAGCAGAATCCGCCGAAGCTAACCCATTTTTCTTAAAAAGCGCAAACGGATCAATCTGAGAAAGAAGACTTTTAAAATTTCCTATTTTCTTAACTTCATGCCCGCCAGACTCAAGCGCCATGACAATATCATTAATTGTATCTTGAGGATCAAATTCTGCATTAAAATCAATAGGCTGATCATCAGAAACGAGGCATTGTTCTTTTGAATCGTATGTTAATCCTATAATCATTATTATTTCCCAAAAAAATAAGGAACGTTCAAAATAAATTCGATCGTTCCTTAAAAACCTTTTATATTAAATTTCTTATTTTGCGAAGCGTAATACTTCAATAAAATTCTCCCCGCATTTCTTACCAAACGTCATAAATAGGGTTAAATCCACACATGGTCTTATTCCTTATTTAATATTATTATATTTTTTCAACATAGTCAAAAACAATTATCAATACATTCGCGCGCAAACAAATATCAATTTAAATAAATTGATTCGGACAAAAGACAGAAAAACCTACCATCAAAAGCGTCAGTGCAATAATCACGATAACAGTCAGCCAAGTAAAAATATTTAATACGCGATTATTAGTAAACTCACCCATCAAGCTTTTATCGTTAATCAAAATCAGCATAAATATCAAAATAAATGGCAACAAGATTCCGTTCCCAACTTGAGAGAAATACATGATCTTCAATAAAGGAAAGTTAGGAATCAACACAACGCCTGCTCCAATAGCAATCAAAGCTGTATACAAACCAAAAAATTCAGGCGCTTCTTCAAAGCGCTTATCAACACCAGCATTCCATCCCATCCCCTCACAAATACAATATGCCGTCGATAGAGGCAAAACTGATGCCGCAAAAATAGACGCATTAAAAAGTCCAAAAGAAAACAATATCTTAGCGTATTTTCCAGCTAACGGCTCAAGAGCAACAGCAGCATCTTTTGCACTTTCAATTGTAATCCCAGCCTTAAATAAAGTTGCAGCACATGCCACAACAATAAAAAAAGCAACAATTGGAGCTAAAATGCTTCCACCCACAACATCCATGCGAACATGCTTATACTGTTCGATGCTAATCCCTTTGTCGACAATTGAAGATTGAAGATAAAATTGCATCCACGGCGCGATTGTTGTTCCGATAATACCAACAAGCATTACAGAATATTTAAGATCAAAAGTAATTTCAGGCCTAATGGTTTGACGAAACACCTCTGTCCATTCTGGTTTTGCAATAAATCCGGAGAAAATATATGTGACATAAAAAAGGCATGCTGTTAAGAATATCTTTTCAACCGTTTTATATGTTCCCTTCACGACCAAAGTCCACACAAACAATGCGGCTAAAGGAACTGTAAAAAATTTATTAATATTAAAAATCTCAAGACTTGCCGCAACACCTGCAAACTCAGCCATAACATTCAGAAGATTAACAACAAGCAGAATCCACATCAGATGAAACGTGATCTTAACTCCAAAATTCTCTCGAATCAAATCTGCTAACCCTTTACCCGTCGCTACAGCCATGCGTGCACACATCTCTTGAATAACAATCAATGCAAGAGTAATCGGAATCAAAGACCAAAGAAGTGTGTATCCAAAATGTGCACCAGCTAAAGAATATGTGGCAATGCCACCAGCATCGTTATCAACATTAGATGTAATAATGCCTGGCCCCATAATGGCAAGAAACAAAAGGAAATTTCTAACAAATTTTAAATTTTTTATTTTTTCAACAAACTGCATTATAATTTTTCCTTGTACTTACCCCAAGCGATAGAAATCAATTCCTCTAAAACGTCATCGATGGTAATAACACCTTTTAGAATATCTTGCTCATCTAAAACAGGAACAACAGAAAATTTGTACTTTTCTAAAAGAAGAGCAATTTCTTCCATCCCATCATCAGTGCGAACAAAAACTTTCTTTGGATAACATGTATCTAATATAGGAGTCCACGAATCTTCATTAATAAAGTTTCGGAGCGATGTTGTCCCTAAAAGTTTATGCTGATCATCAATAATATAAATATGATAAATATTTGCCGACGATTCAACGTTATCTTGAATTTTCTTCATTGCATCTTTAACAAGTGCATTCTTTGGCAAAAACAAATATTCTGTTGTCATTAAACCACCCGCAGAGTCTCTCTCAAAATCTAAAAGCTCTCTAAGTTTTTTAGATTTCTTTGTGCCCATAACGCGCATAAGCGTCGATATCTTCTCTTTGGGAAGATTAAGCAAAAGGTCAACCGCATCATCTGAAGGAATATTTTCTAAGAGCTTTCCAGCTTCTTGATCACTCATTTGATCAACAATTTCTTCTTGTTCAGGCGTTGAAAGATCAGAGAAAACTTTTAGCTGAACAGAAGACTCAAGAGATTTAAACAGCGAATACTTCTCAAAGATATCTAAATCTTCCATAATCTCAGCAAGTTCTGCAGACGGAATTTGAGATAGCTTTTGTTTAGCAATATTAAGCCGCAGAACATTTTTAGTTCGGCCCAGCGTCAAAACTTGAGTATTTTTCCAGGGAATAAAATCTTCTTTTGTGAGATATTCACTTTTGGGAAAGAATGCTTTTACCATTCCATCTATTGTCTGCGACCAACCTAAACGTCGTACAAGCCCCCGAGTACCAACATCAACATGCGCCATATATAAATAATTATCAACTTTTAAGAAACTAACATCATTAACACGAACAACCTTTTGATCATCCATATCAACAACTTGCTGATCCAAAACATCTAAACAAAGCGTAAGCTCATAAACCGGTCGCTGCTTTTGATACTGAATTTCAGATATATCACCAGAAATTTTAATAACTTTATTAAGCTCTTTAACTTTATCCCAAGAAACTTGCGCAAACCGCTTACCCCAAAAACCTCTCTTAACTACCAAATAGGTTGATTTTGGATAAACGTCTTTTCCCAGATTCATTCCAATATCAGACAGAGTCCCAATGCAGACATTGTCTTGATCAATGACTTTTCTTCCTAAAATTTCTGAAAAAAAGATAAAAAGGTCCATTTTCTAAATTCCTAATCTTTTAACCGTCGCATTAACGACTTTTTAAAACCCCTTCTTGAGGGCATAACTTCTGAATAACACATTTTGAACATCTAGGCGATATAGGCCGACAAATATTTTGACCCCATGTCACAAGCAACGCATTATACTCTATCCAAAATTTCTTTGGCAGCTTCTCTCTTAAAGCCATTTCAGTCTGTTCAGCAGTCTTTGTTTTAACATATCCAAGTCGATTAGATATTCGGTGCACATGCGTATCGACACATAAGCCAAGCTTACCATATCCTTCTGTCAAAACCAAATTTGCTGTTTTTCGCCCCACACCTTTAAAAATTAACAAATCATCAATCTCGCTTGGAACCTTACCATCAAACTTTTCTAAAATATCTCTACAAATACCTCTAATATTACGCGCTTTTGTCTTATAAAAACCAACTGGATAAATCGTCTTCTCAATTTTCTTGTTCGTCAACACAAGCATTGCCTTTGGGCTTCGAGCAAGATCAAAAAGTCTTAAAGATGCCGGTAACGTTGTTTCATCCTTTGTACGCAAACTTAAAATACATGAAATAAGAACCAAAAAAGGATCTTTCCATTTCTTACCAACAAGCGTTACAGAAGGATCATCTAAATCTTTAATTGCTTCTCGAATCAAACAAACAATACGTTCAATATTCTTCTCTTGCGCTTTTCGAACCATAAACCTAAGCTTTACTTTCTGCCTGTTTTGGAATTCCTATATCAGCAATTTTAATTCTTCCAGAATACTTTAATCCATCTTTTTTAATCAGTCCCTTTTTTAAAACAGCAAAAGTAACCGTCATCTGTCCTTTTATACACGATCCTAAAATTAATCCTGTTGTCGCATCCAAGCCTGAAGGAACATCGACGCAAATCACAAACTTTTCCAATGAATTAATTAATTCAATCATTGCTTTAAAGAATCCGCAAACTTCCCGATTTAATCCAATGCCAAAGATCGCATCAACAATAACCGATGATCTCTTAAAATCTTTTAAAACCTGAGGACTTACCCGGCCAACCTCTTGAATCGAACATTTTAATTTCCTTAAGATTCTATAGTTAATCAAAGAATCTTTTTTAAGCTTACTGGCCTTACCGATTAAAAATACTTTAATTTTATATCCACTAGCATGAAGATGTCGCGCAGCAACAAAACCGTCGCCTCCATTGTTTCCCGGCCCACAAACAATACAAATAAAATGACCTTTTGGAGTTTTTAGCTTACACATAATCTCGAAAGCTGTAATGCGCCCTGCATTTTCCATCAAGATAATTGAAGGAATACCAATTCTTTCAGTCGCTATTCTGTCTAAACGCTGTGCCTGCTTTGCCGTAAAAGCCTTAACCGCCATACCCTAAATCCCTCAAAAGAGAAATATTGTCACGCCATTTCTTTCGAATCTTAACATTCAAATCAATAAAAACTCGTCGACCTAAAAGGCCTTCTAGCTCTTTGCGCGCAAGGGTTCCAACTTGCTTTAAATTCTTGCCCTTCTTACCAATCACAATTTCTTTATGCGTTGTCTCTAAGACTAAGATGACCGCTTCGATGTATGTTAATTTATTCTTTCTGCGTTCAATCATTATAATTTCAACCGCAACAGAATAAGGTATTTCATCTCTTAGAATCAAAAGTAATTTTTCTCGAATAATATCAGAAATCGCAATTCTCTGAGGAACATCCGAAACAATATTATCAGGATATAAAGCTGGGCTTTCTGGTAGAAATTTAAAAAGCACTTCCGTTAATTTATCAATATTAAAATCTGTCTCTCCGGATAAAGGCAACATAACAAATTTTTCTTGATCATTAAACTTATCTCTAAGCTTTTCTTGATAAACCTCAACGTATTCCGAAACTTTCTTTATTTTCAGATCTGCTTTATTTAAACCTAGAATCAACGGTTCCTTCAGGTCACAAAGTCTCTCAATAATCATTTGCTCATCTTCTTTAACAGATCGATTCGCATCGACTAAATGAATCACGCAATCAACATCACCAACTGTTCCGAAAGAAGCCTGTTTCATAAATTGATCCAGCTTATCTCTTCCTCGTACCAATCCAGGAGTATCAATAAAAACAATCTGACCGCGTTCATCGTTATAAATACCTCGAATTTGATTACGCGTCGTTTGCGGAATCTTTGAAACAATCGCAACCTTTTGGCCGACAATAGAATTTAAAAGTGTTGATTTGCCAACATTAGGCCTTCCAACGATAGAAACAAAACCTGCTTTAAAACTTTTCTTTTTAGGCATATTAGTCATTTCTTTTATGGTAAATAAGTATTGTTATCATCACAGCAGAAAATAATATTAAATTAACAATATTAAACACTTTCCAAACAATATCTTCAGAAACAAAACCCGACGGTGCCATCAAGATTAAACAAGTCCAAACACCAATAGCCCATAGAAGGCTAATATCGTTCGATGATTTTCGTTTTACAATACGAATGATCAAGGGAATATTCCAAAGAGGCAAAACAATCGCTGCAACAAGTCCTATTTTTTGAATCAAAATCTTCTCCGTTTTAGCGCACCAAGCGTGATGCTTGTGCGATCAATTTATCAATAGCCTTTTTTGTGTTATGAATTCGACAGCTCGCTACATTTTGATGCCCGCCTCCACCATACACTGTAGCTAGGTGCCCGACATCAATAAGCCCTCTCGATCTTAAGCTAACACGAAGCATGTTGTTTTCAATCTCTCTGAAAAACAATGCAATCTGCGCCTCTTCTGTCATCAACATATCATCAGCCACAGGATCAACATCTTCTTGATGACCATGAACTTTCTTAAAATCTTCTTTATGGATAATCGACCAAACAACTTTCTTGTTTCTTGCTTTTTTAATACGTAAAAATGATAGCCCTGTTAAATGCATTGCCGATAAACTTTTTCGCCAATAATAACGCTGTGAAATCTTATTAAAATCAACGCCAGTCTTAATAAGGTCAGCACAAGCTTCAAAGGTTTTCTCGCTTACACTCTCGCTACTAAACGATGATGTCTCAACAATGGCAGACGTCAAAAGACATTCAGCGATTTTTTTATCAATCTTTACTTTTAGCTGAGACAGCACCTTAAAGACAATCTCTCCAACAGATGACGCGTTTTCAGAAATAAGCTCAACATCACCAAATTGATCTCGATAAATATGATGATCAATTTCAATAATATATTTCGACTGCTTTAAAAACCGATCGACGCGTGGAAGTTGTTTAATACTTGCACAATCAAGCGTAATCGCCAAATCTCCCGTCGTACGACAATGGCTTTTGACTTTCTTTGCATCAGGCAACGCTTGATAACGATTAGGAATTCGATCTGGACAAAGATAAGTTATTTTCTTTTTTAACTTAGATAATCCTAGCCCAAGACCTAACATTGATCCAATCGTGTCTCCATCTGGATTCATATGACAAGCCAAAATAATATTCTGACTTTTTCGAATCATCTGCACGGTTGTTTCTAAACTTTTTTTAAATTCTTTTGTGTTCATAATTTATTGATATGAAATGAATTTTAAAAACTCATTCTTTCGTTTATTAATATCATTCTTATTAATCTTTGATATTCTCTCGACGCCAAACCCTTCAACGTTAAACGAAGACATCACTGTAGCGTAACACAAAGCTTGCTTTAAAGCTTTCTTGCTTAACGTTTTCGACTGACTCAAATAACCCATTAATCCTCCAGCAAAGGTATCGCCTGCCCCCGTTGGGTCAACAACTTTCTCGACGGGATAGGCAGGATATGCAAACATAATCTCATCGCTATAAAACAAAAATCCATGCTCACCTTTTTTAATCACAACCATTTTAGGCCCAAGCTTTCGAAGCGCTTTAGCCGCTTTAATCAAATTATTCTCTTGCGTTAAAGAGCGCGCCTCTGCATCATTAGCAACAAACAAATCAACTTTCTTGATCAACTTCAACAATGGTTTTTTCTTATGCTCAATCCATAAATTCATTGTATCCAAACCCACAAGCCTAGGCATCTTCACTGCTTTTAGAACTTTAGCTTGTATCTCAGGGTCGTCATTAGCAAGAAAGACATTCGGAATCGATTGATGAGCATCTATAATGTTCGGTTCAAAACCAGCCAAAACTCCCAAAACTGTTGACTTTGTAAGCGCTGTATTAAAGTCACCTTTTTTATACTCGCCATTCCAATGAAATGTTTTTCCTTCTTTGCGCACTAAAGATTTCATATCAATATCTTTTGATTGAAACAATTTAATATATTTTTGTGGAAAATCTTTTCCAATAACACCGGAAAGTGCAACTTTTGTAAAAAATGACGCACTCATACAAAAATGAGACGCTGATCCGCCTAGCAAGCGCGGACGCACACCACAAGGTGTTTTTATGCTGTCTAATGCAACGGTTCCTGAAACTAATAAACTCATCAGATTAAACTCCTTTATTCTCCAATAATTTTAATTAAAGCTCTTTTTTTTCTGCGCCCGTCAAATTCTCCATAGAAGATTTGTTCCCATGGCCCAAAATCTAATTTTCCTTCTGTGACAGCAACAACAACTTCTCGACCCATGATTTGTCGCTTCATGTGCCCATCAGCATTATCTTCGCCAGTATTATGTCGATAACCTGAAACTGGCTCATGTGGCGCAAGCTTCTCTAGCCAATCATCAAAATCTTCAATAAGACCACGCTCATCATCATTGATAAAAACACTTGCTGTAATATGCATAGCGTTAACAAGACACAAGCCCTCTTTGATGCCGCTTTTATCAATCGCAATTTGTACAGTATCTGTGATATTGATATATCCTCGTCTTTTTTCAGTCTGAAACCAAAGTTCTTGCTTATAGCTTTTCATAAACCCTCTAAATATTAAATCTTGGCTTTATCTATTTTTCGATTGCTCAAAAAATCTTGAAATGGTGCATAATTTCTTAAGTTCTTAAGATCAGCGTCTTCTTTAAGAAAATCAAGATCACCATACCCTCTCGCAATTGCAACCTGTATCGCGCAAAATGCGCGCTCAAGATGACCAACGAGAGAATAGCTGCATGCTAAATTATACAAAACAATAGGATCTTCTGGTCTTAACTGAACAAGTTTTTGATCAACCTCTAATCCTTTTTGATAAAAGTTATGCTTAGTATATAAATCGCCCAGGGCAATTAAAGCCTCGATGAAATCTGGACTGTCCTTTAAAATACCTTCGAAAAAACAAATCTCAAACTGTTCATCTTTTTTCTTTTTATTTTCTGATTTTGGACTCATGTTATTTCTCTAAAATAATACTTTGCCGAATTTTTTTAGAAAGCTCTTCCAGGCTTTTCTTGTATGCAAAATAATCATTCGAATCAACAGACTCTTTTTTAAGAGTATTTTTTTCTTTTAAAATAATTTTCTTACCCTCTTGAGTATAAATGCTTTCATAGCGATACCACAATGTATCACTAACAATCGACTCAGGAAGAGAAGTCACTTGGTAATTATCCGGAATAATGATTTCAAATATATTTTCCTCATATCGAGGAACAACAAAATCAATCGGATACACTCGACTCACCTTTGAAACAATTTCTAAATCAATGCTTGTCAACTGAGGAACAACACGCATTGTCTTTCCCGCAGTTAAAAAGAAATCCGATCCTTTAAAAAGATACGAAAGCACAATATCTTTTTGCATTTCCCCTAAGTTTTCAACATCATACGATATCAAGCTTGATCCCGGAACAATGCTTTGAATCTTTTCCTGCAAAGATTCTTTAACGAGAATCGGCATCGTATAGCGCAACCATCCTCTTTGCATCTGATCAAAAACACCTGAAGTTGCAGCTTGACGCGATCCTGAAATTTGTTCATCCTCATCAAACATTAAACGCGTTTGTCTTACAATCTTATTATGTTCAGATGAAAATTTCGGAATCCACAAAATGCGTCCATTTTCTTCAAAACAAACAAAAACATCTCGCCCTTGATCACCAGTAGGCAAATCACCAAACAAAACAACTTCTCCTGTTGGATCAAGAAAGATATATTCTCCATCTATCTCAGCAACAGCAATACAATGATTAAATGAAAGCGCTGGAAATTCTTTAGATAATCGTGGAACGCCACGCGTACCAATGATAACAGGATAAGCCTTAATGCCCGCCTCTTTCAACATCGAAATTAAAAGAATAGCCTGATCTTTACAATCTCCATATTTATTAGAAAAAATTTCAGTCGCATCATGAGGCTCATATCCCGCCTGACCATATTCAATACCAACATAGCGAATATCACGTGCACAAAAATTATAAACAGCTTTTGCTTTTTGTTTTAAATCCTCTAGCCCCTCTGTAAGCTCTGCCACCTTTTTTTTAATATCTTCATTAACTTTAATTTTATCTTTAGCTAACTCCCACCACCACGTATAAATTTCTTCCCACGTTTGAAACGTTGTCATCAAAATCATTGGTGCTGATTCTGAAACAGGTGGCATTAAAGGTTCAGGAATAATCTGATCAACATTTTCAAAAACCCAAGAATACGTTATCGTTTTCTCATCTTGAATAATTTCTGGATTCAAATTAAAGTTTTGTTGATTCATCTCCTTATTTATAATACGCGTCTGCAACTGATCTTTTTTGGGCAATGTAACTTTAAATTCCTGATACTGAATTGGTTCTCGATTTTGCACAAAATAAGATGTATTAAATTTATTATTAGCAATCATCTTGCTTTGAGTAGATCGAACCTTATATTCTAAAATTGATCCAATAGCAACTTCTGGCATAGAAATAATTTTTACACGAGCATTACTGTACAAAGGAAAATTAAGATATCTCGAAACATCGCGAATATGTTTCGATCCCACAGAAACAACCTCTCCATTTGGCTTTATCGTACGCGCAAAAACAATTTCAACTTTTCCGTACGTCGAGTCATAAGGAATCTTGATTTCACCAAAATGCTTACCACGCTCATTGAGAATCTTAATCAAATAATGATCTTCTGAAACAACAGAATAATTTTCTTTAATTTCAACATTCTCTCGAGAAAGCAATATCACAGCTCCAGCCTGAGGAAAATCTTCTTGAGATGGAGCGTTGGAAATCAAGTTTTGGATTTCTTCATCAAGCCCTTGAAGCGTTGTTTTTTCCTTAAGCGCATTAATGCTTTGAATATGCATATTTGCTTTTGATAAAAAAGGATCACTTTTAATTTTCTTGTACAACTCCAAAGCTTTTGTATGCAAATTATGCTCTTCGCAAGTTAAGGCATAATAATAAAAATATTTATCATCTTTAAACTCATTCATTCTTTCGAAAACACCTAAAGCATCTGTATAGCGGCCAGAGCGATAAAGACAAATAGCTCGAAGCTTATTAAAGCGATCGGATTTGACCTGACTTAAAACATCAACAGCCTTATCGTATTCTCCGCGACTTTGATGCAACAAAGCTATTTGATAATAAATATCTTCTTGCTCGGGATGAGATTCGAGAACTTTCTGATATTGCTTAAGCGCATCCTGATAATATTGCTCAGACTTCTCAGAAAAAATCTTTGCCTCTTGAAGAGTTGCTTGATTCTTACCAAAACGATCTTGCTCCTGACAAGAACATAAAGACAACATCATTATCATTCCAAAAAGGAATATCGCATTTTTCTTAAACATAACACCTTTCTTTATCAATTTATATACTAAACACGGTAGGATTTACTTACTTAAATACTGCTCAATACGTATTAAAGCTTCTTTAAGATTTTCGTAGCTTGATGCATACGATATTCTTACATGACCCTCAGCGCAATCACCAAAAGCAACGCCTGGAACCAAAGCAACTTTTTTCTTTTTCAATAAGTCATTTGCAAAATCTAAAGAACTTTTGTTAAACTTACTTATACAAGGAAAAACATAAAAAGCGCCATCTGGCGTATGACAATCCAATCCCATTTCATTTAAGCGATTCACAACAAATCGCCGACGACGAGCATATTCTTTTTTCATTTCCATAACATCTGAAAGCCCTGCGCGCAAGGCCTCTATGCCTGCCATTTGGCTTGTAATCGGCGCACACAACATTGTGTACTGATGAATTTTTGTCATCGCAGCAATAATCTTAGCTGGTCCACAAGCCCATCCTAAACGAAAACCTGTCATAGCATAAGTTTTAGAAAATCCATTTAAATAAACAACACGGTTTTTCATATCTTTTAAAGTAGAAAGTGGCGTATGTCCAAAATCATACGTCAGCTCATCATAAACTTCATCACTAATAACAATCAAATCCTTTTTCTTAACAACGCGTGCAATATCTTGAAGCTCTTTTTTTGTATACGATGCTCCCGTTGGATTACAAGGATAATTAATCAACAAAGCTTTAGTATTTTTAGTGCAAGATTTTTCTATTTGTTGAGCTGAAATCTTAAATCCATTATTAACATTTGTTTTCAAAAAAACAGATTTTCCGCCAGCAAGCTCAACAACAGCCCCATAAGAAACATAACATGGCTCTGGAATCAACACCTGATCTAGTGGATTTAGAATCGCACGAACAGCCAAATCAAGACCTTCGCTAACTCCAACAGTAATTAAAACTTCTTCTTCAAAATCATAATTTAATTTATAGCGACGATTTAAGAAATGAACGATTGATTTTCTAAGATCACCCATGCCCTTATTTGATGTATACGATGTATATCCCTGCTCAAGAGAAAAAACAGCTTTCTCCCGAATGCGCCAAGGCGTAACAAAATCTGGTTCACCTACACCAAGAGAAATAACATCTTTCATGTTTAATACAAGATCAAAAAAGACACGTATTCCTGAAGGTTTAAGTTTCTCAACTTTTTTTGAAATATCCATTGATTCTTAACCTTTTTTAATAAGAAATATTTAATTTCTGTTTTTGCTTTCGCTTCTTTAAGATAAAACCATCTTCTTTATATTTTTTTAATAGAAAATGAGTCGTTGTTCCTCTGACATCTGGCATGGCCGATAGCTTTGAAGCCACAAATCCAGCAACTGTCTGAACACTTCGGCCTTCCACTTCAACCAAAAGATCATAGGTTCCAGATACCAAATAACAACTCTTAACTTCTGGAAAATTATAAATACGCTCAGCAATATAATCAAACCCGACATCTTTCTTAGGCGTAATACTGACTTCGATTAAAGCGCGAACAAATAAAGACTCATCGATAATTAAATCTTTGTTAATTACAGTCTTATAGTTAACAATAACACCATCTTTTTCAAACTTTTTAATCTCTTTCTTAACCGATACGACAGTTTGCCCTGTCAATTTAGCAATTTCTTCCGGACTAATGCGTGCATCCTTAGCTAAAATCTCTAGAATCTCGTTCATTTCTTCTCCTTGTCAAATCAAAATTAAAGGCCAGCATGGCGAATAAGTTGCACCATTCTATCCTATTTATCTACTGAAATCAAATCAATTCAAACAAGCTAAAATTAGGAGCTATTTTAAAATTTCTGGCATTTTGAAGGCCGATTTTGGAAAAATGATAGGTTGAGGTCGCTCACAACTGGCATCGCTACATTCAGCATTATTATCAAATCTCTTTTTCTCTGCAGGAACTTCAGAAATTGTCTGCAAAATCCCAGAAAATGAATCCTTTGCCTTCTTTTCTTTTCTAATTTTCATATTAAGATCAAAAATTTGGCTACTTAATGAGACGCCTTCGGTTTTTAAGCCTTCAATGCGCGCCAAAAACATATCTTCTTCAGCGCAAACAATATCATGACGCTTCTTTTTCGCTTGTTCAATTTTAACTTTAAGCTCTAAAATATCTTGATTCAATTCACTTACCTTCTGATCTTTCTCAATTCTTTCTCTCTCAGGAAAATCCTTTAAATCTTCAACCTCAGACTTTAGCTGCTCCACAGCTAAAGAAAGCTTTTGTTCTTGATATCGAAAATCAGTTAAGAAATAACCCAAAGAAGCTCTATCGTCATTCCTTCTAATCTCTTGACCAAGAAACAACCCCTCGTTTTCAGCCTTCTCAATTAACTGATTAATACCCAAACACGTCTTATCGAAACCTTCTTTAAGCTTAGCAATTTCCTTAACAATCTCATTATCTTCAGACGAGAATATTGCAAGGCTATCATCTCTTAAAGTATCATTTAAAGAATTTCGAATCGCTGCCTTTAAAGTTAATAATATCTTCTGCCTTTCTTGATATTCTTTCTGTACTTTTTTCACATAATTCTGACTAGCTAAAAGTTTTCGCTTAAGCTTATTAAGCTTTTGATTAAGCTTGCGTACATCAGCGCTCACATCAAATTTAGTTGCTGTAGACAATCGCGTCTCTTTTTGCATTAACGTAGACAAAGCTTCGCTCAATTCTCCATTTTCCTTCTCAAACTTAAACATCCATTTTTGATCATTTAGATCTTGAGCATTCAAAAGAAGAATTTGATTCTCAACATTACCGATCTTATTCTTTAAATTCTCAATACGATAATTTAAATTCTTAACAACTTTCTCATTATCAACAGGATTCTCAAGAATTTCATCTTGTCGACCCTTTAAGATATCTATTTCTTGATTAAAAGCCAAAACCTTCTTTTTCAAAGAGCTATTTTCTAAACCTAAGCGTTTATTTCCATCAAGCAGGATTTCTGCTTTCTTTCTTAACGAATAAAAAACATTTTTCATAGATTCATCTAAAAACTCTGATTTGGCAACATCCGATTCAGGCGATGTTTGTCCAAAAGACAAAGACGAAAAAAGAAATATAATAATTAAAGAAAAAAGATATTTTTTCATATTTTATTTAGTAAAATAGTAAAATTTATACTTATATTATATACGCAGAGCCAAAAAGAGCAAATAGAAACAAGTCTTTCTAACTTTTTGCTAAACTATTGCGAATTTCTTGACGATACGTCTTTAGAACTTTCTTGGTCAGAGATCCCGCCTTGCCCGATCCAATCACTTGGCCCTGAGCAACAGTTAAAGGCATAACCTCAATTAAAGAATTTGTTAGAAAAGCCTCATCTGCTTCAAAAAGATTATCTGGTAAAATCAAACGCTCGCTAACTTGCAAATCCATTTTTTTGGCTAATTTCAATACAATTTGGCGCGTAATTCCATTAAGACATCCACTCTTAAGCGCTGGAGTATAAAGCTTTTTGTCTTTAATGTAAAAAATGTTGGTTTTACTACCCTCAACAACAAATCCACGGCTATTTAAAAGGATCGCTTCATCGTTACCGCGCGCTTTAGCTTTGCGCTGTGCCATCAAGAGAGGCAAATAATTGACTGTTTTGATTCTTGATGAGATAGCATTTTCATCTCTACGAATATCTGAAAAGATCGCCTTGAATCCTTGATTATATTTTTCTTTTAAAAGAGGATGATACGAAAAAGCTGCAATTGAAATCCTCGTCTTTTTCTTCGCTGTCCAAACTATCAATCGAATTCGTGCATTCTTAAGATTATTAACTTTTAACGATTCATTCAAATAAGAAATCATTTCTTTTCGCAAACACGGAGGCTGAATCTTTAGAATCTTTAAACCATCATACAATCTCTGCAGATGTTGTTTAAGAGCAAAAATTTCACCCTTGTAAGAACGCATTGTTTCAAAAACACCTGCTCCAGAAAGAATTCCCGGTGACAACATCTTTACCCATGCTTGTGTTGCAGGAATCATCAATCCATCTAAGAAAATAACTTTCTTTTCCATTTACCTTGCTCCTGATTCCTGAAGAAATATACTCATAATGCTTTTTTGAAGAGCAACTGCTTTTAAAAGTGTTTCGTAATATTCGTTCTCGGCAATAGAATCTGCAACAATGCCTCCACCAACATGAAACGAAAGCATATCTTTCTTTGCAATTAAAGTTCGAATCAAAATATTAAAATCCATATTCTCATCAAAACCAATATATCCTAAAGATCCGGTATACGGTCCTCTCGAATTTGGTTCTAGCTCTTTAATGATTTGCATTGCACGAATTTTTGGACATCCCGTAACTGAACCAGATGGAAAACATGCGCTCAAAACATCAAAAACATTTTTATCTTTATCCAGCAGACCTTCAACTGTTGAAGTTGTTTGAAAGACTGTTTTATACTCTTCTAAAGTTCTCATTAATCGAACTCGCACAGAACCAGGAATACATACTTTTCCAAGATCATTACGTTCAAGATCAGTAACCATCAAAAGTTCTGCCTTTTCTTTTGTGCTTTGCAAAAGTTCTCTTCTGAAAATTTCATCATCAATTAAGCTTTGTGATCGCGGCCGTGTCCCTTTCATAGGGCTCGTCTCAACATACATATCTCTTTTTTTTAAAAACTCTTCTGGTGAACTTGAAATCACCTGAAATTCACCCGTATCAAAATATGCCCCAAAGCTTGACGGGGAAACTTTCCTAAGCAACATATACAAGCGAGCAAGGTCTTTAGGATTTTCTGAATTTCTTTTAAATAAAAATCTTTGTGATAAATTAACCTGATAAATATCACCCTCTTTAATATATTCAAGTGCGCGATCTACAACATCTAAATATTGACTTTTTGTAAAATTGCTTTTAAAATCAAAACTTTCTAGGAAGTCGTGCGAGCTGCTATCCGTTATTTTTTCGCTCTCAATATACTTCTCGTTTAGTTTCTTTTCAATATATTGTAAATCCGAAAGAGCTTTTTTCTCTCTTAGCGAATCATTTTTTTCTGGCATTCCAGTTGCAATAATATGTAGCTTATTCAATTCATGATCAATAGCAATAACATGACTATAAAATCCAAAGAAGCAATCCGGTAAAGATAAATCTGTTTCTTTCTTAAAAGAAGTTTTACCCTCTTCGCTTCCAAGCTCATACCCTAAGAATCCAACAGCTCCACATGAAAACGGAACCAAACTATTTTCAACTTTAATTTGATGTTCATAAAACTTTCTTTTCAAAACATCAAGCGCATCTTTACCGTCTTGACACACAACATCAAAAGGCTTGAAACCAATAAAAGAAAAACGACCTCGCCCTGAAACGCTTACACTGCTATCCAAGAAAAACAACATCGACTCATCTAAAAAAGTCAGAAAAATATCTTCAGCTTTTTTAGAAAAATCATATGTTTTTGAAAGAATCTTAATCAAGAAATAATCTCCTTAAGAATATTTTGTTTTTCTGCCAAAACAATCAACTTATCAAAAACTTCAAAAGTCATTTCAACATCAGCCATTGCTCTATGAATTTGTTTGCGCTCAATGCCAAGAGCTCGTGCCACATACCAAAGTGGATATCTCGGTAAATGCGGCATAACTCGTTTTGATATCTTAATCGTATCCAAAGCAGCAAAGGACTTCTCAGGCAAAAGTCCTGCTAAATCAAGCTCATTTTCTAAAAAACCTATATCAAATTTAATATTATGCCCAACAATTATCGCATCCCCTAAAAAATTTAAAAATGTCGGCAATATTTCATGGCTTCGCGGAGCATCAATAAGCATTGAGCTTGAGATTCGATTCACCTCAAATGCCCCCGGAGAAATAGAACGTCCAGGGTTAATCAATGTGTGGAATCGATCCACTGGCTCTAGGTTTCTTATTTTAAGTGCTGCAATCTCAACTAAGCGATCTCCACCCCGGTAAGAAAGCCCTGTCGTTTCCACGTCAAAAACAACAAATTCTTTATCTAAAACATCCTGCATTTTTAATCCTTTGGTGAAATAGTATATGTTGAAACTTGTTTATCCGGATTAAATGATAATTTTGTTTTACCAATATTATCTAATCCAAAATCATCCATTACATTTATAAACAAAAACGGCTTAACCTCTTCACTTCTACAAAATTCACTAAAAAGATACGTTGAAATTCCACGAAAACTTAAATCTGTAATTTCAAAAAGGACACAAAACGTATCTTCTTTAAGAGTAAATCCAAAAGTAAATCCCGAAATATCTCCGTCCACATAGATTATCTTTCCAGCTAAACCAAGCAATTGATAATACTCTAAACTTTGCTTTAAAGCAAAAGCACTGTCATCGATCATTTGATGATAAATAAAATCATCATTGTCTTTCTTTCTCTCAATCGCCCAACGCTTATAAAGACTTAAACAATCGCTCTCCATAGATTCTTCATAAGAATGAAACTTAAAGTTATGATTCTTTAAAAAATGATTATAAGAAGATCTTTTGGATTTAAAACAATTTCCCTTTAATCCTGCAATATCTTCTCTCTTGTAAATCGTTTCCTTCGACTTCTCAAACTTTATAAAATCTTTATCATCAAAGAGATCTAAATCTTTTTTCTCAACATTCTCAATTCGCGAAATCCCTTTTCCACCGTTTCTCGTCATGAGCTCTTGAAAGCAACGATGAATAATTTCACATGAATAACTTTTTCCCAAAGGCGGCAAATACAAAAAACTTCCTAAATCATTATTAGCAAAAACGCAAAGATGATCATCAATGATATCAAAATCAAAATTAAAAAAATCCCGCCACACAAAAAGATTAACAAATGAATACGAACTTAAATCAGATTTTGTTTGATTTAAAAACCGATCAAAAACTTTTCTTTTTTCTAAAAGGTCAACTGTCATCTTCTAAGATCGAAAAAAGAATCTCTAATTCTTTGCTTGAATCAGAATAAATTGTTGCCATCTTCTTCAACTCTTCCTTGTTTTGAATACTACAAAAGAAAATTTTAAGCTCACTAAGATAACTATCAAATTCTTTCGACTCTCGCTTTTCTTGAATCGCAGGACACGCCAAATGCATAGCAACAAAGAAGCCCTCCTGCTTTTTGATCACCATAAACGGATATAGCGCGCATTCAAAAGGACGTTTCGAATAAATCTGGCAATAATGTTTTTCCTCGTCTAAAAAACTACAAATATTTTTCCCTTTAGAAACAATCGCTTTGATGCGGAAATCCTTATCAACAAATTCTTGAGCTATGCCTTGAATCTCCGATTCTAAAAGTCGAGGTCGCCATAAACTTCTTTCTTCTTTAAAGCGACAACATCCCTTGCACGCCAGGCAAGTCTCTTGATCAACAAATTGATTCAAAATTAAATTCTCCATTTATTCACCTAAGAACTGTAAAACAATTTCTCTGTTTCTTTTTCGATTATCAAAATCTAAGAAAATAATTTGCTGCCATGTACCTAAAATAAGCTTTTTATTCTCAAAAGGAATCGTTAAAGATGAACCAACCAAAGATGCTCTTAGGTGTGAATGTCCGTTACCATCACCCCAAGCTTGATCGTGCTTATAATTTCCCTGAGGAATAATCTTATCAAAAAAATCTTTTAGATCTGCTTTCAACCCAGGCTCAAATTCACATGTTGTTAGCGCTCCCGTTGATCCGATAACACTAATGTTAATAATGCCATTTGTTATTTTAGTCGCATCTAAATTAGATTGAACTTCTGGTGTAATATCTAAAATATCAGCATTGCCTTTAGTTAATATCTTAAATCTTTTGCTTTCAACCATCAAAACCTCTCTTATTTAACTCTGCTTCCAATCTTCACATCTCTATCCGGAGACAGCAACGATGGGCCATTATCATCCGAAGCCGCCAAAAGCATTCCGCTAGACTCTTCTCCTCTTAAAACAACAGGCTCAAGATTGTTAACAACAATAACCTTCCTCCCCAAAAGCGCTTCTTTAGCATATCCATTTCTTATCCCAGCGACAATTTGCTTTTCTTCTTTTCCTGTATCGATCTTAAGCACATAAAGCTTATCTGCATTAGGATGCTTTTTGACTTCTTTAATCTGAGCTACAACAAGCTCGAGGCCTTGAAAATCTTTAAAACTAATCATAAGTATTTCCTCCTATTAAGTGAGCGCATGACTTACGCAACAAAAGGAAGCGCTAAGTCACTTACGCGAATTTATCCCAGGAGCGCTTTAAAGCAAAACGGGATTTATTTTAAATTCTATAAAATATCCTACTAAATTATGAGATATTCTACCACAACAACTTTGTTTCGAAAAGCTCTTGAACGATAAGCTTATGAATGATACATTGAATGCAGATTTATAGAGAACTTCTTACCCACTATGACTAAAATACATTCCATATTTAATTTCTTATCTAAAAATCAGAAACTTCTGTTTTTAATTCTTACAATTTCCATCGGCATCTTTATATTCATGCCATACAGTAATTTTCAGCCCGTTATTGCACAAGGTGACCATGGACGCGATCTCTATGTTGCTCAAGCAACACTTCAAGGATCAGCCCCCTATCAAGACTATTGGTGGGTTTATGGACCAGCCATGCCATACTTTTATGCTACCGTCTTTAAGATTTTTGGAATAAGTATTCAAAACATTTTAATGGCAAAAATATTTCTTACTTTAGCTTGCGGTGTTCTTTTTTATTTAACAATTTGTCTTTTTGCCTCACCTCTTATGGGATTAGCATCTACGATCTGGTTTTGGTCTTTCCGCCCGAGTTTCTTTCATACTTACAATCACATCGGAGTCATTTTATTTTCCATTTTATGCATGTTCTTCATCGCGAAATACATTCAACATTCCAAGAAAGAATATGTTTACGCCTCTCTGCTATCAGTCTTAATCATTTTTCTTATTAAAGCCAATATGGGACTTTTCTATCTTCTTTCAGCCCTACTTTCATTCTTAATGATTGATTTTGTTAAAGAAAAGAAGATCGCACATAAAAAACTTTATACAATTTCCTTCTTTGCTATTCTTGCTATATCCACCTTCACTTATTGGATTCTCACTAAAGATCTTCCAGGTTACGCTCTAAAACAGTGCTTTCCATATTTTCCTGGATACGACCAAACTCAAGCAAACATTCAATCCTCTTTGACCATGCTTATCCTATTTATCAAACAAAGCATTCTAAAATCTCACATAACAATTATCTTTTCAATCATTGCAATTCTTTGCTTTCTCCGATCCGCTCAAACAATGATCAAGAATACAAATAAACAAGAAACAAAAAAATACTTTTTATTCTTCCTATCTCTAGCATTATTCATATTTTCTGGATTACATGAATTTATGATAAGCTCAATATCTTATCGAATTTTCTGGATCAATCCCTTTCAAATGCTTTTTATCTTTACGGCAATCGGATACGCAACTAAAAATCTTAAAACAATAATTAAAATATTTCTCTATATTGTTTTCATTACTGTCGCCTTAACAAGTTCAGTAAAACAACACAATGTTATTTCTCTATATAAAAATAACAATCATCTTTTCAAATTCAATAAAACAGAAGTCTATGTTCAAAATCCACCAATTTGGCTAAACACCATTACCGCCACCTCTCACTACCTTAAAAATAATTTAAAAAACAACGAAACATTTTTAGCTTTACCGTACGACTGCATTTATTATTTCTTAACAAATAAAAAAAGCCCGACTAGAGAGCTCATATTCTTTGACTATCTAAACATTCCACAATCTCAAGAAAAACAAATTATCTCTAATCTAAAGAAAAATCATGTTCGTTTTATTGTTCTCTCAAGCCGCCGCGATTCTCACGAATCCGGGCTTGGAACATTCGGGAAAACCTACTGTCCACTATTAAAAGAATATATTGATAAAAATTTTATTGTTGTTAAAACTTTTGGCGATTGGAATGCTGAACCAGGATGGGCCTGGCCTCATGGGGTAAGAATTCTAAAAAGACAACGATAAATTATCTAGAAACGATTTGAATTATTAGAATTATTTAAACTTCCTCTCTACTTCTTTCTCATAAATCTTTTTCATCGCGTCCTTCCACCTTTTTCTTAATTTCTTTCAGTTTACCAAAATCATCGCCGCTGCTCTAAATAAAATAATCAAAAGAAACAAACATAACAAAATTTTTTTATATACCGCTACATCCATCCATTAATAACTCTTTCCTTTATATTTTCCTTTTTTCCAAAAACCTTCTTTTTTCTTACCATTTTTATACCAACAAGCTCCCTTGCCATGAAGATAAGGCCCCTTCCACTCACCAGTACACTTTCTCACTTTACCATTTTTATAATAAAATGTCCCTTTGACTTGCTGTCCCCTCTTCCATTCACCTACAAACCTACTACCATCAACACTCCAAAATTTTCCTTCACCCTCAAAATGCCCCTTCTTAAATTCTCCTTTATATTTCTTCCCCGAATTACCCTTTTCGTATAAATAAACTCCATCCCCTTCCATGGCTCCATTCTTCCATTGACCTTCATAAGTTGATCCTCGAGAAAATCGTGCTTTTCCATATCCATCTTGACAATTTCCGCTTAAACATTTTTCAAAAACTAAGCTAAATCCTTTCGAACAAAAAGAAAAAATCAAAACAACTAACATCACAAAAATCCATCTTTTTTTACCTTTCATTATATCCCTCCTTTTTAAATATTTTAGCACACCGCTTTAAAAAACTCTAAAAATTATTATCCTTCAACAAGTAATAATATAATAAAATATAAATAAAATAGCAAAATCAGATTCACGGTATCTTTTCGCTGTCTTCATCGCAGACATCCTTTTTATCAAACTATCTAGGAGCAGCGATTAACAAAGAATATTCATTAAAGTTTTCACTAATATCATTTCCCTTTTCTTTGCCGCTCTCACTTATGTTCCCTTCTATAAAACAAATAGATTCTAATTAAAGGGCTCCTCATATGAGGAGCCCTTTTCTCGTATAGCAAACCCGACGAGACGAATGAATACATGAATTACAAAACAATAGTAACGTAAATCATAAGTGCAAATTTATCTCAATCAGAAATCTTAGAATTTAAGATTTAACACTTTCACTTCCGTTCAGGTATTCCCTCGTTTACACTTAGTCGCTCGTAGCTTCGCTTGCAAGCTCAAAATAAGAAAACTCCTCTATGCACACAAAAAGAGCTCCTCTCCTGAGAAGCCTTTTTTCAAGAACACTAATTCTTCTTTTTATTCAAATTCCTAATCCAGAAAACCACCAGTTTTTATTGTATAGACAGCTGACCCCGTTGTTTCTTTTTCTAAAGGTGTAGCTATAAATAAATATCCTTCTCTGCTAAAATTGCAAGAATAACAATATCCATTCTTTTCAAGATCGCAGTAATCCTCGTTCAAAAAAGGAGGACTCGCATAGATTAACTCAGAACATGTGGCTGGATACTCTTCATGAACTTGATAATAAGTTTCTGACGCTGTTGCCAATGTTCTTAAGATACTCTGAGCCAGATCATCATTTGCTTTCACTACTTCTATCCGAAGCCTCGGCAAAGCTTTTCTAGACAGACTGCCAATATAAAATAAGAATTCCAATAACTATGCCAGAAATAAACGTTACAATAGAAAATCCTAGAATTTGATTTCTTTTTCTTATCATAAAATCACCTCTTTTATTTCTAGTTATAAAAATTTCTTATAATAAAATGAATTTAAAATTCTTAACTCATTTTATCATACGTCTAAAAGCTCAACAAAAAATAATAGAAAATTTCTAATAATTACTCTATGCATACAAAACAAAAAGCACCTGTCCTAAATAAGACAAGTGCTTTTTATTATATGGCGGACCCGACGAGATTTGAACTCGCGATCTTCAGATCGACAATCTGACATGTTAACCAAGCTACACCACGGGTCCATGAACTTCTAAAAAAAGAACAAATAATAAAATGGTGGGCAATGAAGGACTCGAACCCTCGACCCTCTGAATGTAAATCAGATGCTCTAACCAACTGAGCTAATCGCCCATAAGAGAAGCGTATATTACAATAAAACTAATTTTGTGTCAACCCTCTTTTAAAAGAGGAAATCCACATCAGCTTAACTGCTCATTTATCCTATTATTTTTCCAGCAGCCATTCTAAGAAACGCCATCACAAAAAGCGCTACAGTCTCGATAACCCCTAAAACGATTAAATAATTTCCAAATCCTTTACCTGTTTCAGCCATAGCATCAGCAGCTGCTGCTCCTGCTTTTCCCTGCATCCAAGCTGACATGCCCATAGCTATGCCACCAAAAACGCCTAATCCCCAAAGATAACTTCCCTTAGAAATAGCATCAACAATAGTATTCATAACAATCAAGCCATAAATAGTTTGCGAAAGCGGCGCACCCACAAAAACTGTTAAAATAAACGGTGCAGCCTTACTTTGGGCAAAACATTTTTTCCAAGCACCTACTGCGGCCATGCCAGCAGCACCTGTTCCTAAAGCAGAACCAACCGCAGCTAATGCTAAAGCGGCAGCAGCCCCAAAATCCTGAAATTGCACCAATACTCCATGTTCCATTTTTTACCTCCCTAGTAAATAACTTTTAATTCTTAATATCTCCAGCCTTTCGAAATGGATTATACTCAATCCCTGCCCACTCCATATTCAAATGACTTGAAAATTCTAAAACGTTTAAACGTATACCATGAACTAAAATCGCCATAGCGCCTAAAATAATATTAAGAAGGTGACCAAACACCAGAATAAGTGATGTCACGCAACCTGCACCAAAGCTACCAAACCCAACTTCTAAAGCCATTTGATTAGCGACATCAGCGACAGCCACGGTTGCCAATCCTACTGCAAACAAACGAATATACGAAACAATGTCCGTGAACATATTGACAATTTTCATCAAAAGCTCGCCTAAACCTGCTCCAACACCCTTTAAAATATTCTTCTTCGGCTGACTAAAAAAAATGATCAAAACTGCTCCTCCTATAAAAACGAATGGCGCAAAAGAAGGCAATGCTTTTCCTAAAATAAACATATTGGCGACATGGTACATTCCCAAAAGAATTAAAATCCAGCCTACTTCAGCTAATGCTGCTACCGACGGCATTTTGATAATTCCGCGCCAAACATGTGCAATACTTAAGTGAATCGTACCGATTAAAAAACAAAGCTTTTGCACGTTTTCATCATTTCTTAACCAAGGCAACAATGGATTAAAAATTCCTTCAATCCAAGCCTGCCCAAAAATAGTCCCGGTCAAAAGCCCCCAGACAATCGCACAAGTACTTAAAACATACATCAAAAATAAAGGTGCCTTGTCTTTCATTTTCTGATTTAGCTTAATATGAGCAAATAAAGTAGCCAAAAAGAAAATCGCCCCATACCCTGCGTCGCCTATCAAAATACCAAAGAAGATCGATAAAAATACCAAAAAGAAAACACTAATATCGAATTCCTTATACCCAGGCAGAATATTCATCATTGAAAAAACAGGCTTAATCATATCAACCCATTTTGGATTTCTTAAAAGTGTTGGAATCTTATCATCATCGGATGGCTCTTCGATGACGAGTGCCCATTTTTCTTTTTGAGCTGCATTCTTAAGCTTTACGCACATCTTAGAAGGACAAAAACCAACAAGATATGAAAGCGCCTCGTCTTTTCCCATTCCCGCTAACGCTTCCTGAAGCCTAAGATCAGACTTTTTTTCCAGCAGAATATGCTTAAAACTATTTAAACAAGAATGATATCTTTTAAGCTCATTTTTAACATTCTGGATTTTCTTTGCTTCTTGATCTTGAAGAGCTTTCATTTCTTCAACACTCATCACAGGCAAATGAACCTCAGGAAAACCAAAAGATTTCTTTTCCGTACATATCACAAGACAGCGAGCAATTTTATCCTTAACAAAAATCTTTTCACAAACTACATCTTCCTTCAAATTTTCTAACTCATGAACTGGAATCTTAAAAAGTCCTACACAGAGTCCATGATGAGAGAAAGTTCTTAAATCCTCTGGACTAAAATTGCCCCAAGATTCCCATTGGCTAATCAAGGCATGGCGCTTTGCCATATCGTCTTCAAGCTGACAAATCTGATGAAGGCATCCTGTAATGCGTTCGATCATCTCACAGCGCCCAGAACCTTGTGCGACATGTGCAGCTCCTTGCCCTTCTAAGAAAATAATAGCATCTTCAAGCTTTCGGATCTCTTCTTTTCTGTCACCAGCGTTAGAACTTTCCGGCGGATGCTCGTGCTGAATATGCACAACACCAATATCACGCAAGTCTATCAATGCATGTTCAGCATCTTTCGCCTGAATAACAACAGATATCTTTTTCATTGGAACAATCATGTGCCCATCTCCGCTAAAACAGCCTGCTCAATCTTCTTTTTAGCAACCTTACTCACACCAACAGCATTTGATTGTTGATCACCTAAATAAATTCTAATTTTTCGAATATTTTCTAAACATTCAGGAATCTTAACTTTTTCAAATAAATTTACTCTCTGCGTTGTCGTCATCAATTCTTTTTGCAAAATTTCAATTTGCTTTTTAATAATTTCAATCTCAATCAACAAAGAAAAAAACTTTGAAATAGATTCCGTCGCCTGATCGACCCAAAACGGCATTGTATAAAAATCATAGTCTTCTTTTTCAAAATCAACCTTTTCAAAGACAGGAATATCTGCACCCGCAATATTATGTATCGATGTTTCAATATTCTTTGGAACAATCCACTTTTCAATATTAATGCCGGGATCAGATAAAAGCCCTACCCACTGATCAATATCGCCCTCCAAAGAATCAAATTCCAATTGCTTTTCGTGTAACGATCTTCGAATCTCAAAGATCTTTATCTGCAGCTGTTGTTTTTTTAATTGCAGCGTTGGAAGATAATGCGAGAATTGCTCAAGGCCATCACGCTGTTTTTTTAATTCACTTTTTGTTAATTTAATCTTTGCCATATTTGCTATTTTTTATCTTCTTTATTATCTTCTACTTTTTCGTTCTCTTTAGGACCTTCATCCTCTTTTTGACTCTTAGCATCTTCTTGCTTTTGAATATCTTTTGGCCAATATTTCTCAATCAAAGCATCCTTGATACCAATTTCAGATTTATCAAAAGTGCTAGATAGAATTTCCCATCCTAAATCTAATGCTTTTTCTAAAGAAATATTAACAGACAAATCCATTAATTCTTTTTCGAAACGATCTCCATATTTCAAAAGCTTTTCATCCCAGCCACTCATTTGAAAACCCATAGATTTCTTCTCTAAGGTTTCTTTATAGTCAGCATAAAACTGAATCATGCGATCCATAATTGTTCGATGATCATCACGCGTATCGCCATTAACCTGCTGCTTTAATCGACTTAACGATCCAAAAGGCTCAATTCGTCCACCTTTTAAATAAAACTGTCCTTCTGTAATATATCCTGTATTGTCAGGCACCGGATGCGTAACATCATCTCCAGGCATTGTTGTAACAGCCAAAACTGTAATCGATCCAGCATCATCAAAATCAACCGCTTTTTCATAACGCTTAGCTAGCTGACTATACAAATCACCAGGATATCCTCTATTAGACGGAATCTGCTCCATGGTAATTGCGATTTCTTTTAATGCATCAGCAAAATTTGTCATATCCGATAAAAGGACTAAAACGCGCTTACCCTCAAGTGCAAATTGCTCTGCAACAGCCAAGCACATATCCGGAACCAAAAGACATTCTACGGTTGGATCTGATGCAGTATGCACAAATAAAATTGATTTAGATAATGCGCCGTGTTTTTCAAGCGTCTCTCTAAAAAACAAATAGTCATCATGCTTTAAACCCATTCCTCCTAAAATAATCATATCAACTTCAGCCTGCATAGCAATGCGCGCCAAAAGCAAATTATATGGCTCGCCTGCAGAAGAAAAGATAGGCAGCTTTTGAGACTCAACTAAAGAATTAAAAACATCAATCATCGGGATACCGGTACGAATCATATTCTTTGGAATAATACGTTTTGCTGGATTGACAGAAGGCCCTCCAATATTAATCATATTCTCTACAAGCGCAGGTCCATTATCACGCGGTTCTCCGCTTCCAGTAAAGATTCGCCCTAAAAGATTTCCAGAAAAAGATACTTGCATTGGATGTTTCAAAAACCGCACCTTATCATTTGTAGAAATTCCGCGACTTCCAGCTAAAACCTGCAAAGATACTCGATCGCCATCAAGACGAATAACCTGTGCCAAAGAAGCGCCACCTTGAGTTTGAACTTCGGCAAGTTCATTGTATCCAACGCCTTTAGCCTCGACGGTAATAACATCTCCAGCGATTTGAATAATTTCATTATAAACTTTATGCATTTTTTGCCACCTCTGTCACTTGTATTTGATCTAAAACATCTTTTTCAAGTTTTTTAAATTCATCCGACTCAAATTCTTTCGTATTCCAGTTGATAAATTTCTGCCGTAAATCCAAAAAGAATTTGCGGGCATCTTCTTTAGATGGAAATTCAAATTTCTTATCAATAATATTAACGATAATATCAAAAATATATTTTTGTCGATCTTCAGCAGTTGCTTCATCAATTTCATCAAATGCATTTTGTTGCAGATAAACAGAATCAAAAAAGTCGCCCTTAAGATAATCTACAAAATCATCAAGTGTGGTTCCTTCCTCGCCGATAACTTTCATCATTTGATCAATCTGATCACTCCGCTTTAAAATATTGACACCTTTTTGTGTTTTTTCAATATCAATAAAACTTTCATATTTACTCCAACTTTGCAAAGGATCAATCGCAGGATATTTTCGTGCATTAGCACGATCCCGTGAAAGCCCATGAAAAGCACCGACAACTTTTAAAGTTGATTGAGTTACAGGTTCTTCAAAATTTCCTCCAGCTGGACTAACAGCACCACCGATAGTAACTGAACCTGTTTTGCCATCACGAAGCTGAACAATTCCGGCTCGTTCATAAAATGATGCAATGCGTGATTCCAGATACGCTGGAAAAGCTTCTTCACCAGGAATTTCTTCAAGGCGTCCAGACATCTCGCGCATAGCCTGCGCCCAACGCGATGTAGAATCTGCAAGAAGAAATACATTTAATCCCATTTGTCGATAATATTCGGCAATGGTTACCGCCGTATAAACACTCGATTCACGTGCAGCAACAGGCATTGAGCTTGTGTTACAAATAATAATAGTTCGATCCATCAAACTCTTTCCAGTGCGCGGATCTTTTAACTCTGGAAAAGTTTTTAAAACCTCTACAACCTCTCCTGCTCGTTCACCACAAGCAGCAATGACAACAACATCTACCTCAGCATGTCGACTCAATAAATGCTGCAAAACAGTTTTGCCCGCACCAAATGGCCCTGGCGTACAAAATGTTCCTCCGACGGCAATCGGTACAAGCGTATCAATAATACGAATCTTTGAAACAAGAGGCTTTGTTGGTTTTAATTTCTTTGAATACGCACAAATTGGCATTTTCACAGGCCAAACAATTTTCATACCAACATCATATATTTTCCCATTTGCATCTTTAACTTTCGCCACAGTATCATTAACACTATATTTTCCCTTATCTTTAATCTCGACAACTTCTAATTCCCCATTTAAAGAAAACGGAACCATGATCGCATGTTCGAATATTTTCTCGGGCACAAATCCAACTTTTGAACCTGACCGAACCTTATCACCTTTTTTAACAAAAGGTGTAAAATCCCACTCTTTATCATCTTCTAAAGCATTCAGATAAACTCCGCGCTTTAAGAAGAATCCATAATTTTCGGCTAATCGCGGCAAAGGATTTTGAAGACCATCAAAAACCTGACCCAAAAGACCTGGGCCAAGCTCAACACTTAAAAGCTCACCTGAAAACTCAACAGCATCTCCAACTCTAATATCATTGGTATCTTCAAAAACTTGAAGCTCAGCACGTCTTCCTCTGATTCGAATAACCTCAGATTTTAATCGTTGGTCTCCTTGAAGGATATAAGCAACTTCGTTTTGCATAGCTTGTGTAGCAAATTCAACCGAGACCATATTACCGTTAACCCCAATGACTTGCCCTTTTCTTAAATTATCTGACATATGTTTTCTCCAAATTTTATTTTAAAATCATTTCTAAAACTTTGTTTTGTTTGTATTCTTCAAATTTTTCTTTTCCCTTAGAAGAACCGATATGCTTATACCGCTCTAAAATTTGAAGCTGCAGCGCATACACAATCAATACTTCAACATGAAAAACATCTCGCCGAATAAGCTCTTCTAACTTTTTCCATCTAAAGCGATCTAATATTTTTTCTGCTTCCAAGGGGTTATCTGCCTTTAAAGCACGATGAGAAACTTCAATAGCAAACGAATCCACATAAAGATCTCCCCGAGTATAATCAGATGAATCCTGCCCTTTATTTTTTGCTCGAATTCGTGCTAATTCGTTTCGAAATCTTCGATTAAATTTTGCCCAACGATCCAAAACATGATTTACCGGATTCGGGTCATCGTATTGCAATGTTGCTTTCGATAAAATCTCAAAATCCTTATTCGTTAATTGCTCACGACATAAGTCTAGAAATTCTTGATAAGAAAGCGCTGATTCTTTTTCGAAATCCAGAATTTGTAAACTCGCGACTAGATAATAATACGGCGTTTTCATAAAATTTATTTTACTTCGTCTTTTAACAATTCAGCAATTTGTGGATTTAGATAAATGCTTAAATATTGCGCAAGGCTTTCATCTGTAAATTCAAAAGAAGACTTGCCTGAATCAAAACTAATCGTAAAGCCTGTTGCGATATCTTCAGAAGCGCAAATTTCAATATTCTTTTTTGCTTCAGATTTTAACTTTTCCATAAACCCCTTGGAAACTTTATCAACATCCTTAGGATTAAGACCGATTTTAATTCTTGAATCACTTTTTTGATCAGAAAAATTCTTAATAATTATCTTCAAAAGATCAACGACTACCTCAGAAGTCAAAGCTTCTGCAATCTCCTTCAAAACAATTTTATTTAAAATCGTTTGAATTTGCTTCTTTAAATCAAGAAGTGCATTACGTCCTGCTTGCGAAACAGCTGTTTTGGCACTTACCTCAAGCTTTTGAGCGTCTTGTTTTGCTTTTTCAATAATCAAAGAAGATTTTTTCTCAGCAGCCTGTACAATTTCTTTTGCTTTTTCTTGCGCCTTAGTCTCAATTTCTTGAGATTTCTTATCAGCAGCCTGAAGGCCTTCCTGCTTAATTTTATCGATTAAATCTTGCACTTGTCTTCCCATAATTTTCTCCCTTGAATATAAACTAGATTCTAAAAATATTTTAGGTATTTTGAATTTCTTTAAGTATCTTTTGCGCGAAGGCGAGAGGATCTTCGGCCTTAACAATTGGTCGCCCAACAACCAAATAATTACTTCCGTTTAAAACCGCCAACGAAGGAGTGGCCACCCGCTTTTGATCGCCAGCATCAGCATCTTTAAGTCGAATACCCGGTGTAACGATTACAAAATCTTCTCCAAGTTCCTTTCGGATAAGCGCAGCTTCATGTGCAGAAGCAACAACGCCATCTAAACCAGCTTCCTTAGCCAAAAGGGCTCTTTGCACAACAAGATTTTGTATATTATCCCCATTCGCCTCGCTTGTCAAGACTGTTATCCCTAATCCTAAAGGTTTTCGAATACTTAATTTTTGAGCAGTTTTTTCAACGGTTGAAGCCGCTTTCTCAAGCATTTCTTTACCGCCTGAAGTATGAAGTGTATACATCAAAATACTTTTATGAGTATTTTTAATATCTGGATGTCCGGATGGCTGCAAATAAGTCGCAGCTTCTACGGCATTTGCAACTGTATTTGGAATATCATGATATTTAAGATCTAAAAAAACTTCTTTTTCATAAGCCTGAACATAGCGAACAGCTGCAGGGCCACATGATGTAAAAAGCTGGCTACCAATTTTAAAGATATCAACCGCAGGAGATAATATTTCAATCAAATTACGTGCCTCTTCTAAGGTCCTAACATCAAGGGCAACGATAAGCTTTGGTTTTTTTATTTTCGTATTCACGTCACTAGTCATTAATGCTTCCGATTAATTGTTTGATGGATTTAATTTTATTCTTTTTCATATAAGAAGCAATGCCCTTTAAGACATCTAAAGGTGCATTAGGATCAATAAAACTTGCTGTGCCGACGGCAACCATTGATGCCCCTGCAATAATAAACTCTAAAGCATCTTGCGCTGTCGCAATTCCACCCATTGCAATAATAGGAATTTTAACTTTTTTAGCCACATCATAAACCATTTTAAGAGCAATAGGCTTGATCGCAGGTCCGCTCAAACCTCCAACTTTATTTCCTAAAATAAATTCCTTTTTATGAATATCAATTGCCGTTGCCATAAACGTATTCACAAGACTCACAGCATCCGCGCCTGACTGTTCGGCAGCTTTTGCAATTTCAGAAATATCCGTAACATTTGGCGTTAATTTTACAATAACAGGTTTATGAATCGCTTTTTTAACCAATCGAACAACTTGACGAGTCGCTGCCACATCTTGAGCGATCAATTTCTTATTCTTAAGATTGGGACACGACAAATTAAGCTCAATAGCTTTAATCGATTTGACGCTATCTAGCTTTTTTGCCAACATTACAAATTCTTTATTCGAGACTGCTGAGATACTTACAACAATCGGAACTTTTAATTTCAGAAGTTTTGGCAACTTCTCTCTAAGAAAATAATCTGCTCCCAAATTCTCAATACCAATAGCATTAATCATCCCTGACGAAGTTTCAACAATCCGAGGGGCAGGATTGCCTTCTTTCGCATTTAATGTAATTGTCTTTGGAACAATGCATCCAAGTTTTTTAACATCACTTAATTTATAATATTCTTCCAAGTATCCAAACGTGCCTGAAGCCACCGTAACAGGATTCTGAAAAGTTACATTACCAATTTTAATTGAAAGATTTTTCATATTTTATTTTAAAAGAATCATTTTAAGTCCAAGTACAATCAGGAACAATCCAAAAGCTTTCTTCAGCTGAGGTCCAGGCACAGATTGAACCCAATCTGCTCCAAAATATGCCCCAAAAACAAATCCCAGCGCTATAAAACCTGCAATAACCCAATTGATATGTCCGTGCTGATGATATTTCATGGCCGCTAAAATACCAATAGGTGGAAGCAAAATAGCTAAACATGTTCCTTGAGCCTGATGTTGTGTAAGACCAAAGATATAAACAAGGGCTGGAATCATGATGGCTCCCCCTCCGATACCAAAGATTCCACTAAAAATTCCGCCAATCAACCCAACTAAAAGATATAAAACATGAGGCATATTTTCTTCTCCAACTTAATCAAATACGATTTCTTCGATATTAAAAACTGGGCCATCTTTACAAACAGTTTTATATCCACTTTTTGTTTTTGTTGCACAACCTAAACATGTGCCGATACCGCAAGCCATAACTTCTTCTAATGACGCTTGCCCTAAAATATTTTGTTTTTCTGCAAAACTTTGCACGGCCTTCATCATTAGTTTTGGGCCACACGTATAAATAAAAGTCTCATCTGACTTTCCTTTTACTTTAGGAAATAAATTTGAAACTCTTCCCTTCATACCAACGCTACCATCATCTGTTGAAATATAAACACGGCATCCATTTTTCTTAAATTCCTTTAAATTAAAAACATAATCTTTGTTTCTTCCTCCGTACAAAAGAATCATCTCGTATTTTTTATTTTTCAAAGAATCTGATAACGCTAAAAAAGGAGCAACGCCAACTCCGCCTGCAATCATAACAACTTTCTTAATTCCTTTTGGCGGCATGCAAAAAGAGGCACCCAATGGACCAATGCAATCCACAAAACTACCCTTGCTTTTTTTAGATAAAATTTTTGTTCCTTGACCAACAACATCATATAAAATTTCAATAGCCTTCTTCGCACGAAAGATACTAAAAGGTCGACGGAAGAAAGGTTTTCCTCCATCAGTTGTTCGCAAATGCACAAACTGTCCAGACTTAACTTTTTTAGCCATATGGCCACCAGCTAAAACAAGATGGTAAAGATTCTTTGTTAATCTTTCATTTGAGATAATTTTTAATTGATATTGATTTTTAAGCATAATATCTATATTAGCGCTTTACATCACCATACAAAAATCTTAAACTCACAGCAAAGAAAGCTGCAGAAAAAGCTACAATCATCACTGTTTGCCCTAAATTCATTTTTCCAAAAACAACTTGCTGCTGAAACGTTTCAAGAATAATACCTAAAACAGGCCATAAAAATAATCCTCGTTTTTCTTTAGTACTCCAAACAACATCCAAAGGAAAAGTTTTCGGAAGATTTAAATGTTGGATACTTTTAATTGTAGGAAAAATTCTTGGTGTTTTTTTACAATACTTTTTATAGTCATCGCCAAAAGAACTCTCAAGATGTGTTTCTTCTTTAACAATTTGCTTGTTAAATCTAAAATAAAAAGCTATCGCAAAAAAAGGCAATGCCCACCAAGGCCAAAGAATCAATAAAAATCCCATTCCCATCAAAAAGCTTCCCAAATACATCGGATTTCTTACAAAAGAATATAGCCCATCAGTGACAAGTCCATGGCCTTCTTGCGAGAATTTTTTCTTATATCCTCTTGCCGCCATGCGTAGATAAATCCCACAAAGCATGACCAAAAATCCTATAAAATCAAAAATATTATCAGAAAAAACACTTTTTGAATAAATTTTTGACAGCGAATAAAGCACCCCAGTTCCAACAATAATCGAACACAAAATGAGACTATCAATACGCACTCTTTTTTTCATAAAAACTATCTCCTTGATTGCTTAATCTTTTCGATGCATAACTGAATTCTGCTCTTAGCATCTTCTAAATTTTCAGCTTTTATCATACCATCAATTCCCCAATTTCCAAGATCAATCACAGGTCTTTTATAAACAAGAGCGTAACAAATTTCACAATTCGTCCCATGGCTTCCAGGAAGAGCTACAACAACATCGGCTGAACATGCCACCATGCAATTTCGCGAATATCCCATAGATGTTGGAAGCGCAATATCAATATAAGGATTTGCATCCTGCTTTTCCTTACCCGGTAAAATCCCTATTGTCGTTCCTCCAGCTTCTTTTGCACCCTTTGAAGCCGCCTCCATTGCTCCCCCAAGTCCTCCACAAACCAGTACTGCATCCATTTCAGCTATAAATATTCCTATCTTGTGGGCAATCTCCTCCACTTCGATAGTCATATCATGACTTCCGATGACAGATATTGTAATTTTCTGATTTTTCATAATTTTATTTTACCTGATAAACAATTTTTCCTGCACAAATTGTTGTTTCCACCAAACCCTTTAACGTTCTTCCGATAAAAGGTGAATTCTTTGATTTTGAAACAATTTGGTCTTTTTCAAATATCCATTCCTTATTCGGATCAACGACAATAATATCTGCATCTTTATCTTGAGCAATTTCTCCTTTGCTAGCAAGTCCTGAAATTTTAGCTGGTGTTATTGCCATGCGCTCAACAAGCTTGCCCCATGTTAAAGTTTTTGTTTCAACAAGTTCGCTCACCGCTAACCCAAATGCCGTTTCAAACCCAATCATTCCAACCGGAGCACGATCAAACTCAAGCTCTTTTTCTTCAGATGTGTGAGGTGCATGATCAGTCGTGATGCAATCGATTGTTCCATCTTTTAGACCCTGCTTAATCGCATCTACATCTGCTTGAGTCTTAAGAGGAGGATGAACCTTTGTATTTGTATCAAAAGATTCTACGCTTTTTTCTGTTAATGAAAAATGATGCGGACAAGCTTCTGCCGTAACGCCGATACCTTGTGCCTTTGCTCCTCTTATCAGATCAACAGAGCGAGCAGAACTGATATGAGAAAAATGTATTCTTGTCTGCAAATATTTTGCAAGCTCGATATCGCGCCCAACAATAATGCTTTCGGAAATATCTGGAATACCTTTTAAACCTAACAATGTTGAACATGCACCTTCATTCATAACGCCATGACTAAATGTCGGATCTTCACAATGTTCCATTAAAAGAATATCTGCCATCTTGGCATATTCAAGCGCATGACGCATAAGCTGACTGTTTGAAACAGATTTTCCATCGTCGCTAATCGCCAAACATCCTGCTTCTTTTAACTCAAAGATATCCGTAAGCTCTTGACCCTTCTGTCCTTTTGTCACAGCACCAACAGGAATAATATTAACAAGACCAACGCGCTTTGCTTCTTTTAAAATACCTTCAACAATTTTAGCACTATCAATAGGCGGTTTTGTATTTGGCATACAAAAAATAGTTGTAAATCCACCTTTGGCAGCAGACTTTGATCCCGTCTCAAGCGTTTCTTTGTGCTCTTGGCCCGGCTCTCTTAAATGGCAATGAAGATCAATCAATCCTGGCAAAACAAGCTTATCTTTAGCATCAATAACCTTATAATCACCACAAGGAATCTTTGAAGAAATTTCTTTAATAACACCCTTTTCAATTAAAATATCTTGTGGCTCTTTTGATATTCCCTTTGCACTAACAATATTTGCATTTTTTATAAGAATTACCATGTGTGCTTAACCTCTCTATTTTTCTTTTTTTCCTAATAATAAATATAAAACAGCCATACGCACAGCAACGCCGTTTGTCACCTGCTCTAAAATAACAGAATTTTCTCCGTCGGCAACTTCGGCAGACAACTCAATACCCCTGTTGACTGGACCAGGATGCATAATCACAACATCCTTCTTAGCCATCTTAAGCTTTTCTTTATTCAAACCAAAATGCTTCACATATTCTCGAACAGATGGAAGATATTTTTCTTGCTGTCTTTCTTTTTGCAAACGTAAGCACATCAAGACATCAGAATCTTTCAAAACATCGTCTAAATTATGCGTTACTTTAACTCCTTGATCTTCAACGCCTGCCGGAATCAAAGTTGATGGTCCGCATAAAGTCACCTTGGCGCCCATTTTTGTCAAACCACAAATATTTGAACGCGCCACGCGTGAATGTAAAATATCACCAATAATCGCAACCTTTAATCCTTCAATTTTTCCTATCTTTTCTTTAATCGTAAACATGTCCAGAAGTGCTTGCGTCGGATGTGCACGGCAACCATCACCCGCATTAATAATACCCGGCGTTAAAGCATCAGCTAAAACTTTTGGCACACCTGAACTTTTATGACGAACAACAATCATATCCACATGCATCGCTTCAATATTCTTAGCCATATCCAAAATCGATTCACCTTTAGACAAAGAACTTGCGCTCACGCTAACATTAAGAGTATCCGCTGAAAGCCGTTTTGCAGCTAATTCAAAAGATACACGCGTTCGCGTTGATGGTTCAGAAAAAAGCATAACAACAGTTTTTCCTCGAAGAGCCGGAACTTTCTTAACATCACGAGTAGAAACTTCTTTAAACGATTTTGCCGTTTCCAAAATTGTTTCTATATCTTTTCGTGTTAAATCTTTTAGATCTAAAAGATCGCCTTTATTCCACCCGCTCATTTTTGTCCTCTCTTCTTTAGAACCACCTGATCTTCTTTATCATCTATTTCTTTTAAGACGACCTGCACATCTTGATCAATAGAAGTCGGAATATTCTTTCCTGCAAAATCAGCTCGTATAGGAAGCTCCCTATGACCACGATCAATTAAAACTGCAAGCTGAATCTGCGATGGTCGGCCAAAATCAATAAGAGCATCCAAAGCCGCACGAATCGTTCGTCCTGTGAAAAGAACATCATCAATCAAAACAATCTTTTTTCCCGTTAAATCAAAATCAATTAATGTTTCTCGTATAATCGGCTGTGCACCAACAAGTGTTAAGTCATCACGGTAAAGAGTAATATCTAGAATTCCTAGAGGCACCTCATCGCCTTCAATTTGCTTAATATACTTTTGTATCCGCTTAGCTAAAATAGCTCCACCAGTACGAATACCCACAAGACAAAGACTTTCTTTACCTTTATTCTTTTCTAAAATCTCATGTGCGATTCGCATCAAAGATCGCCTAATTGTTTCTTTATCCATAATTTTTGAATCATTAGTCATTGCGTTTCTCCCAAGGTAGGCAAAAAAAATCCTCGGCGCGCCTTGCGTACGAGGTCATAAATACTAGATTTTCATTAAAAAGAAAACCACTTCCTTGATTTAAGGTAAGTGGACATAGACTTTCTCTGCTCATTTTTAACTCCTTGCCGATCTCACAGAATCAGCTTAAAGGTTAATTCTTAAAAGAAAATATAGCACTGAAATGCTTTGTTGTCAAGAAAGGATGGATAACTTAAAAATCATCAGAAACGAAACTTAATTGTTTAATATCGTCTTTTTCTTGAAGACCTAAGATCAAATTAACATTTGTCACAGGTGCGATATTAATGATAATCGGGATGAAACCTTCGACATTAGAGAAATCAACACCTTGCATATCCAAGGGAACATTAAAATCAATACTTTCTCCCGTTGTCGTCACATTCATATTCTCAGCATTAAAATCAATACCACCAACGTCCGAGTCCCAGGAATCCACGTCAACAAAGTTTTCTCCCAAAAAATTTCTAATTATTTCAAAGATATCCTCTTTGACAATAAAATCTTTATTATCTGCAAAAACTTTCACCGGCTTAATAAGATTCTCGTTTATCTGCTTAACCCATCTTACAGGATCAGAATAATCTATCAGCCCCCCCGTATCAATAATCTTTGCCGTAATTTTCCCATCAAAATCTCTATAAATCATAATATTTTTAGGACTTATATTTACAAGCTGAAATTTATCTTTTGTCTTTCTGTAAGCCAACGCATATTTTTTCACCGCCAAATACACCGCCTCTTTTATTTTTTTAACTCGATTAGCATCTCTTTCTAATCGTTGAATATATTCCTGAAGAGTGACCCCTCCAACCCACTCTTGCGCAAACAACATATAGCTATGCTCATCAATAGAAGCATTCTTTAGCAAGTTCTCATCAATCAAAACCCACCTTCCATAAAATTCTGCCGCATGCTCTGAGCCAATAGCCCTCAGCGCTCCTAGCTCTCTATCAAAACGTTGTTTTCGATATTTCTTGTAGGATTTAATAACGGCAAATATGCTCTCGCCTGTTTTTAATTTAACATCCATTGCATAAGAACGCTTATATCGCCTTCCCGGAGAAACAAGCATAAATTCTACTCTCTGAATATCCTCCTCAGCTACGCTCCTTCCAGTAGCCTTATTTATAATCTGCTCAATAAATTTTTCTTTTTTCTGGGCATTTAATATTTGGCGTTTTGCCCAGTTTTCAATTTCACCATCAAATTCTATTTCAATATCCGACGATGCGGTTTTAGATTCAAAATCAATACCCGCTGTCGGGACACTAGTACCACTTTTTATATCTGACGAAGACACCTTTGCCTCTTTTATTGCCTCATCAATATCAAACAGCTCAGAATTAAATTCAGCGAAATAATATTTAAAACCTTCAAAAAAAGCATTCATTCTTGCATCACTGTTAAAATCACCAGGATAGAACATCCTAACATTAAGAAGGAATTCATCCAATCGACTACCCTGAAATCCACCCTTTAGCTTATACAAACGCAGAGCGCCATGAACCATGTTCATAACAAGACTCTGATTTCCAGCTTTAAATAAAAAACCTTCGATGCTAGGAACATTCATAAACATAAAATAAAAATCGCTTAACCTTCTTAACGCCTCAGAAGTCATCTTGCCTTTCTTAAAATCTTTGGCAACAGAAGAGAAAATATTATAAAGTCTATTCTCTACAATCTCTTCCATCCCACCAACTGATAAGTTCCCAGCCATATATTCTTCAAATTCTTTCCTTTGAGCAGGATTCAAATCCTTCAAAGAAATGGGATTCTTAAAATAAGCTTGCGTATACATTGCCAATGCCCCAGGAAGATAAACAGAATCTCCCGAATGCCCTAAAAGCATGGTTTTGTGGAGACCTATAAATCTTTTTAGAAATTCCCCTCTTGAAAGACCATTTTCATTATCAGAGAAATCTAAGATCAATCGCAAGAAATCTATGCGGACTTCTTCTTGATTCTTTAAATAATTTTTAGTATTCTGCGTTTTAAGACTCGATAATTCCTTTTCATCTTTTAGAGCTTCCTCTGGTGGCGCTTTAAGGGCATTATTTAAATCTAACAACGGAAAAACACGCTTAAAATCTTCTTGAAACCTACTGAAGTCAATTCTATCTTCTAAATTAATTTCTGACGATGCGGTTTTAGCAAAATCAATACTCCTTTTTATGTTTGACGAAGACACCTTTGCTTCTTTCACTAGCTCATCAAATATTAAATCTTGTCTGTCAGCTGTGCCATCAGAATTCGCTCGAATAAATCCTTCCAGAATTTTCTTCGCATTTGCAGGATCATAAGTATAGTGTGGGTTTACGCCATTAATTCTTAACAATTTCTGCACCAACGGTAAACTCTTTTTATTCTCTTTGCTTAAATCTTCAGGTTTAATTTCAAAAATATTCTCATCTTTCTCAATCGAAAATAAAAACAAATTTAAAGCGTCAAATGTTAAAAATACTGGGGTCACTTCTTGACCCACTTGCTCATATTCAATTAATGTTTGCCTTCTATGGTCTTTGGCCATCCAGCTATTATCTTCTGCAAAAACAGCAGCTAAATTAATTTCTTCCAACATGTCCTGATTTTCATCAACAAAGCTATGAGGACCAGATGATCGCATGATATCATTAATTATTTTTCTTTGAGGAAAACGCTGCTTTATCATCTCGTTTAATTCTGTTAACGTACCTCCCGTATCAATTGCATTATCAAATATAGCGATTGGCCCATCATTATCAAATGCATTGTTTTGCTCTAAATAGCTTAAAATAACTTGAGAATTTGTTTTCTTGAGAACATTTCGAGGAAGTTCTAAATAAATAATATTATTCTTATCGACTCCATAAGCATCGCTAAGTGCCACAGTCGCTTGCCAAGCTCTCTTGCTCGACGCTCCAATAAAAATTAATTTATTTCCACCAAATTTCTCCTGATAATTCTCCAAAATAGATTGCGCCCATTGGACAATAATCGAATAATGCTTCTGATATTCTTTTTCTGTTTCAGATAGTTTTAGCGACTTATCTTCATCAGCGTTAGGATCGATACCGCCAGTAGTTTCTTTTTTTAATATATCCTGCGGCATAGCTTGAGCACGGCCAACGCTTGAGCTGCTGCTTGCTTTTTTAGCCTTCTCCCTTGCCATCTTTCCAACTTCTTCATCCCTTAATATTTCCTTCTCATTTGCAATAGATTTTAAATCCCCAATAACAAATGAAGACAGATTCGGATCTCGCCTTCCCTGATTGTATTTTGCAAAAGCTTGCGGGTCTTCGGTGATATCGACAACATCAAAAATCTCTCCCGTGGAAGCATCTAAAGCGATTGAACGCTTTTCCGTTGTTTTCGGTTCCCGGTCAACATGTTTGATCCACTTCTTGCCTTCCTTTCTTTGCTTTTCCTTAAAGGATTCTTCAATATAGTCTTTATAGCCCTCTGCACCCCATCCTCCGATAATATTAACTTCTAACGAATTCTCATGGAAATCCTGAACATGAGCAAATGCTCTTATTTTTCCAAGAATAACATCAACAAATTGAAACGCCGGCAAATAAGGCAAATGAACCAAAAAACCTGTTTTACTGACAGAATCCCAAATGGTGACGATAAAACACGGACCGGCAGGTTCTGTAAAAATAACAGGGTTAGAAGAATTCCCATCAACAAAACCATACTGACTTGTGTACACCTTCACTAAATCCTTTGTAGAAGCAATCTTTCTTCTTGAAGAATTTGGCTTAAACCACTGGTCTTTAATCATAGCCACATCTTGCTCAGATAAAATAATAGGGTTGAAAGATGTCTTGCCTTGAATTGCTAAAGCTTTAATATCTTGTGCTTTTGATGTAAACTTTGGAATCCAAAAGGGAAAGTTTGGATGCTTAAAAATACTAAGCAAGATACTATCTCGCGAAGTATCGTATTTCTCAGAAAACCCATCAACAACACTCAAAGGAACAAATCTTTTGAGCATTTTTCCTTTTTGGCTAGAAGTCAAACCCTTGTCGTAATCCTTAATAATAGATTTTAGCCTTGAAACAAAATCTTCTTGTTCTTCCTCGCTTAAATCAAGCAATTGAGAGGAATCACGACTTATAAGAGCGTTAAACTGACGCTCAGTGATGACACCACATTCATACACAATTTCAGCTGAAGGTTGTTTCATCCTTGCAAAATTTAGTGCAATTTCTTTTTTATCGCGATATTTCATATCGTACTTTGTAAGAATCTTATAAAGCGCATCATGCATAGCTTGATCTTGATGACTTATTTTTCCGCTCCTTAATCCATATTTAACATCTTGATATTCCTCTAAATAACCTAATCTCTTAACAATTTCAGAAGGCACCCGAACAATCGTTGAAGATGCACGCACACCAATCGAACTACCTAGCAAAACCTTTGCTACGCCATCTTCTCCAAAAGTGTGTGTACTATCTAATCTCTCATTAACCAGACTCTCTAACCCCTTTAAAGTTAAATGTTCAAGAGACTTTGGAATGTCTATATTTATCTTTTTTGGTCTCCATGTTCTCTGCAATTCATTGTCAGCTGTTTTCTTTTGAAATTCTTCAAAATTTCTTTTGCTCCTGGAAAGAAGTCTCCTCGCCTCCGCCTTAACTTTTTTCTTTTGTGTCGATGTCTCTGTCGCAGAATAGGCGTTAATCAGATACCACAATGCCTGCCCATATTTCTTTTCATGAACTCCCTTAATTGCTGTTTTTGCAAATTCAATAAATTCTAAATAAGAAGTTTGCTTATAATTAAGATTTTTATCTGTAATAACCTCCATGATGTCTATTCCAAGATTTTCCTTGTTAACAGGGTTAGTATTGACGTCCTTATCGTCTATAAAAACAATTTGCCCTGGCTCGATTGGACTTCCCTCTTTAGCTGCTCTAGCAGAAAGCTCGTCAATCTGCTCCTTCAATTTATCAACCTTAATTTTCCCTTCTCCTGATGTGAAAATAACATTATCAACAATAAGATTATTTTTTAAATAGTCACTTTTATACTTCTTTTTTCTTTTCTTATTAATAATTCCTAAAGAATTCAAAACATATAAAGTTACTTTTTCTTTAAGCGCTGGCCTTGCCGTAAAAGCAATAATCTTAGCGCCGCCTTTCTCTAGCTCTGCTAAAGCCTTTTTTGTAAGTCCTTCCGATAACTCAAAGAATCCGCAATCAGCCATACTTTCTTCGTCCTTGTCGCCTTGTGGATACACGCGCATTTGAGCTTCATTAATACTTTCGTCTGCAAGATCCTTAAGATAACCATTTCTCAAAAGATTTCCAGCCAACTTTCCTTTTTTACTGTTGGATGCTTTTATTATTTTAGAAATTTTAGAAAGAAAAATATTTAAGGCCAATATCTTAACGCTCTCCTCTTTTTGAGTTTCCGAGCCAATATATCCATTCGGAGAGAACAAAGTATTGTCTAAATCAAGAAAAACTAACCTCACCAAAAATCGCGCTGCCCTCCCTCTAAGGTCTTCCATAATATCTTTCATGGTCATTCTTTTAATGTTTGATGAAGCCCTTTCTTTTTTTATCCTCGATACAGCTTTTTCTAATATTGCTTGTGAATTTCTTGAGCTAGAAAAAACTCCAGCATCAAAAGCAGTCATCTCCTCATCCACGGGCTGAAAACCAAGCTTCTCATAATAATTACCTTTTAAAGCTTCTTTACTCGGCAACACCGTCAAAACACCTTTAGCCTCAGATACAAGAGATAGATCATTAAAGCTTTGCTCAATAACATATCCTAAAAGAATCAAATCAAGACCTTTGTTTTTATGTCCCCTGTCAGTTTCCGCCTTCGATAAATGATAAACATCAGTTAATCCCTCTCCAATAACTTCAGCGCTTTCCTCATTGCTAATTAAAGTGCGTCCTCGTTTTTCAAAAATAGCTATTCCTAATATCTTTTTTGAGGAAGACAATCTAATCGCTGATAAATAATGTCCTTCTGAAAATTCTTCCTCCAAAGAATTTCTTGGAAAATCACGCCCTCTTGCATCACCCTCAAACCATTGATCCAAAATCAGGTTTCTTTCTTCTTGGTTTCTTACCAAAACGACCTCACATGATCCAACATCAGGAACCTCAAAGGGAGAAGAAAAAAGACTTGATGAAGCCCTCTCTTTTTTCTCATCAAGCTTTCTTTGCTCTAGAATCTGTAACGTTACCTGATGAATCATTTTATAAGTAGGATAATCAAAATCTTTTTTCTTAGCCTCTACAAGAATTTCTTCATAACCTTCAATAGTTATGCCGTATCTACGAAGAATTAAGTCTTCTAAATATGGATATCCAGATTCTTTATAATTTTGAAAATGTTCTTTTGCTTTAATCGCAATATTTTCCTTAACACCATTCAGCATCTTATTAAGTGGCTCTATATCCTGTGCGTTAAATTCTTGGCCTAGATGTTCTTTAAAAAGAGCATAAACGTTTTCAAGAGACCGCTTAACATCAGCATCCTTTTGATTCTTAATACTTTCTCTTAATTCATCACCATCGATAAGAAATTGCCGAAAAAACTCTGCCAAAAACTGACTCGGATCCGAATCTCTAAAATACGTAGCCGATATCACTCTCTTTCTTTCAGGATTTATTATATTTTCTTCATCGCTCGCAAGCAAAAGACGATATCCCTCATAACCGCTATTAATCTTATCTCGAATAATATTAAAATTTTTAGAAGCTATTTCTTTCTTTTCTTCTGGAAAGAAACGCTCTACGCTATGACCAATTTCATGAGCAATCAAACGTACAAGACCACCTAAATCCCAATAAAGAATTGTCTCTTGAGGCATAATAATTTCTTTATCTCTAGTAAAAAAACCTGTATCACCACGTCCTGTCTCAGCACGCAGATAAAAAGGACCTTCTTCGCCAAAAGAAAATTTCTCAACATTACTTAAATCTGGAGCAATCAAAAAAGGAAAACTTATTAACTCTCGAAGATCTACCGGACCAACAGCAGACTTCTTATAGGAAAATGAAATATTGTTTTCTAGAAACACTCGAGGGACATTGTCATCATTAGAAGAATCTGCGAACTTTGTTTTTGGCTTAATTCTATTCGGCTGCGTCCCTGCTGTTGCAAGACGAGATGTAAAAATATATAATTTCGCTATTCTTGACTTTACTTCCCTAGCTAATTGACCAATTTGACTACTGCTCATCTTCTCTTTACGCGAAACAATCATGCTGCTTCCTACTTTTTTCCCAAACCCTTCAAAATCTATTCCACCCGAAAAATATTTTCTAGGAACATTCTTTCTTGAATACTGGTCATATTCAACTTTAATAAAATCACACACACCTTTTTCAAAAGATTTGACATATTGATTGTAGATGTCCTTTGAGATATCTTTGGTATCTACACCTTTAATCTTGCTTTGATCAGAATAAACCTTGTTTACAATAGATTCTTTTAAGTTATTCTTAAACCAATAGGCTAAAACTAAAGAGTTATAAATCTGTCTAAGCTGAGCGAAGTTTTTGCCTTCATTGACTTCCTTTTCAAGAGCTGGAATAACAATTTCACGAACGATTTCAGAAGCGAGTTTGTTGTCGGCTTTCTTGGCACTATTTTCAATAACAGAGCTATTTAATGCTACATAATCTTCTTCTAACATAACCTTAAGTTTAGACTCAACTACGAAGGCTCTATCATCCTTTACATAGACTTCAGCCTTGTCAGGCATGATCCAGACCTTATTAAAGGTATCTACAGGGATGTTAGTAGTTCCATACTGCTCATAAGCTTTCTTATAGATCTTCTGCCAGAACTGTTTACCAAGTTCATCTTCGGGATAGATTAAAGAAGCTGTGATTTGTTTTAAGAGATAGTCTTGGGAGAGCATATCTGTACCCATATCTGTAATAGCTAGAGAATTAGGAATGATTCTGTCTTGTTCATGGGGAGATAGGTTAACCCATAGGTTGTCTTCAGGAATCGTTAAAGCGGTTAGAAAGTACTTAATGAGACGCTCAGAAACATCTTTTAACTCAGGTCCTTTAAGCCCGGTATCTCCAGAATCGACGATAAAGTCGAATTTAAGAGCATTGTCAGGATAGACTCTTATTCCACGAAGAATGGCTGGGGTGAAGGCCGGGCTTAAAGAAACCATAGATCCTGGCGCAGGCAGTCCTGACATACTCTGCGCTAGGGCTTGATTAGGTACAACGGTTGTTGCAAAGAAACATAACAGAACCATAAGGCTTATGGCTCTAAATAATTTATTCCAATGAGGATGCTTGATATTCTTTATCAAGATTGCTTGTCTCCTATGAGCTCAGACGCATAGCTAAGCTGCTTATTCTCTTCCTTATCCGTATCATCTAGACCTAGGAGACCTGTAAAATTTGTCACAGGGGTAATGCTGATAATAATCGGCACAAAACCTTGTATGCTGCTCGAGCTGATATTTTGGAGATCTAGAGGAATCGTAAATTCAATCTCTCCGCCTGAAGTGGTAATATTAATATTCTTTTCATTAAAATCAATACCGCCCTTGATAAAATTGCTAACGTTCGATGATGCCGTCAGTCTTTGTTCAAATATCTCTCTCAATACGCCAACCTTCAGTTTTTTGTTATATACTATATTCATAACAACGCGATGAGGATCATCATTATCGTTGACATCCTTTAAAAAAGTCGCATATACAATATCGTTAGGTTGCTCAAGGCCATCTCCGTATTCAGTAAAACCTGCATTCACCAAATCATCGATAAATATGTTTTCAAGAGGTGAGAAATTTTCGCTATCAAAAGTTTCTTCAGTATCTTTTATTTCCAATTCTGACATAATCCTATTTCGATACTCATTAATTGTTTCAGAAAAGCTAAGATGAGATTCAATATTATCAATAGCCATCTTTTCCGTAAGATCAGAAACAAGAATATCTATTATTTTCCCAACCTGTTTGCTTTGATCATAAGCGACAAGCATATAGCTAGACTGGCCGCCTCCCTCATCATTTCTAATAAAAGTATCGTATACAAGACCATCCTGCTTCTGTGAAGTTTTACCAAACTTTTTATACCCGACAGATTCTATAAACCCTATCTCCTCGACTTCACCTTTTAAAAAATACGTATCTCGACTAATGCTGTATTGATTTCCGGTAACACCCTTTACCTCATTAATGTATACATCGCCAATCTCAGCAGAAACTCTTCTATTTATATCCTCGACTATTTCTGAAAAAACTTCAGGATGATAAAAATTTTTCTTTTCCACGCTTGGTATTTCCTTAGAATCAGATAGCTTAAAAACTTTTAGTATCTTCCCGACACTATCATCAAAAGAATGGGAAGCTATCAAAAGGGCCACCCCTTTTCCACCAGAATCTCTTAAATCTTTAACCGCTAGTGCGTATGATGTATAATTAACTATAGGTATCTTTGATATAAAAAATCCCATATTCCGCAAGGAGTTGACACCTATCTCTTGATTGTTCCCAAAGAAGTATCCCCCTATCGTTACATAGTCAACATCTTGCACTACCTCATGTCCAAATTCTTGCATTTCTCTAGCGTATCTTTCAATAGTACTTGTAGAAATTTCCTTTTCCAATTCCCTTTTTAATGTTGCTTGATATTTTTTGTAGGTTTTCTCTGACATTGTCGCGATGCCTACAATTTGTCCAAAACTTGGATTATTTAAAAGAGATGTTACGTTTAAGATAAGCACTGTCCCATCGTCTAAAGATTTAATGGCTGTACTAAAAGAAACTCCTTCTCTAAGATGATATAATTGTGAATTCTTAAAACCTTTTCCCAGTAAATCATCAAGACCAATCTTTTCTCTATTGATAAAAATATCTTCTCCTGCCCTAATCTCTTTGTGCAACGTTGCCCCAAATTCTGATTTTAATCTATCAGATATCATGTATCTCGGATCTGAGTTTATAAATTTGTCCTTATATTTATCAATGTTTCTATCGCGGTCAACAGGATCACCCTTTAAAACATTATTAACTATTTTCGATATGGCAAGCCTTAGAGCAATAACATTAAAATCATCCGCCTCTTCTAGGATTATTTGCCTACTTTTCAATATTTGCTTTAATGCTTTTTTCTTTTGTTTTTCAGGCAATCCTTGCAACTTATCATTAAGCGCACTTCTTATGTCATACTCATGAAATTTATCTAACATATCATTGACCCTAGATATTAATTGCATAACAGCTTCTGTTTGATTATTAAAAATGCTTGTATTCTTTGGCTCTGAATTCTTTCGAAAAACCGATAACATCTTATTCTTTCCGGAGGCGACAATACCAATAACTTTTTGACTTTTTTTCTTTAAAATTGAGGAGGCAGTATTCTTTGGAGAAATTTGTTCAGTTGAATCATCTTTAAAATCGCTATTAATTGCGTACGTGTCCCCGGAATTCTTCCGAGCAATGAAAAGTGTAGACGATCCGATTTTTTTCGACATTTCACTAAGCTTTGCTTCAATAATATCTAAACTTTCTGGCGATGGCGTATACTGTCCATCGGTTAATGTTTTTCCAATTTTATGAAGCTGAAATTCAACCCTTTCTCTTCTTTTTCTTTGTCTATTTAAAGAATCGATTCCTGCCATTCCACTCTTTACATGTGCATAATATTCAATATCATTTTTGCTATAGCGAGAGGCGACACCAAAAAGAAGATCAAATAAAACCTCAGGACTCTGCCTATATTCGTATATTCCTTCTACTCGAAGCTCTGGATTAAGATCTACAATTTCATTTATTAAATTTAAAGTTAGCTTTTGAAGTTCTTGTGGATTTCTATGTATGTTAAGAAGTCCATAAATAAGCATCATAGAAAATTTCTGGAGCTCCATTTCGTCTAGCCCTTCTGGCAAAATCCACTTTTTCTCAAGACCCATTTCGAGATTTTCAGATAAAAATCGATTCCCTTCCAAGTATTGTTTTAAATTTGGCATTCGATACACTTTTGAGAAATTCTCAGAAGATAAGTATTTATCAATAA
>CAZYOA010000002.1:73506-147698 GCA_964648665.1 uncultured Planctomycetales bacterium | reverse complement strand
GTGATCTTGTTATTACGGTTGGTGGAGATGGTACATTTCTTCACGCTGCTAGAAATTTAAGAAAACAAATGATTTTGGGCGTTAACTCTGATCCTGTACGTAGTGTTGGTCGACTTTGTTTAACGATGAGGGATAGTTTTGAGGATATCTTTTGTAAAATTTTATTAAACAAAAGAGCTCCTATTCTCATTCAACGGTTGTCGGTTGTTTTTAAAAAGAAGAAAATGACGAGTGAAGTTATTAACGACATTCTAATTTGTGACCAAAACCCTGCTGCAATGAGTCGTTATGAATTAAATATTAATAGCGTTAAAGAGTATCAGCGTAGTTCGGGAATTTGGTTTTCAACTTCTGTAGGTTCAACGGGTGCAATTCATTCAGCGGGCTCAAAAAAGGTTAAACTTTTAAGTGACAAATTTTTGTATCAGCCTCGTGAACTTTATTATTGCAAAAACCACAGTTACCAGCTTAAAGGTGGTGTTTTTAATATTTCTCGTCCTGTTGGCGTACGATCGTCAATGACTGATGGTGTTGTTTATTTGGACGGGGCGCATTATCAAGTGCCGTTTCATTTTGGCGATCAAATTCAAATTGTAAGATCTAAGTATCCACTCAAAACTTTTCTTTAATTGACTATGCCTCAAAAAAACGATTTCTCAAAGAAGTTAATTTCTTGGTATCGAGAAAACAAGAGGGACCTTCCTTGGCGCAATACGAACGATCCTTACAAAATTTGGATTTCTGAAATTATGCTTCAGCAGACAACAGTAAGTGCGGTTATTCCATATTATGAACGATGGATAAAATCATTTCCTGACGTTCATTTGCTAGCTCGTGTTTCTTTGCAAAAAATTCTAAAACAATGGCAAGGACTCGGCTATTATCGGCGGGCTCGAAATATTCAAAAAGCGGCAAAAATAATTGTTAGCGATTATGATGGTAGCGTTCCTAGTGATTCGGAAAGTCTCCGAAAATTGCCAGGATTTGGGCCATATACAACTGGAGCTGTTTTAAGCATTGCTTTTAATCGTCGATATCCGATTGTTGATGCTAATGTTCGTCGAGTGATTATGCGTCAGCTTGCGCTAGAGGGACATGCGGATACTTCAAAAGATAAAGAAATTATTAATTTCCTTGATGACGTTATGCCTCAAAAGAATATGAGTTGTTTTAATCAAGGATTGATGGAGCTTGGTGCATTAATTTGTCGAACAGATAGCCCGAGGTGCATAGCTTGCCCCGTTAAGAATACATGCGCTGCCTACAAAAAAGGTGTGCAAGAAATTATTCCTGAATCTAAAAAGCGAATTATTAAGAAGATTGATGCGGTTATTGCGGTTATTGAGAATAAAGGATTATTTTTCATTCAGAAAAGAACTGATAAAGGCTTGTTAGCAGATCTTTGGGAGTTTCCTGGTGGAAAAATTGAAGATGGTGAAACACCAAGAAAAACCTTGATTAGGGAATTGAAAGAAGAAGTTGGCGCAGAAGTGATTTCCGTGAAACAGATGATGAAGCTTAAACATTTTTATACTCAATTTGAGGTTCATCTTCATGTCTATGTTTGCAAGGTAAATTTGCCGTTAAAAAAAGATGCGAGTCATCGATGGGTTGGATTAAAGAAAATTTCTTCATATCCAATGCCATCAGGAAGTTCAAAAATTGTTGATTTTATTTTAAAGAGAGAAAAGGCGTAGAATGAACTTTTTTCCTGTGCTATAGTAGTCGAGTCTATGATGAAAAAGAAACCCCTAATTTTATTAACAAATGACGATGGAATCAATGCCCCAGGCATTCTAGCTCTTCATAAAGAGCTTAAAAAGATTGCTTCTGTTGTTGTTGTGGCGCCAGATTCTCAACGAAGCTCTGTTGGGCATGGCATTACTTTATCTCGGCCGATTTGGGTTAAAAAGAATAGCGTAGATTTTGAGCTTAAGGGTTATGGAATAAGCGGAACTCCTGCTGATTGTGTAAAATTTGCCCTCGAAGTTGTTTTGAAAAAAAAGCCAGACTTAATTATTTCCGGAATAAACTTAGGCCCCAATGAGGGTTGTAGTGTTTTTTATTCAGGCACTGTGGCTGCGGCACGAGAGGGAGCTCTTTGTGGTATTCCTTCAGTGGCAGTTTCATTAAATACATTTGTAAATCCTGATTTTAGATACTCTTCTAAAGTTGGTCTTAAAATAATAAAAGAAATATTAAAGAATGGTTTGCCTAAGGGAACTTTTTTAAATATTAATGTGCCAGATTTACCTCAATCTGAAATTAAGGGAATAAAGGTAACGCGTCAGGGTAAGTTTCCAATTAAGGCAAAGTTTACTCGGCGTAAAGATCCGAATCAATCTTCATGCTATTGGATGTCTGGAGAAATTCCAAAGAAAGATCGGGCTAAAGATATTGATACGGTTGCACTTAAAAAAGGCTTTGTGTGCGTTACGCCTATTCAAAGCGATTCAACTGACTATAAATTTTTATCAAAATTTGGTAATTGGGATTTAAGTTAAATTTTTAAATTTTATATTTAATTTAAAGGGTTTACCCATTACAATAGTAAAAAAGGAATATCATGAAGGATGAGGAAATTCAAAAAGCTAAGATTCTTATTATCGATGATCAAAGATTACACATCGGGCTTCTTGAGGATATTCTGAAAAGTGCTGGGTACGAAAATATTGATAGCACAACAGATCCTCAGGAGGGTATTGAATTTTATCGAGACAAGAACCCAGACTTGATTCTTTTGGATCTTGAAATGCCGAAGATTGATGGGTTTTCAGTTATTGAACAGCTTAAAGAGATTGCAGGAGAAGAGCGCATACCCTTACTGGCATTATCACCAGATCGAAGCCATGAAATTTGTCTTAAGGCGCTTGAGGCTGGGGCAATGGATTTTATTGAGAAGCCATATGAGGGAATTGAAGTTTTAGTCAGGATTCGAAATATTATTGAAGCTCAATTTTTAAATATTCAGGTTCGGAATCAAAATAAGATTTTAGAAGAAAAAGTTAAAGAGCGAACTAAAGAGCTTACAGATACTCGCCTTGACATTATTAGGCGCTTAGCTATGGCTGCAGAATGTCGAGATGAAGATACTGGATCACATATTATTCGAATGAGCAAGTTGTGTGTTAAGCTTGGTCGAGCCACAGGTCTTAATGAAGAGGATTGTGATTTGCTGTTGAATGCCAGTCCTTTACATGATGTTGGAAAGATTGGAATTCCTGATAGCATTTTGTTTAAACCTGGAAAATTGGATGCGGAGGAATGGGAGATCATGAAATCTCATACTGTGCTAGCTGCGGGTCTTTTATCTGGAAGCAATTCTGAATTGATGAAAATGGCAGAAATAGTAGCGTTGACCCATCATGAAAAATGGGATGGATCTGGATATCCAAAAGGACTTAAAGGCGAAGATATTCCACTGGTTGGGCGTATTGTTGCAATTTGTGATGTTTTTGATGCGTTGTTATCAAAGCGTCCTTATAAAAAAGCTTGGACGATTGATGATGCGCTGGCTGAAATTGAATATTCTAGTGGAAAACATTTTGATCCAAATTTAACAGAGTTTTTTTCAGAGATTGTAAAAAAAGATCGAAAAGAAATTGAAAGAGATTATCGTGGCGAACGCGAAGAGTAATTCTTATGAGTGAAAATAATTTTAAATCAGAAATACCACATCTAAACTTAGAAGATCAAGCAGACATGCTTTCTGAATTTACAGCTGAATCTGTAAATTTGCTCATGGATGCAAAGAACGCTATTTTAGCTTTAGAGGCTGTTCCAACAGATGCTGAAGCTATTGCCAAAGCTTTTAAAGTTTTTTATTCTATTAAGGGTCTGTCTGGATTTTTAAATCTTAAAGACATTCATTATCTAGCTGCACGCTCAGAAGAACTTTTTGATTTTTTGCGTAAACATCTATTATCTTTTGATGATGTTGTTGCAGAAACAGCGTTGGAGTGTGTTGATAATTTAAGAGCGCTTCTTGATCTTTTGAATGAGCAAATTTCTAATCATGGAAATCTTAAGAGTCCGTATATTGATATTAGCTCGATAATCCAAAAGATTGACGTACTTAAAGATAAAACTGTTTCGAGTGCAATTACGAGAGTTATTAAAAATAAACGTTTAGGAAAACAACCTTCAATAAGTTTACCTGTTTCTAAGCAGGGTGACAGTCGATCAAAAATTCTAAGACGACAACAAGAATTAATCAAAGAGCGAGAACTTGCAATAAAACTTAGTCAGCAAGCTCAAAGAGCGGCTGCAGAAAAAAGCGACATGCTTGCAAGCATGTCCCATGAAATGCGTACCTTGATTAATGCGATTATGGGATTTTCTGGCCTACTTCTTAAAAGCTCGATGGAAGACAAGCAGAAAGAATTCTTGCGTTCAATTAGTTCAAGCGGTGAGTTGTTGCTTGAAATTATAAATAATATTCTGGATCTAGCAAAAGTTGAGCGTGGAAAGCTTAAGCTTGAGGTGATACCTTTTGATCTTAAGGACCTCATCGAGGATGTTTTTCAGATTATTAGAACACGTCTAGACGGAAAACCGATTTCTTTATTTTTTAATTTAGATCCTAAGATTCCTTTAAAGCTTAAAGGTGACCCAACTCGCTTACGTCAAATTTTAATTAATTTATTGAGTAATGCAGCAAAATTTACTGAAAAAGGTGAGGTGGGATTACTTATTGAGCTTGATGCTGAAAAAGAGATTATTTTACAGCCTAATAAGAATGTTGGCTTACGTTTTTCTGCAATTGATACTGGAATTGGCATTTCTGAAAGCCGACAGAAATTTATTTTTGAGCCATTTACGCAAGGGGACAAGACAATCACTCGCGAATATGGCGGCACAGGCCTAGGTCTTACAATTTCTCGTAGTTATGTTGAGGCGATGGGAGGAGCAATTTGGGTAGAGTCGCAAGCGGATAAGGGGAGTCAATTTATTTTTACATTAGAATTCCCAATTGTTGATATAGAGACGAAGGAAGTTAAGATTAATTTTAGTCTTGATGAAATTCGAAAAAAGAATATCATAGTAGTGGATTGTGAACCGCGCAAGATTCTTGAAACGATATGTCGCCAATTAGATCTTAATGTTAAATGTTTGTGTGGTGATTCAAAAGAAAATTTAAGAAAGATTTCTGATCAAGTTGCAGCTGGCGATGGGCCGGATCTTGTTTTTATTGATATTTTGACAAACAAAGAAGAGGCTTATCTTTTAGCGAACCGAATTAAGCAACAAGAGGAATTAAAGAATATTAAACTTGTTGCGGTTTGCGCTGATATGAATTTTGTTTTGTCGAGTGAAGCGTATAAGCAATGCTTTGATGATTTCTTGTTAAGGCCAATTTTGCGCAAGGAATTCTTAACACTTTTAAAAGATACATTTAAAGTTTCTATTCTTGAGGATGCCAAGAATCAGGATCAAGCACATCTTGATGTTAGCTGTGATGGCATTAAAGTTTTGGTTGTTGATGACAGTCTTACGAATATTGAATTGATTAAAGCGTATTTTGAGTCTATCGGATGTGTCGGGGCTTATGCAGTAAATGGCCAAGAAGCTATCGAGATGATTAAGCAAGATAGTTATGATGTTTGTTTTATGGATCTTCAGATGCCTATTTTAAATGGTTTTGCTGCTGCTCAGATTATCCGACAGGAAATCAGTCAAGATTTGCCAATCATTGCTTTGACAGCTGCAGATGATCAAGAAGATCGGGAAAAATGTGCTGAAATTGGGTTTAATGATTTTTTAACAAAACCATTTAACATGGACGATTTTAAGGATAAAATTATATCATATGGCCGAAAACAATAAAAAAATTCTAGTTGTTGATGACTCGACTTTAGAGCGAGAACTTTTGATTGAAATTTTAAAGGGCTCTGGCATTAAAAATGAATTTCTCCAAGCGAAAAGTGGAGAGAATGCCATAGAAGTCTTAGGTCATAATCATAAAGAAGTTGCTATTATTTTACTTGATTGGCAGATGCCAGAAATGTCCGGATTGGAATTCATGGAAGGTGTCGTTAAGGTGCCTGCTGTTTGCAAAATTCCAATCGTTATGGTTACTGCTTCAGGATCTGAAGAAAATAAAAAACAGGCTAAACAAGTCAATCCTAGCTTAGCTGGCTATGTCGTCAAGCCATATGAGCCAGAATTTTTGGTTGAAGTAATTAAACCGTATGTTGGGTAAATAAAAGTAAGGAATAACTTATGTTCTTTGGTGCAAAAACAAACCCTGACCTTGAGCTTTTTGCTCAGGCACTTTCAAAAAGTGTTACAAAAATGTTTCGCGAGCGTAATGATATTAAATTTTCGCAAGAACCTGAACTCGTAAAGAGAAATATTATTGAGTACAACGGAATGATGCGCGCTGACGGTATGGAAAAATTCAATGAGCCGACGTATATTTCTTTTATTAATTATTTCAACAATCCTGCTGACATGGAAAAGAATAAAGCTATTGGTGGAATCGTGGTTTATATCGAGCAGACATATGTTGCGGATCTTTTAAAACTACTAAAATATCCAGCAGTTGATGATGATGACGCTGAGGCCTTATCCGATTGTTGCGGAACACTTTGCAATATTGTCGCCGGCGCTTTTAAGACTGAAATTTCTAATATGGGATATATTGAACTTGAGATGTCGCATTTTACTAGTTATCGAAATCGTGCAGTTGTCGGCCTTCCTTTTAGTTTTAATGAACGTGATAAATACGAGTTGTCTTTCTTTATCAAGAATGAAAAAAGATTAATTGTGGACATGTCTATGGGCATTGTTCCTAAAGCATAAGGAGTTGGCATGGCAGAATTTCATTATGATATTGCAAAAGTTTGCGAAGAGCTTCATGTTCGATCTGAGATTTTAGAAAAACTTTTAAAGAGTTTTTCAGGAACACTTTCGCAAAAGATTGCGCAACTTGATGAACTTGTTCCTTTGCAAGATATTGATAAGATTCGAGCTATTATGCATGAAGTAAAAGGGACGGCAGGAAATTTACGCCTTGAAAAAGTTTACAGGACAGCAGATACTATGCATGTGGCCGTTAAAGAAGATCAGCCACAAGAAAAGATTGTTGAACTCTTTAATATATTTAAAGAAGAGTCTAATTTATTTTTCAATCATATGAATAAGGAATAAAGGAGATTTTAAATGTGGAAAATATTAATTGTTGATGATAATTATGAGAGTCGTGAACTTGTAGCAGAAATTTTACGCGATACGGCAGCCTGTGATGTTGCGGCTAACGGTAAAGACGCTATTGATAAATATAATGCTTCTCTTCAAGAATCTCCATATGATCTGATTCTTTTAGATATTGAGATGCCAGAAATTAATGGACTTGAACTTCTCCGAAAAATTCGTCAAAGTGAAGAGGCAGCTGATATTCCTTTAGGAGAAGGCGTTTCAATTATCATGGTTACAGCCCACAAAAAGCCTTTCCTAGATGCTTTTTACCAAGGATGCAATGATTATATTATCAAGCCTATTGATGCAACAAAGCTGATTGATAAGATAAAAAAGAAGCTTGGCGATCTTGAAGCTGAATAATCTATAAAACCCCTACAGAATTTTGCATCTTGCAATTTCGGACATTTCTACGTATAATTATACTTTATTAATATAAATATATATAAGGAGTTATTAATGCCAAAAGTTAAGAAATCTTCATCAAAAGCCTCGCCAGGCAAAAAATGTGCAAAATTAAGCTTAGAAGGAAAGTCTTATGACTTGCCAATCGTTATTGGAACAGAAAACGAAAAAGCTATTGATATAACAAGTCTAAGGCTCCAAACCGGATACACAACACTTGATAATGGGTATGCAAATACTGGTTCTTGCAAAAGTGCAATTACTTTTATTGATGGAGAAAATGGTATTTTGAGGTATCGAGGAATCCCAGTTGAGCAACTAGCAAAGAAATCAACCTTTGTAGAAACTGCATATTTGTTGATTTATGGTCAATTGCCAAAAAAGAAGCAATTGGCAGAATTTTCTAAGAAATTTACAACGCATGCCATGATTCACGAAGATATGAAGAATTTCTTTAATGGATATCCTGCATGGGGACATCCTATGGGAATTTTATCAGCAATGGTTTGTTCGCTTTCGGCGTATTATCCAGAGCTTGAAAAAAGTGATCCGAAACAAAAAGAAATGGGAACAATTGCAGTTGAGTTGATCTCAAAGGTTAGAACAATTGCTGCGTTCTCATATAAAAAGCAAGTTGGAGAGCCTTTTATCTATCCGAGAGCAGATTTAAAGTTTATTCCGAACTTTTTAAATATGATGTTTGCATCATCAAATCGAGACTATGTTATTGAAGATGATGTTGTAGAAGCTCTTCAGACTTTGTTTATTTTGCATGCTGATCATGAACAAAACTGTGGAACTTCAACTGTGCGTATGGTTGGAAGTTCAATGGCAAATTTGTTTGCTTCTGTTTCTTCCGGTATTTGTGCTCTTTGGGGACCACTGCATGGTGGTGCAAATCAAAGAGTGACTGAAATGCTCGAAAAAATTTATCGAAGCGGTGGAGATGTAAAGAAATTCATTAGAAAAGTTAAAGACCGCGATAGCGGTACACGCTTGATGGGGTTTGGTCATCGAGTTTACAAAAATTATGATCCTAGAGCGCGTCTTATCAAGAAACATGCAGATGTTTTGTTGAATCGCCTAGGAATTAACGATCCATTGTTAGAAATTGCTATGAAACTTGAAGAGGCGGCACTTAAAGATAGCTTCTTCGTTGATCGAAAGTTGTATCCAAATGTTGATTTTTATAGTGGCATTATTTATAATGCTATTGGAATTCCTGTTGATATGGCTCCTGTTATGTTTGCTATGGCTCGCATGCCTGGGTGGATTGCTCAGTGGATGGAAATGCGTAATTCTGAAGGTTTAAGAATTAGCAGACCGAGACAGATTTATACAGGGGAAACAAAAAGGGATTATGTTCCTATTGATAAGAGAAGATAAGAAAGGTTTATTGCTGTGATTACATTTTCAAAAACATTAATATCTGGTGATTTAGTGCTCTTTTTAACAGAAGAGCAGATTAAAAAAGTTTCTGAGATTAGAATTTCTTCTGAAATTAAGAAATCAATTAAAGCTCTTTCTGAGTCTAAACAGTTTTCTGCTTGCTCAGGCGAAGTGTTTCCTTTGGTTTTATCTAAAAAAGTTTGCTTGCTTGTTGGTTTGGGTAAGAAAAAGGAAATGACGCCATCTTCATTAAGAATTTCTGTAAGACAAGCGTTATTATCAAGCTATCTTAAGAAATCTAATAAAATAGATTTGATTCTTCATGATGATAGCGAGGAAAACATTCAAGGGTATGTTGATGGTATTTTATTAGGTTGTTATCAATGGAAAAAATATATTTCCAAGTCTACAGAATTACTCAAGAGGAAGATAAACCTTTTAGTTGCACCTAAGAAAACATTTCAAGATTTTGTAAAAGTTTGTGAAGGCGTAAATTTAGCAAGAGATTTGGTTAATGATAATGCCGATACGGTTACTTCTGTTTATTTTGAAAAAATAATTAAGTCACTTATTCAGGGAAAAAAGAATGTTTCTCTTGAAGTTTTAAATGAAAAAGATTTAAAGAAAAAAGGGCTCAATCTGCATCTTGCTGTTAATCGGGGTAGTAAATATCCGCCAAAGCTGATAATCGTTCGCTATGAAGGTGATCCAAAATCAAAAGATTCTACAGCTATCATCGGAAAAGGTATTACGTTTGACACAGGTGGACTTAATTTAAAGCCAAGTGGATATATGGAAACTATGCGTACAGATATGGGCGGTGCTGCTGCTGTTGTTGGAGCCCTTAAAAATACAATATCTTTAGGTATAAAAAAGAATCTTATTTTTGTTTGTAGCATGGCTGAGAATGCTGTTGGATCTGGAGCATATAAGCCAGGAGATGTATTTAAAAGCTACACAGGAAAGACTGTTGAAATCGGTAACACTGACGCTGAAGGAAGATTAGTTTTAGCTGATGCGTTAGGATATATTTCAAAAAATTATAAACCAAAATATATTATTGATCTTGCGACTTTGACAGGAGCTTGTGTTGTGGCGTTAGGATACGATTATACTGGGCTTATTTCTAATGATGACAAGTTTGCGTTAAAAATTTTACAGTCATCAGAAAAGACTGATGATCTTGCTTGGCGTTTACCAAATTATCCAGAGCTTAAAGATCATCTGAAATCTCAGTATGCAGATCTTAAAAGTACTGGCCTTCCAAAAGGGGCTGCTGGAACTTCTTCTGCAGCAGAATTTTTGCGCCAATTTATAAATGATGAAAAATGGGCACATCTAGACATTGCAGGGACATCTTTTGTTGAAGGAGCATCTCGAGGATATTTTGGATTTGGTGCAACAGGGGCTGGTGTTCGATTGGTAACAGATTTTTTGAAAAACTAAATAACAAGGGAGTGCGTTATGAATTTATGGCTTATCGCAGGAGTTGGAGTATTATTTATTTTTTTTAATTGGATTAAAATTGTTAATGAATATGAACGTGCAGTTATTTTTCGTCTAGGTCGCGTTTTAAAGAAAACAAAGGGGCCAGGTCTTGTTATTGTTTTTTGGCCTTTTGATCAAGCGCGCATCATAAGTTTGCGTCTTGTTGCTTTGGATGTTCCATCTCAGGATATTATTACAAAAGATAATGTTTCTGTTAAGGTTAATGCTGTTGTTTATTTCAAAGTTATGGATGCTATTAAGTCTATTATTGAAGTTCAGAATTTTCAATATGCCACATCGCAAATGGCGCAAACAACACTTCGGAGTGTTATTGGTGAAATGGAGCTGGATGATCTTCTTTCTCAGCGAGAAAAAATTAATGAGAAGCTTCAAACAATTTTAGATAAGCAAACTGATCCTTGGGGAATAAAAGTTGCAAATGTGGAAGTGAAAGATGTTGATATTTCTGAAGACTTAAAGCGTATCATGGCACGTCAAGCAGAAGCAGAGCGAGAAAAAAGAGCAAAAATTATTGCTTCGGATGGTGAGTTTCAAGCTGCTGAAAAGATCTGTCTGGCTGCCGATCGAATGAAGGATCATCCAATCGCTCTTCAATTGCGCTATTTACAAACATTGGTAGAGATAGGAAATACAAATAATACAACAACAATATTTCCAATTCCAATTGATATTTTTGAAACATTTAAAAAGGGTTTAGATAAAAAAGAGTAATTGTTATGGCAAAATTTCGAACAGAACAAGATAGCTTGGGATTTGTTAAAGTGCCTGCTGATGCGTTATATGGCGCGCAAACTGTTCGCTCATTGAAGAATTTTAATATTTCAAGTGAGCGTTTTTCTGTCGCTTTTATTAAATCTATTGTTGTAGTCAAAAAATCTGCAGCTCAAGCAAATAAACAGATAGGAATCCTCTCTTCGAAAAAGGCAGGGCTTATCATTCGCGCTTGTGATGAAATCCTTCAAGGAAAGCTGGATGATCAGTTTCCACTTTTAGTTTGGCAGACAGGAAGCGGTACTCAGACAAACATGAATGTTAATGAGGTTATCGCAAACCGCGCTATTCAACTCGCTAAAGGAAAAATTGGTTCTAAAAAACCGGTTCATCCTAATGACGATGTCAATAAATGTCAATCTTCAAATGATGTTTTTCCAACTGCCATGCATGTTGCCGCTGTTATTGCAACAGCACAAGATTTACTGCCCACTCTTATCGTTCTTGAAAAAGAATTCTCAAAGAAGGCAAAATCATTTTCAAAGATTATCAAGATAGGGCGTACACATTTAATGGATGCAACACCTTTGACTTTGGGTCAAGAATTTTCTGGTTATGCTCAGCAGCTTTCAAATGGAATTAAGCGAATCAAATCCGCTCTTCCAGATGTTAAAGAACTTGCATTAGGTGCGACTGCCGTTGGCACAGGTTTAAATGCACACTCTAATTTTCCAAAATTGGCAATAAAAAATATTTCAAAGTTAACTGGGATTATTTTTAAGGGAGCACCAAATAAGTTTGAAGCGATTGCTTCGCACGATGCGTTGGTTGCCTTGAGTAGCGCTTTAAAGGGAGTTGCCGTTTCATTGATGAAAATAGCCAATGATATACGTTTTCTTGCCTCAGGGCCACGATCTGGCATTGGAGAACTGATTTTGCCTGCTAATGAACCCGGAAGCTCAATTATGCCAGGAAAAGTTAATCCAACGCAGTGTGAGGCCATGACTATGGTTTGTGCACAAATTATTGGAAACGATACAACGGTTTCAATCGCAGGAGCAAGTGGAAATTTTGAGCTTAATGTTTTTAAGCCAGTTATTATTTTTAATGTCTTACAGTCTATAAGAATTTTGTCTGATGCGTTAAAGAATTTTAATAAAAATTGTGTTTCTGGAATCAAGCCAAATTTAAAAAGAATTAAAGAAAATTTAGATAACTCTTTAATGCTTGTTACAGCACTTAATCCCGTTATTGGCTATGATAAAGCTGCTAAAATTGCTCAAAAGGCATATGCAGAAGATACTTCATTAAAAAAAGCAGCTATGGCGCTTGGCCTTTTAACTGAAAAAGAATTTGATAAGATTGTCAATCCGCAGAAAATGATTTAAAGTAAGAAAGCTTAAAGCATGCTCGATATAATTATTATACTTTAATTATCGGCACGCTTTTTTCTTTTATAATTATCCCACCATATTTAGTCAAAAAAGATAAGAAAGAAAAGGAAATAATTATTCTTTGAATTCTGCGACGAGACTGGAGATAGAGGATTTTGCATCTCCAAACAACATGCGGGTATTTTCGTTAAAGAAAAGCTTGTTAGAGATTCCTGCAAAACCTGTAGCCATTGACCGTTTTAAAACAAAAACGGTTTTTGCTTTATAGGCTTGAATGATTGGCATGCCGTAGATTGGGCTTGATTCATCGTTTTCTGCAGCAGGATTTACAACATCGTTTGCACCAATCACGATGCAAACATCAACACTATCCATAATTGGATTAATGTTATCCATTTCATAAAGTTGATCATAAGAGACATTAGCTTCAGCAAGCAGCACGTTCATGTGTCCTGGCATGCGTCCAGCCACGGGATGAATTGCATATTTTACATCAGCACCATTTTCTTCTAGTAATTCTCCTAGTTCTCGCACAACGTGTTGTGCTTGTGCGACAGCAAGGCCATATCCTGGCGTTATAACGACTGAACTGGCAGCCTCAAGAATAAGATAAGCATCTTCAATACTGATAGGATTAATTTCACCTTGCTCCTCAGAAGATTGCTTTTTAACTTTAGAGCCAAAGCCACTAAAAAGAACATTGGTTAAAGAGCGATTCATCGCCTTGCACATAATGCGCGTTAGAATTATGCCGCTGGCACCTACTAGAGCGCCAGCTACAATCAAAATATTATTTTGAATAACAAATCCTGCAGCACAAGCTGCAAGACCAGAATAGCTATTTAAAAGAGAGATGACAACTGGCATATCTGCGCCACCAATCGAGATAACAGAAGAAATTCCAAGAATAAAAGAAAGGATAACGATAACAAGAAATACTAAATAAGATCCGCTGGGATTAATAGTTAAAATTAATCCTGCTATTAAAAGAAAAATTAATATTCCTAGATTTAAAATTCTTTGGCCATCAAAAAGAACTGGCTTTGACGGGAGAATTCCGCTTAATTTTCCCCAGGCAACGATACTTCCCGTAAAAGTAACTCCTCCAATTAAAACAGAAAGAACGATTGTGATGGTTGTGAGCATTTGAAAGTTTTGGCTATAGTGAAAAACAGCCCAGCCTACTAAAAGGCTAGCAATGCCACCAAAACCATTTAAAAGAGCAACCATTTGAGGTATAGCTGTCATGGCGATAAGGCGTGCAGAAAAAATACCGACAACAGATCCGATAGCGATACCTATAATAATCCATTGAAAACTTAAGCCATTAGCCAAAAGCGTTGCTGCAACGGCAACGAACATTCCCAATGCAGATATAAGGTTACCTTTGCGCGCTGTAACAGGAGAGCTCAGCATCTTTAAGCCAAAAATAAAAAATATGGCCGCAACAATATAGCTTAAATTAATAAAAAGCGATGTATTCAAAAAAATCCTCCAAATTATTTCTTCTTTTTACACAGATTTTGCATTGCAAAATCTTCTTAAGATTAAATCTTTTTTATTTCTATTTTTTTGTTAGATTTAGGCTTAAACATAGCAAGCATGCGGTCTGTCACAAGATAACCACCAACAACATTAATTGTTGCAAAAATAACAGCTAAAACCCCTAACGTTGTGCTAACTATATTGTTTCCAGTTCCAGCAGAAATTAATGCTCCGACTAAAGTAATGCCCGAAATAGCATTAGAACCAGACATTAAAGGTGTGTGAAGCGTAGACGGAACTTTTGAAATAAGCTCAAACCCTAGAAAAATAGAAAGGGCCAGAATAAATAAAAGAAATATAAGTGTATTTATATCGATCATATTAAATTAGCTCGTTGACAATTTCGTTGCCATGTGTCACAAGGCAGCTTTTAATGATTTCATCATCAAGGTTAAGATTGAATGTTTTAGTTTCAAGATTCCAATATTCTTTAATAAGATTTACAAGATTGTTGGCATACATTTCGCTTGCATCCACCGCAACAGACGAAGGAAGGCTTTCACATCCGATAATTTTTACGTTATTAACAACATTTGTTTTATTTAATTCTGAACCACTAACATTCCCACCAGATTCTACTGCCATGTCTACAATAATACTTCCTGGCTTCATTTTCGCAATCATTTCATCTGTAATAATAAGAGGAGCTGTTCTGCCAAAAACTTGAGCTGTCGTTATAATAATATCTGAAACAGAGCAAACTTTTGCCATTTGGTCTCGTTGTTTCTGAATTTGTTCCTCTGATAATTGCTTAGCATACCCATTTTTTGTTTTCTGAGTAGCACCTAAGTCAATTTTTATAAATTTTGCACCTAGAGATTCAATTTGTTCGGCAACTTCGGGACGTGTATCAAAAGCGTCAACGCGGGCGCCAAGCCTTTTGGCTGTAGCGATTGCTTGTAGCCCTGCAACCCCAGCACCAACAATGAACACGCGTGCCGGTGAAATTGTTCCAGCAGCTGTGATTTGCATAGGAAACACTTTTTGACTTTCTTTCGCTGCGATAAGAACAGCAGCATATCCTGCTAAATTTGCTTGTGAACTTAAAGCATCCATTTTTTGAGCACGTGTAATGCGAGGAATAAGTTCCATACTAATAGCGCTAATATTTTGCGCAGAAAATTTCTTGATTAATTCTTTTTCATTGAATGGATTTAGAAAGCTTATATAAATGCTTTCTTTTTTAAGAAGGCCAATTTCATCTTCAGACGGTTTTCCAATACGTAAAATAATATCAGATGAAGAGAGGATTTCATTTCGACTCTTTGAAATTTTGGCACCAGACTTTTCATAGTCATTGTTTGAGATATTAATTGAATCGCCAAGTCCATTTTCACATAAAACCGTTGCGCCAAGCTTAACTAGCTTTGCAACAGATGAGGGAGTTGCAGCAACGCGTTTTTCTTTATTGTTGAGTTCTTTTATAATGCCGATAGTCATCAATTTAATAAAATCCTTTTTAAAGTTAACTCATCTTAACAAAAACAAAATTTAAGCGCAAGAAATATCGGTCTTTTTCTTAATTCGAGATCAAGCGAAGTAAGGGCAATATTACCTGAGAAATGAAAAGAAAAACAATAACAGAGGAATCTTGACACTGATTTTACTTACCTTTATAGTAAAGGTAATAAAATACACAAAACGCTTTCAGGAGTAGAGATTTTTTGTTAAAATTATCAAAAATCATTTGGCATGATGGGCGAGTTCTTGAAACTTCAGGTGAAACTCTCAAAGTATTGATTGAGAATTTTTCTTCTTGCTCTGAGTGTCATGCAAAGGGTGCTTGTTTAGTTTCCGACAAAAAAGAAAAGATTATTGAAGTTGATAGATCGAATGAACTTTTTTGTGTTGGAGAAAAAGTTGTTGTTTATTTTGAAGAGAAACTAGGATTTTTAGCTCTTGGGCTAGGTTATGTTATTCCGTTCTTTCTTCTTTTGGGAACTTTGTTTTTATCTTTTGAATTATCTAGAAATGAACTTTTATCTGGGTTCTTCTCAATAGCTATACTTGTTCCATATTATTTTTTATTATATATTCTTCGTCATAAAATTAAAAAAGTTTTTGAATTTCGAGTTGAAAGAAATAAATGAGTTTAACCATATTATATACTATTGCTTCGCTTAGCACCATTGCTGTTCTTTCCGGTGTCATTCTTTATTTTATTGCTAAAAAATTTAAAGTTATTGAAGATCCTCGCATTGATCAAGTTAATGAAGCGTTACCTGCTGCCAACTGTGGAGGGTGCGGATATCCAGGCTGCCGGAGCTTTGCAGAAGCGTGTGTTAAATCTCGAGATTTAGAAGGTTTATTTTGTCCAGTAGGCGGAAATAAATGTATGGGCGAAGTTGCAAAAGTGTTAGGAATTGAAGTTATTGAAAAAGAGGCTATGTTGGCTGTTGTTCGATGCAATGGATCTTATCAGAATAGACCTCGCACAAGCATTTATGACGGTACAACTTGGTGTAAAATTGTTCATAATCTTTATGTAGGTGAAACTGGATGTTCGTTTGGATGCTTAGGGTTGGGCGATTGCGTTAAGGCGTGTAAATTTGATGCTATCTATATAGATGAAAAAACTGGACTACCTGTTATTGATGAGGAAAAATGTGTATCTTGTGGTGCATGTGTTAAGGCTTGTCCACGACAGTTAATTGAATTGCGATTAAAAGGAAGAGCAAACAGGCGCATATTCGTTTCTTGTTCAAATACTGAAAAGGGTGGGGTTGCAAGAAAAAATTGTACAGCCGCCTGCATTGGTTGCGGTAAGTGCGTTACGGTTTGTCCTTTTGATGCAATTGAAATGCGAAATAATCTTGCTTATATTGATTACAAGAAATGCAAACTTTGTCGAAAGTGTGTTGCTGAATGTCCAACAAAAGCAATTCATGAAATTAATTTCCCCCCTAAAAAGGTAGATCCGAAGCCAGAAATTGAAACAAAAACAGAAGAAGCGGAAACATGAGTCAGTTTAAAAATTTAAAAACATTTCCAGTTGGTGGAATTCACCCCAAAGATCAAAAGCTTTCTGCAAATAAAGAAATTAAATCTTTAAAGATTCCAGACATTGTTTCAATTCCTGTTTCTCAGCACTTGGGGGCGCCAGCAAAACCAATTGTGAAAATCAATGATTCTGTGAAAGTTGGTCAAATTATTGCCGAGAGCGGTGGATATGTATCAACAAATATTCATTCAAGCGTTTCTGGCGTAGTATCAAAGATCGATAACGTTATGGATGCCAGTGGATACAAGCGATTAGCCGTTACCATAAAAGTACAAGGAGATGATTGGTTAGAAGGCATTGATTTAAGTTTGGATCTTAAAAAAGAAATTGCGCTTTCTAAAGAAGATATTATTTCTAAGCTTCAAAAAGACGGCATCGTTGGATTAGGTGGAGCAACATTTCCTATCCATGTAAAATTAACGCCTCCAAAGGGAAAGACAGCTGATATTCTCTTGATCAACGGTGTTGAGTGTGAACCGTTTTTAACGTCAGATCATCGCTTGATGATTGAAAAAGGTGAAGAAACTTTAATTGGCATAAAAATTATTATGCAGGCTCTTGGTGTTTCAAAAGCATTGATTGGTATCGAAGCAAATAAAGCTGATGCCATTGATCATTTTTCAAATCTTTCAAAAAGTTATGATGGAATTTCTGTTGTTCCTTTAAAAGTTCAGTATCCGCAAGGCGCAGAAAAACAATTAGTTGAAGCTTTGATTAACCGTCAGGTTCCGATTGGAGGACTTCCTATCGATGTTGGAGTTGTTGTCCAAAATGTTGGAACAGCTTTTGCTGTTTATGAATCGATTCAAAAAAATAAACCTCTTGTTGAGCGCGTTGTCACAGTGACAGGAAAAAATGTTAAAAATCCATCAAATTTTCTTGTTCGCTTTGGTATTCCTGTTTCAGATTTAATCGAAGCAGCTGGTGGACTTCCAGATGAAACGGGTAAAATTATTAGCGGTGGGCCGATGATGGGAAAAGCTTTAAATACAACTAACGTTCCTGTTACGAAAGGAACATCGGGTATTTTATTAATGCCGACAGAAGAATCAAAACGAGGAGAAGTTTTAAATTGTATTCGTTGCGCTAAGTGTGTTGGGCGCTGTCCATTAGGACTAGAGCCGTATTTGCTTATGAATTTAGTTGAAAAAGGATTTTATGATCAAGCGCAACAAGAACAAATTCTAAATTGTTGCGAATGTGGAACCTGCGAGTTTACATGTCCAGCTGATAGACCGCTATTAGACTACATCCGTCTTGGAAAATCAATTATTAATCAACGTTTACGAGAGAAAAGTCAGAAATGAACAATGAAAAATTAATCGTCTCTTTGTCTCCGCATATTTCTGGAAAAGATTCTGTTTCGCGTATTATGTACGATGTTCTTATTGCGCTTTCACCAGCACTTCTTGTTTCGATTTATATGTTTGGTTTTGGGGCATTGCGAGTCACATTGATTGCCATTTTTTCAGCTGTTTTGTTCGAATATATTATTCAAAAATTTATGCTTAAAGTTGCTCCTACGATTAATGATGGATCTGCTGTTATTACCGGTCTTCTGTTAGCTTTTAACGTTCCTAGCAATTTACCTTGGTGGATGGTTGTTTTGGGAAGTTTTGTAGCTATTGCCATAGCTAAAATGTCTTTTGGTGGACTTGGCAATAATCCGTTTAATCCAGCACTTGTAGGACGAGTATTTTTATTTGTTTCTTTTCCTGTTGCGATGACAAGTTGGCCTGTGCCAATTGTGACACGATTTAAATTAATTGATGCTGTAACTTCTGCAACACCACTTTCAATTGTTAAAGAGGGGTTGAAGAATAATGTTGCTACATCAGATTTGATGTCAAAACTTCCAAATTATTCAGATTTATTTTTTGGGCAAATTGGAGGATGCATTGGAGAGGTTTCTGCTCTTGCACTTCTTTTGGGTGGGGCTTACTTACTTTATCGAAAGGTGATTACTTGGCATATTCCAGTTGCTATGATCGGCGCGATTGTGCTATTTTCCGGTATTCTCTGGGGAGCTGATCCAGAAAGATATATGGATCCAATGTTCCATATATTAACAGGTGGCGTCTTTTTAGGTGCTATTTATATGGCGACAGACATGGTAACATCGCCAATGACGCCTAAGGGAATGCTTATTTTTGGTATTTTAATTGGGCTCATTACAGTGGTGATACGTATTTTTGGCGCTTATCCTGAAGGCGTTTCATTTGCGATTTTAATTATGAATGCTTTTGTTCCTCTTATCGATAAATTTTGTAAACCTAAAAAGTACGGTTTAATAAAGGTAAAAAATGGCTAAAAAAGAATCTAATTTTATAAATATGGTTTCAACGCTATTTATTATTGCGTTGATTTCTTCAACACTGCTAGGCTTTGTCTACGAACAAACTAAAAAGCCTATTTCTGAAGTTGCACTTCAAAAAAAGATTAAAGCTGTCGAGAATGTAGTACCGAAATTTGATAACAATCCACTTGATGACGCTAAGATTATTAAAATGGATGGAGAAGATGTGACAATTTATGTTGCGAAAGAAAAGAATAAAACCGTTGGTCTTGCCATTGATACGTTTACCATGAAAGGATTTTCAGGCTTGATTCGTTTGATGGTTGGTATATTGCCGGATGGTACGATTCATAACATTGTTGTTTTAAGCGCAAATGAAACGCCTGGACTTGGAGATAAGATTCAAAAAAGCAAGTCTAATTTCTCTGATCAATTTAATGGAAAGAATCCTAATAATTTTGATTTAAAGGTCAAACGAGATGGTGGGGATGTTGATGCGATTACAGCGGCAACAATTAGTTCTCGAGCATTTTGCGATGCCGTTAGACGCGCTTATCAGATTTATAAAAAGGAAGTTAATTGATGAATCAGTGGAAAAATTTCACCAAAGGTCTTTTAGCGGAGAATCCGGTTCTTGTTTTACTTCTAGGACTCTGCCCAACGCTAGGGGTTACAACATCTGCAATTAATGGTTTAGGAATGGGCATTGCAACAACATTTGTTTTGGTAATGTCAAACTTTGTTATTTCAGGCATTAAAAGTTTAATTCCCGACAAGGTCCGAATTCCATCATTTATTGTTGTTATTGCTTCGTTTGTTACCATTGTTGATCTTGTTATGGCTGGTTATTTACCGGCTCTACATGCACAGCTTGGCATCTTCATTCCTTTGATTGTTGTTAATTGTATTGTTTTAGGACGTGCTGAAGCTTTTGCTTCTAAAAATAATATCTTAAGTTCTATAATTGATGGTCTTGGCATGGGTTTAGGTTTCACATTAGCGATTACTGTTTTAGGTGGTGTGCGGGAAATTCTTGGATCTGGAGCAATATTTGGTTTTAAATTTATTCAAGGAGATGGGATACTTGTTTTTGCGCTAGCTCCTGGAGCTTTCCTGGTGCTAGGATATTTAATTGCAGTTGCAAATAAGCTTAATAAGGGAGCTAACTAATGCAATATGTCTTAATAATTATTTCAGCTGTCTTAGTTAATAATATTGTGTTGGCTCAATTTTTAGGAATTTGTCCTTTTTTAGGTGTTTCAAAAAAGCTATCAACTGCAATTGGTATGGGTGGGGCTGTTTTATTCGTTATGACGCTTTCAACAATCGTAACGTATTTGATTCAAAATTATGTTTTGGTTCCATTGAAAATTGATTTTATGCAAACGGTTGTTTATATTCTTGTTATTGCTGCCTTAGTCCAGATGGTCGAACTTGTCTTAAAGAAGGCTAGTCCTGCACTTTATCAGGCATTGGGAGTTTTCTTGCCTTTAATTACAACAAATTGCGCAATTTTAGGTGTTGCTATTCTTGTTATTCGAAAAGATTATAATCTTATGGAGAGCACTGTTTTTGCTATTGCAAATGCTATAGGATTTACACTGGCCCTTGTTGTGTTTTCTACAATTCGAGAGCGTTTAGAGCTTTTGGATATTCCAGAAGCTATGAAAGGTATTCCAATTTCTCTTGTTGTCGCTGGGCTTCTAGCGCTTGCCTTTATGGGTTTTGCGAATATCGTTTAACGTTCCTAGCCGTTTTAGATTTTTTAAAAAAGAAGAGAGGCTTATGAATTTGTATCTTAATTGCACGCTTGCTTTAATTGCATTAATTAATCCTGTTAGTAAAATTTTTATTATTTCTACTTTATCGCCTGAGACAAAAAAAGGTGAACTTAAGCGTGTTATCGTTAAGGCAACAATCATTGCCGCAGGCATTCTAATATCATTTACATTAATTGGTGATATTCTTTTAAAAGTTATATTTCATATTAATATTTATTCTTTACAAATTGTTGGAGGCCTAATACTTTTATTTCGTGGATTTCAAGCATTAAACAAAGGGCTCTTTTTTGAAACAACAACAAATCAAAGATTAGAAGATGCTTCAATTGTTCCTTTAGCGTCACCAATGATAGCAGGTCCTGCAACAATTACAGCGGCTTTATCTTTTCCTTCGCAATACGGCATGATAACAACGTTAATTTGTATTATTATTGCGATTATTATTAATTTCTTCGTTATGTTTTATGCTCAAGCAATTGGAAATGTTTTAAAACAATACAATCTTATGGGTGCGCTGATTCGCATTACTGGACTAGTTGTTGCAGCCATTGGTGCACAGCTTATGCTTGATGGAATTTTCGCGTATATACAATTTCATTTCTAAAATATGAAAAGAATATATTTAACAATTATTATAATGGTGCTGATTATGACAAATTCTTCTTTTGCACAAGAAACTGAAAAAGCTATTTTTGCTGGAGGATGCTTCTGGTGCATGGAACCGGCATTCGAAGGTCTTGATGGCATTTTAGAAGTTGTAGCAGGGTATAGTGGCGGTAAAGAGAAAAGTCCTGGCTATGCAGAAGTTTCATCTGGGAGAACGGGACACCTTGAGGCCATAGAAATCACTTATGATCCTTCAAAGATAAAATATGAAGATCTCTTAGATATATTTTGGAAAAATATTGATCCAACAGATAAAGATGGACAATTTGCTGATAAAGGGAGTCAGTATACATCTGCTATTTTTTATACAACAGAAAATCAATTAAAATTAGCAGAGGCCTCAAAAGAAAATTTAGAAAATCTTAAAGTATTTGATCGGCCAATTATTACAGCTATTCGCAAGGCGCAAACTTTTTATCCAGCTGAGAATTATCATCAAGATTATTATAAAAAGAATCCAATTCATTACAATGCCTACAAGGAAGGCTCCGGGCGAAAAACTTTTTTGCAATATCAATGGGGAGGTAGAGAGAATATGAGAATTTGTCCCTTAAGGCTAAAAACTAAAAATGAGAACAAAGATCTCAAAAATATCTTAACGCCAACGCAATATCAAGTCACGCAAGAAAATAAGACTGAACCTGCTTTTAAGAATGAATACTGGGATAACAAAGAAGAAGGCATCTATGTTGATATCGTTTCAGGGAAACCTCTTTTCGCATCTACTGATAAATTTGACTCAGGAACAGGTTGGCCAAGTTTTACAAAACCTATCGATCAAGATTGCCTAGTCGAGAAACAAGATGATACTTTAGGCGTTTCTCGAATAGAAATTCGAAGTCAAAAGAGTGATTCTCATCTAGGTCATGTTTTTTCCGACGGACCAGGACCAGATGGTCAACGTTTTTGTATCAATTCTTCTGCACTTCGCTTCATTTCAAAAGAAGATCTTGAAAAAGAAGGCTATGAGCAATACAAAAATTTATTTTATTGACAAAATGTTGATAATAAGTCATACTGCTTTTGAGTTAATGAAGGAAAAGAAGCTTGAAACCGTTTGGGTAGAAAGAACTTGCCTCAGCGGTTTTTTTAGTTTCATGCCATTATTGCCCTAGTTTTAATCAAAAAAGTTTTAAGCTTTAAGGATTAGGGTTAATACTCAAAGATTGCGAAAGGAGGTTAAATAATGGCAAAAGGTACAGTAAAGTGGTTTAGTAACCAAAAAGGTTATGGTTTTATCTCGCCAGAAGAAGGCAAAGATGTGTTTGTACATCATAGCGAAATTCAAGGAGATGGCTATAAGTCTTTAGAAGAAGGACAAGCCGTTGAGTTTGAAATTACTCAGGGTCCTAAAGGTGAACAAGCCCAAAATGTTGTAAAAGCATAAAAAGGCGATTTATAATATTGCTATTTTAAGAGTCAGTGCTCAAAAGCGCTGGCTCTTTTTTTATTCAAAACTCGTTGGTGATGTTGTTAATTAATGATAAAATGATTCAAACAATTAAAAACAGGAGGGTAAATGTTATTATTCATAATTTTAGCTGTTGTCGGTCTCGTATTATTTGGAATGTACAACACTTTGATCGGAAGAAAAAACGATGTCGAGAAATCATTTTCTTCTATCGATGTCATGTTAAAAAAGAGATATGATCTTATTCCAAATCTTGTTAACACCGTAAAGCAGTATATGCAACATGAGGCAAATACCCTAACAGAAATTACCGAGCTTCGCGCTAAAGCTGTCGCTGGAAATCTATCATCTGATGAACGAGTTGATCTGGATAATAAAATTACAAAAACTTTAGGCGGGATTATGGTTGCTGTTGAGAATTATCCTGATCTTAAGGCAAGCCAAAACTTTATTCAGCTACAGGGAACTCTTAATGAAGTTGAAGAGCAAATTTCAGCTGCTCGTCGAAGCTATAATGCAGCTGTCACCGAATATAACAATTCCGTTGAAATGTTACCGACAAATATTATGGCTTCTGCAATGGGATATCGTCGCAAAGTTGTTTTTGCTGCTGCTAAAAATGAACGTGAGAATGTTAAGGTCGGAGATTTATTTAATAAATAAAAAGGAGCTTATTCTTGCGAACAATTGACGAACTTTCTAAGTTTTATAGTGAAAAACTTCTTCCTGGTATCCGTATTTTAGAAGAAAAAAGGAAAGACGTTCTAACATTAGTTATTGCTTATTGTTCCATTATTATTTTATTGGGTGGATCTCTTTTTTTCTATGTTATTAAAATCAGCGGCCCTGGAAGTGACGATAGAGGCCCTGGTTATATTCTAGTTTTAACATTTGCAGCAGTTTTTGGAACTTACTATCTTCTGACAAAGGGATATGTTAGCAATTTTAAAGATGTTGTTATTAATCCTCTCGTTAAATTTATGGATCCTGGATTAATTTATGAAAAAAATGGATTTGTCCGGGAGGCAAGATTTAATGCAAGTCAAATCTTTACACATGCCATCAACGAATACGGTGGCGATGATTTTGTCTCTGGCACAATAGAAAAAACAAAGGTTCAATTTTCTGAAATTTGCGCTAAATATGTAACCCGCGGATCAAGAAGTAGAAGCGAGAGAACTATTTTTAAAGGACTTTTCTTTATTGCCGACTTCAATAAGGATTTTTGTAAGAAAACTTTTGTTCTCCCTGATAGGGCTGAGAGTATGCTTGGAGGGTTGGGGACAATGCTACAAAAAATGAATACGGCCAGGCCACCTCTTGTAAAACTAGAAGATCCTGAGTTTGAGAAACTTTTTGCTGTCTACAGCGAAGATCCAGTTGAGTCTCGATATATTTTGTCACCGAGCTTGATGCAACGAATTGTGAGCTTTAAAAAGAAAAGTGGTCGAAAAGTATATCTTTCTTTTATACGGTCGAATGTCTACATTGCAATTTGGTATCGCAGGGATCTCTTTGAACCTAGAGTTTTTCAAACAATGCTAGACTTTTCGCCGATTGAAGAATATTTTCGAGATCTTCAACTTGCCATTGACATTGTTGATGATCTTAATTTAAATACCCGCATTTGGTCTAAACAATAAAAATATGTTAAATGGTAATCATCCTGCTCGATGGTGGAATCCTCTAGAGAATAACGCTGTTCAGTGCGTTCTTTGTCCGCGCAACTGCATCATCCCTGATGGAAAGAATGGATTTTGTTTTGTGAGGGCTAATCATGATGGAAAATTAGTCCTGACGACTTATGGTCGTTCTAGCGGATTTTGCATTGACCCTGTTGAGAAAAAACCTCTCTATCATTTTTATCCTGGAACAAGTGTCCTATCTTTTGGAACTGCAGGATGCAACATGGGGTGCAAATACTGTCAAAATTGGGATATTTCAAAATCAAAAGAATTTGATCGACTTTGCGAGAAAGCATCGCCTGTAATGATTTCGGATACTGCTAAAAAAGTTGGCGCAAAATCTGTAGCGTTTACATATAACGATCCTATTATTTTTTCAGAATACGCCATTGACACAGCAAAAGAATGTCAAATAAACGGAATTAAGACCATCGCCGTAACAGCGGGTTACATATCACAAGAGGCCAGAGAAGAATTTTTTGAATATATTGATGCCGCTAATGTTGATTTAAAATCTATTCGAAACAGTTTTTATAACAGAATTACGCTCGCAGAAATAAAACCGGTTTTGGACACACTTATTTTTATTAAAGAAAAAACAAATGTTTGGCTTGAGCTTACAAATTTAATTATTCCAGGAGAAAATGATTCTGACGGAGATCTTAATGATATCTGCAGCTGGATTGCTGATCATCTTGGAAATGAAATTCCTGTTCATTTCAGTGCGTTTCATCCAGCATTTCAAATGATGAGTTATCATCCAACACCAAAGCAAACGCTGATCAGAGCAAGACGAATTGCCATGGATAAAGGGTTAAAATTTGTTTACACAGGAAATATTGACGATGATGAGGGGTCAACAACATATTGCTCGGTTTGCCATCAAAAAATTATTCAACGTAAATGGTACGAGATCACAAAATATAATATTTCTATGAACAAATGTATGAATTGCCAAACAACGTGCGCTGGCCATTTCGATGAAAAACATGGCACATGGGGATCAAGATGTGTTTCGGTTAAGCTAGAGGAGTAGAGATGAAAATTTTAAGTTGGAATGTTAACGGTGTCCGTGCCATTGAAAAGAAAGGATTCCTCACTTGGATTAAAAAAGAGAATCCAGATATCTTATGTATCCAAGAGACAAAATGCCACCCAGATCAGCTAACAGATGCATTATTAAAACCTCGTGGATACAAAACATTTTGGGCAGCAGGTGAAAAGAAGGGATATAGCGGCGTCTCTGTTTTTAGCAAGAAAGAACCGCAAAGCGTGACAACTAAAATTGGGAAAAAGGAATTTGATTGTGAAGGAAGAAATTTAATTTTAGATTTTGGAGACTTTGTTTTATTTAATATCTATTTTCCTAATGGAGGCGTTGAAAATAAACGAGTCCCGTATAAGATGAAATTTTACGATCAATTCTTAAGAAAAGTCGAGTCATTCCGCAAAAAAGGAAAAAATATTATTGTTTGTGGAGATGTTAATACTGCGCACACTGAAATCGATTTAGCTCGACCTAAAAACAACGAAGAGAACACAGGATTTCTACCTGAAGAACGCGATTGGATTACAAAGCTTATTAAAAAAGGGTACGTTGATACATTCCGTCATTTTCACCTCAACAAGCCTGATTGTTATACATTTTGGAATTATCGAACTGGTGCAAGACCGCGTAATGTTGGGTGGCGTCTAGATTATTTCTTTGTCAATAAAGAGCTTTTGTCTAAAATGAAGAGCTCATATATTTTAAAAGATGTTCTCGGCTCCGATCATTGCCCAATTGGGATTGAAACCAGCCGCGTTTAACCCCGAGACTAAACACGGTTCTTCGTATAATTGTGTTTATACCCTCTTTTTTTGGTAGCGCTTTCTCAAAACCCCCTCAAATCCCTTAAATTCGTATATATATATTCTATACTTTAATAGTCAGGATAAGACTATGGATACGGAGATAAGAGATATGTTTCAACATAAGGATATAAATTAATTAATATGTGTTCTTCTTAGCCACGGGAGAGAATATTGAAATTTTTTAATAAAACGATATCGATTTTAATACTCATCTGTTTTTTTGCAACTGTTGTTGTCCCATCTCAAGCCTACGCTCAAGGTGTTATAGGGCTTCCTCATCCAGGGGCAATGGTTAATTTAAGCCCGGCTTTTACCCCAGCCATTCTTCGTGGAATGCGCGTTTATCCTGAAAACTCTCTTAAATTTGATTTTATTGTTGATTCTGGAAATACAAAGCTTCAAGGGGATCAGCTAAAGAAAGAATCAGAAAAAATTGTTAAATATTTCTTAGCTGCCTTAACTATCCCAGAAAACGATTTGTGGGTCAATTTATCTCCTTATGAAGAAAATCGTATTATTCCTAATGCTTTAGGCCAGACTGAAATGGGTGTAGATCTCCTAGCTCAAGATTATATTCTAAAGCAAATTATGTCTTCTTTGATTTATCCAGAAAATGATTTTGGAAAAGAATTCTGGGGAAAAGTATATAAAAAGGCATATGAGGAATACGGAACAACAAATATTCCTATTGATACGTTTAACAAGGTTTGGATTGTTCCTCAAAAGGCAGTGATTTATGAAGATCGAGACAAGGTTTTTCTAACTGATAGTTATTTGAAAGTTATGATGGAGCAGGATTATTTAGCCCTTGAAAATAAAAAAGACACAAAAAAAGATAATTCAGATCAAGAAAAAGAAAGACAAGCGAATACACGAGCTGATAATAACTTAAGCGCGTCGATTGCCAAAGAAGTCATTATTCCTTTATTAGAAAAAGAGGTTAATGAGGGTAAGAATTTTGCTCAATTACGTCAGATATTTCATGCCATGGTTTTGGCGACTTGGTACAAGCAAGCTTTGCGCAATTCGATTATTACAAAAGTTTATGCGGATAAAAATAAGGTTGCTGGTATTCAGATGCCAGATGAGCGTCCTGTTAATGTTGATAATATTTATAATCAATATCTTGCTGCTCATGAAAAAGGTGTCGTTAATTATCTAAAAACCGAATATGATCCGTATTTAAGGAAATATGTAACCCGTAAATATTTCTCAGGTGGTTTTGAGGGGAGCAAGGTTTCGTCTTCAATTATTAAAAGACCTTTGAGAGCTCTAAAAAATACAGCTCAATCCGTTATCGTTGGTCTTGGGTTTAGAGCTTCAGTCGTATTGGCTGTGCCGAAAACAACATCAGCTACTTCTGAGCTTGACCCTGAATCGCATAGACTGCCAGATACATTCAATAAATCTCCTGCATCAGCTAGTAATACAGCTGTGCCATCTCTTTCCGAGAACACCATTAGCCAAACGGGAAATCTCGGTATTTATAACTATATTTACAACAACGTGCCCGAAGAGCTTAGAGAGGCTCCTGTAAAGGAGGACGGCGCTGCTCTGGCTTCTGATCTTGTTGCGAAATATCCAATACATACTTATAGAATTGATAACGAAGATGTTAAGGTGCACGTTATTCCTGTACAAGGATTGTTAGAGCACGAAGGGCGATCTGTATTCGATCAGGGAGAAAAGGGTTATATTCTTTATGTGGATTCTAATCTTGTCAATGATACAGCGTATATAGAGTCTCAAAGAAATATTGTTAAGAGGTATCTTGAAACTGCAAAAGAATCAAAAGGAATTCTTAAATATTTAAGTGGATCTTTGGCGTTATTAATTTTAGGAAGTGCTGGATACGTCATTAATCGGGATGAAGCGACAGCAAGATTCTATAAGAATTTCTTAGAGTATTTATCAAAAATGAAAAACGTTAGAGTCGAGCTTGACAACCAAACAATGATATTTCATGGACCCGAAGGTTCTCGGCTTAAAATAATATTAGATTTAAGAAATGATAAACTTACGTTAAAGCATAATTATTTATTAAACAAGACTGTAGATTATTCTGATAATAATGAAGCAGGGAGTGAGATTTTTGATCCTTTGACTAGAATTCTTTTACAAGATAAAAACTTTGAGCTAAGTCTTGATTCTATTGAATATGTTATTGATCACATTAATATTTACAAACCAAATGCTGGTAATACATTTGTTGAAGCCATGTTAGGATCTGCCATGATTCGTAATCCAGAAATATTTAATAGAACACAGAATTATTTGGGTATTCAAAAAGATAGCGCAAGCGACGTTGAAGAATTTTTATCTCGGTGCCTTACTTCAGCAATAAATGCTAATTTGGATTTTCTCCCAATTGTTATAAAAAAGATTAGTCAAGCGAAAGGAATAGGAGGAAGGGCACTAATTAGTTCACTGTGGGACTCCCTTTCACGTAAAAAAGAAATTAAACTAAAAAAAGAAGATTTAACTAATATTTTAAAATCTGATGTTATTTTTGAAAGAACGGATGTCTGGAAAAGATACGAGATGTCGTGGTTTCTTGGATTTATTCTTTCAAATAATCCTGACTTAGCTGAGGATATGTTATCAATGATTCCGAATATGACAAAAACGAATTATGATAATCCCTATTTTAACGATTTAAGTTTTCATCGAACACGCGCAATTCAAAATAATTTAATCGAGGCGATAGGGAGCAGCCTTAAAGATGACAACATTGAAATAACAATGTCTCAAATACTTGATCTTTGCAAAGTTACTTCAACATACGACAGGCTTGATACGAATGGTTATACCTCCAAAACTAATTTTATTTCAGGCCTTGGCAAATTTTTAGGCAAAGATTCCGCTTCATTAGAGTTTTTTTTAAAAGAGGTTGAGAATCGAGAGATAGAAGATTCTATATTATCAGAGCTTGCTTCGGCCTTAGGGAACGCAAGTGTGAGCGAAGAGCTGTTAAATCATCTGGAAAATGCTTCTTCAAATAAGATGAAGAAATTTTTAATAAAATCATTACGTTCTTTGCCTTATGGGATTAATGCTGAATTCTCTGGTCAAGTATACAGAATATTATTGACAAAAACTTTTTCAGATTCAGACACTTCATTTTTACTGCACTCTATTTCTCTCAGTGAAGATGATTCTTCGGGATCGAACACGGTTGTTACACAGTCTCAGTTTGAGCATCTTTTTAATGCCATGAAGAATCTTGTTGATCCGAATAAATTTGTAAATGATGTGTATAGCGATGTAGAAAGTTTGGCAAGAGTTGTTAATTTTTCTTTTGGTTCTAATCCAAACTTAAAGTTTACAGAGGAAGAATTTATTTCTTATTTAAAATATGCACCTCTTGTGCAGAACAAGAGAAGTAAAGCTAGGAAAGCGTTGATTTTAAGTATCGGTAAAATTTTATCTACGTATCCTAATTATTTCGATTCCTTAATTCTATCTTCGCCTGATTTCGTTAATGAGATACTTTCTCGAAATCCAAATCTTTTTCCAATTGTTATCAAAAAAACTCTTCAGATTAAATCTCAAGAGGCTAAAAGTGCTCTCTTTTCTTCAATAAAAACATCTTTTAAAAATAATCAAAGATTTCTTCCAGATTTTATTTTAGCTTCTTTAAACGCAGAAAACGATGATCAAGATCAAATCTTTGATGTTATAAAAAATTCGAACTTGGATCTTGGTATTGCAATTAAAGAAAACCAAGACATGTTCCGTAAGATTATAGATAAATTAGAAATTTATAAGAATCTGGAAGTTTACCGAAAAAATTATTCAGGATTAAGTGTTTTCTTAAAATTTTTATTAAACGAACCTGTCTCGGAAATGCGTTCCAATTTTAATAAAGTTATTGATACAATGAAGCCGTTATTGCAAAAAAATGATCCCTTTTTATCAATTGTTCTTTTTGAATGTTTAGCTCATAAAGGGTGGATAGAAAATATTAATGATATATATAGCCTTGCTTTTGTTATTAACCAATTTCTCAAAGAATCTGCATTAAAAAACTCTGAATCAGCTATTCATATTTTATCATGGATTGGACGAAACGGAGTCAAAGGTATTTTGGATGAAAATGCTGCAGACAAGAGAGAGCATCTTAAGAAGTATATACATCTGTCATCCCTTGTTTATTCTGCTACAAATATTGATTCTTCTATAGAAAAAGTGTCGGCAGCAGCAACTTTAAGAAAAATGACTGAACATAGTGAAGAGGATTTTCAATATATCCTTCAAATTATATCCGAAGTGTTTTTAAATAGCCTTGTCAGCTTATCAACAAGTTTGGTTGAAGAGCATATGGGGAGCAAGAAAGTACCGAATGGAATGAGTAGTTTGGAGAGTAAGATTGGCTCATATTTTTTAAAGAATGAAGAAAATATTAATAATTTCTTGATTGATATTTTTGGCGAAAAGAAAATTTCTGAGACCTTGGAAAGGTTTAAAGAAATTAATGAACTTAAAGAATTTAACGGACATAAAGTTCCAAAATATTTAAACACAATCTCTAGTGCTTATCGCGCTTATGCAGAGCAGGATCATATCGAGGCAAATTATTTATCGTATGCCCTAACATCAGCTTTGTTCCATTATTTGCGTAAAGGAGGAGAAGCTAAAGATGCCCTTAAAGGCGGGCTTGGGCCGAAAGCTTTGCATGAATTTGACAATGTTTTACTTAAAGGACAAAGAGAACCTGATCGCAATGTTGCTTTAGCGTTTTATGACGCTAAGCGTGGGAGAAATCCGCTAGAAGAATATGCCCGAAAAAGAAGTATTTTGGCAGGAGATTTTCTTCAAAGCGATTTGAGGAAAAAGAAAGACGATTTTGGGTTGCAAACAGCAAATTCATATATTTTAAAGATTTTACGATGGCAAAAATATGAGAGAATTGCAAAAGATAATATTTTTTATATTTTAAAAGCGCTTCAACGAGGAGAAATAAATAAAAAAGATTTTAATAATCTTCAAGCTCTTCTTGATCAGCAAATCAATATTTTAAAAGATTTTAAGAAAACAGGGCTTAAGAGTGACTATCTAAAACTTTTGCTTGGACAGATGCAAACAGACGGATCAAAAAGATTTTTTGATTTGATTAGCGCAGATTACAAGGAAAATCAAGATAATAAAGAAATCATTCAGCAAGCATTGCTTAATGAGAGTGAAAATATTGAGGTTATTCGTAAATATCATAGAAAAGCTACGACAGTTAGTGGAAAAAGTATATCTACTCGGAGGATAATTCCTGATGTGCAAATTGGTCAAAAGTATGAAGGAGAAGAATTAGATCCTGAAAGCCTTGAGTCAGTCGCTGATTTTATTGAGCATCCATGGATTGTAGAGGGAAAAACGCTTTTAGATTATTTTGAAGATGTCCAAGAACTTCGAAAAGACACCACTGAAGAAGGGGATTATTCAGATATTGATCTAAGCGCACTAAAGATAAGCTTAAGCGTTCAAGCAAAAGTGCAGAGAAGTCAAAAAAATTCTTTAGTTTCGATTGCAGATTTATCAAATCGTTTAAAATTGTTTTTTAAAGAAAATCAAAGGCGAGAAGAGGCTAGTGATTTTATATTCTCAAAATTGAATGATTTAGATTTGAAAACCGATATTGTAAATCAAGGATCAACTTCAAGAGACATGGATTTACCAGGAAAATACGATATTGATATTTTTGTTTCAGCTGATAAATCAGATATTGAAACTGGAGAGAAAATATTAAATGCGTTTCGTTCGCATTCACGATGTGTAGGGATTAGATATAAAAGGAATCATACTCCAAGTACAAATTTAATCAGTTTTCTTTTAAAATCAAACGATTCTAGTAGATATGAGACGAAAATCGAGATCTCGATAGGGAAAAAAGATGTTCTTTATGCTGATATTGTTAATAATCAAATTTCTCAAATTAAGCAAAAGTTTGGAGACAGTATCGAACGAGAGATTGTGTCGGATATTAAAATCTTGAAATTTCTAATGCAGGAAATTGTTCAGTCTTATAAAGGGGATAATGCAGGAATTAAAGGTGTTGGGGTTGAGCAGATTATTATGCAATCAGGAAAAACTCAAAAAAATGGCCGGATTATTGTTGAGCCAGGATCCTTAGGCAAAGCATTCGAAAAAATTTATATGGCTAGTTACGATCAACCTTCTGGTCGAATAAAGTCTTTAAATGAAGTAAAGAAAAATTTAATTTTTTATAATGAAAATGATGAAAATTGTTTAGACAACATGAACCAAGCTAGTTTTAATCGCCTTGTGCATATGGCTAAAATTTATATTGAAAGTCAAAATATTGGCGATGACATAACTGCAGAAGACTTACGTTATAATCTTTCTGATGCATTGAGCTATCGGGACGATATGTTCGGACTAGAAATTGATTCAAGGAAATATGTGATTAATGCTATTAATAAAATGAAATTTGACTATGAAAGAGTGGGGAAAAATAAAATCTTTATTTTCTTAAAGAATCAAAAACAAAGAGATAATCTTGATCAATTCTTAAGCGGTCAAAGAGGAAGCTATACGATTAGAAATGAAATTGCAGACAAGAAAAGGATACCAAGTATTTTGAAGCAAGATCAAGAAGTTGTTTTGGCTCAAGGACACATGGCTTCTTCTCAAGCCTCTGCAACAGCTTCTTCTAATGTTGGGGGTATTGATTTTAATGCTGAATATTTGGATATTGAAAAGAGGGGGTCGTCGTCGATAGAGTTTAACGTTCCGGTTGAGTGGCAAGGAATGAATCTTCAAGATTTACCAGGATTGATTCCTGCAAGCATAAGCATTACACCGATGACAAATATTTATCAATTGCTTGGGCTAGATGAAAATGAACCAAACACTAATGAAGATATCGCGCTTTCTCAAGAATTAGTAGCAAACAAGGAAAATTCGTAGCACACCCGTAAACAAAGCCCCGTCTTAAAGAAATGTTTTATCTATCCTCTAAAATAATCGGCAGGGTTTTTGATTTCTCTAAATTGATTTGCGCATAATGCTTAAGATCTCTTGGCAAATCTTCTTCAGCGTAAATAATGCCTTGAGGACACTCAGGGACGCAAACTCCACAATCAATGCAAACTTTAGGGTCGATGACAAGTGTATCAGAATCTTCATGAAATGGCTCTACAGGACAATTTTCAATACATTGCAAACACTTCGTACAACCTTTTGTAATAACGCTAGCCATATCTCTATTTTATGCTAAAATTTTTATAATTCTATAAAAATAATTAAATTCTAGGAGTTCTTTCGTGAAAACAATTGATTTAAGCCGCATCAAAACAACCCTTAAAACAAAATCAGGAAATTATTCTATTTTTCAAATTTCTAAACTAGAAGACTTTGGTTTCTCTAGGATTGATCAACTTCCTTTTTCGATAAAAATATTGCTTGAAAGCGCCATTCGCAATTGCGATGAATATAAAGTAACTTCTCAAGATATTCAAAAGATTGCATTATGGTCACCAAAGAAAAAAGATTTACCTGAAATTGCATTTAAACCTGGTCGTGTTATCTTGCAAGATTTTACAGGCGTTCCCTGCGTTGTTGATTTAGCCGCTATGCGAAATGCTGTTAAAGCGCTTGGCGGTGATTATAAAAAAATTAATCCTCAAGTTCAATGTGATTTAATTATCGATCATTCTGTTCAAGTTGATTATTTTGGAACAACAAATGCTTTTCAGAAAAATCTCGACAAGGAATTTAAGCGTAATAAAGAGCGATACGAATTTCTTAAGTGGGGACAACAATCATTTAAGAATTTTCGCGTTATTCCACCAGCAACGGGCATTATTCACCAAATCAATCTTGAATATCTTGCTCAAGGTGTTTTGGTTCAAGGCAAAGGGAAAGATAAGACACTTTATCCTGATAGCTTAATCGGAACAGATAGCCATACAACCATGATTAATGGTCTTGGTGTTGCAGGTTGGGGAGTTGGAGGGATAGAGGCTGAAGCCGTTATGCTAGGAGAGCCTTTAAACATGCTTTTGCCAGAAGTTGTAGGATTTCATCTTAAAGGAAAGCTGCAAAATGGCGTCACTGCGACAGATTTAGTCTTGACAATTGTTGAGAAATTACGAAAAGTTGGTGTTGTTGGAAAATTTGTTGAATATTTTGGTGAAGGCCTTAAAAATTTAACTCTTGCTAATCGTGCAATGATTGCAAATATGTCTCCTGAATACGGCGCTACAATGGGAATCTTTCCTATTGATCAAGAAACGATTAATTATTATCAGCAAACTGGACGATCAAAAGAACAAATTGATTTAATCAAAAGATATTTTAAACGTCAAGGCATGTTTTACGAAAACGGAAATAAGCCACCAAAATATACACAAGTTGTCGATATCGATTTGTCTGAAATTCGCTTAAGCCTAGCTGGGCCAAAACGTCCACAGGATAGAATTGTTCTTGGTAACATGAAATCTGACTTTGAAAAAAAGTTTTGCTCACCTAAGGATAAAGCTAATCTTACAAATGGCTCTGTTGTTATTGCATCGATTACAAGCTGTACAAATACATCTGATCCATCTGTTTTAATTGGAGCAGGCTTACTTGCAAAAAATGCTGTTGCAGCAGGCTTAAAAATTAAACCTTTTGTTAAAACTAGCTTAGCTCCAGGGTCGCGTGTTGTTATAGATTATCTCAAAAAAGCAAATCTGATGCCAAGTTTAGAAAAATTAGGATTTCATTTGGCTGGATATGGCTGCATGACTTGCATTGGAAATAGCGGACCGCTACCTGAGGAAATCACTAAAGAAATTACCGATAAAAACTTAACTGTTGTAAGCGTTTTGAGTGGCAACCGAAATTTCGAAGGACGTATTAGCCCTTGGGTTAAAGCTAATTATTTAGCAAGTCCAGCTTTGGTTATTGCTTATGCGATTGCAGGCAATATGTGCATAGATTTAACAAGGGAACCTTTAGGCAAGAATAAAAAAGGAGAAGATATTTTTCTTAGCGATATCTGGCCAACAAACTCTGAGATTGAATTGTTAGTCAAAAAGTGTATTCAACCTAAGATGTTTATTAAACAATACAAAAATGTGACAAGTGGGACTGAAGAGTGGAAAAAGATTAAAGCTAAGAAATCCGATCTTTATTCCTGGAAAGACAAAAGTACATATATTCAGCATCCACCATTCTTTACGGGTATGACAAAAAATATATCAGATCTTTCAGATATTAAATCTGCGCGTGCACTTCTTGTTTTGGGAGATTCTATCACTACAGATCATATTTCTCCTGCTGGCGCAATTGCTCCGAAAAGTTCAGCTGGAAAATTTTTACAAGCCAAGGGTGTGGATATCAATGATTTCAATAGCTACGGATCTCGTCGAGGCAATGATCAGATTATGACGCGAGGAACTTTTGCAAACGTTCGATTGCGCAATTTACTCGCACCAGGGACAGAAGGAGCCCAAACTATTTATTTGCCAACAAACAAAAAAATGGATGTTTATGCAGCTTCAATGAAATACAAAAAGACCAAAACTCCTTTGATTGTTTTAGCTGGAAAAGAATACGGAACTGGATCTTCACGTGACTGGGCTGCAAAAGGCACAGCTCTTTTAGGGGTAAAAGTTGTTCTCGCAGAAAGTTATGAGCGGATTCATCGAAGCAATTTAGTCGGAATGGGTGTCTTGCCATTAGAATTTAAAGACGGTCAATCTTATAAAAAGTTAGGACTTCACGGTGATGAGGTGTTTGATTTTATTGGAATCAACAACAACATTAAACCACAACAAGACATAAAAGTTATTTCAACATCGAAATCAGGAGCTAAAAAAGAATTTTATGCTAAAATGCGACTAGATACAAAAGTTGATATTGATTACTATAAAAATGGCGGCATTCTAAATGCTGTCTTAAGACAACTAGCCTAAAACCTAAGATAAGGAGGTGTCCTGTGCCTAATAAGCATTCAGCATCAACGAAGAAAAAGATTAGTTTATCTCAAAAAGGAAAAAAGAATTCATTTTATGGAAAAAAGCATAAAAAGTCTTCTAAAGCAAAAATTTCTAAGGCAACGAGTGGAAAAAATAATCCGATGTATGGTAAAAAACATTCGGCTGCAACTAAGCGTAAGATCAGTCTTGCTATTAAGCGTGCACGACGACGTTTAGCAAAGAAATGACAAAGAAAAAACATCAAAAGCTTTGGCACAAAAAAGCAGATAAGATAATGTCATCAAAAACATTATCATTAAAGAATAAAAAGGACGCAAAGGTTCAGGGTGAAGCGTTAAGCTTTGGGAATGCTTTGCGCTCTGAGATTCGAAAGTCAATCGAAGATAAGACTTAAACATCTAAAGGAGAAAGCTTATGTTGTTAAAAATTCTAGGTATCGTATGGCTTGCAGGTTCTTCATTAATCTGGTTAAAAGTTGATGCGATAAAGAAATGGCTCTCTGAAACTGATAAAATAAAGATTAGAAAAGTTTTCTTTAGATTAAATATTTTAATTAGCGTCTGGCTTTTAGCAGCAAGCACCGAGCTTTCGTACAGCAATGTTGCTTTACTCTTAAGCGTCATAGGATTTCTAGGTATTTTAAAAGCTGCTTTCTTCCTAACAAGCAAATCTTCTGAAAAGGTTATTGTTTGGGTCTCAGAATTCAAGACTTGGCAATTTCGATTAAGCGCAGCTGTTCATATTGCCATAGGTCTTTTAATAATTTCTTGGAGTTTTAATGGGTAAGAAATTTCTTTTAGTTTTGTGGTTTTTATTGTTTTGCCAATTTTGTCATGCTGATAACAATGTTGGTCAATTGCAGACAAGAGCGTTTAACAATATTAAACGAGCACAAATAGTTGTTGCGCATGCAAAAAAATTGTTGGAAATTAAGCCAGACAGGCAGAGCGCTGAAATTTGTGTAGACCTTTATTTGGAAGCCGCAAAACTTTATGGTGATGCTGCTCGTCTTTTAAAATCTGTAGGACCTAGCTATGTTTCACAAGAAATCGTTGATGAGTTTTTAACAGCAGAACGAAATTATCTTAAAGTGGTTGACCACTTAAGACGCTCTCTTAATGAAGGGGAAATTATTTCAAATAAAAAGGATAGTATCGAATCGATTTTACAAGAATTGAAGGAAAAGTCTCTATGAATTGCCCAAATAAACAGAAAAATCTACAAGATTGTAACTGCAGCTATACAGGATGTGAGAAGATGGGTATTTGCTGTGAATGCATTCGTCATCATAGAAACAAGGGAGCTCTTCCTGCATGTTATTTTCCTGCTGACGCTGAAAAAACTTACGATCGATCTATTGAGAATTTTATAAAGATTTACCAGAAGCAAAATCATCTCTAGTCGGATTAGCAACTAAAAAACACTTGAATCCTTAAAAGCTCTATGTTAAATTATTGATTCAACATAAATTTAATATTAAAAATATTATGAAAAAAACACTTTATCAAAAAATTTGGGACTCTCACATTGTGCGAGAAGGTAAAGATGACGCTACAATTATTTATATAGATCGTCAATTACTACATGAAGTAACATCGCCACAGGCCTTTGAAGGATTACGTCTTAAAGAAAGAAAAGTTCGTCATCCAAAACGTAATTGCGCCACAATGGATCACAATGTTCCAACAAGCGCCAAGAATTTATCTTTTGCGGATGAAATTTCTAAGATTCAAATGAATGCGCTAGATGAAAATTGTAAAGAATTCGGCATTAAATTACTTGATTTTATGCATCCTGATCAGGGTGTTGTTCACATTATTGGGCCAGAGCTAGGTTTTACTTTACCTGGAATGGTTATTGTTTGTGGCGATTCTCATACGGCGACTCATGGAGCTTTTGGTTCATTAGCTTTTGGAATCGGCACATCAGAAGTTGAGCATGTCTTGGCAACGCAGACCTTACAGCAAAATTTATCGAAAACTATGCTTATTAGGATTGATGGTGCATTTAAAAACGGCGTTACACCAAAAGATTTAATTTTATATATTATTGGTCAAATAGGGACAGATGGAGCTACGGGATACGTCATTGAATACGCAGGAGATGCAATTAAAAATCTTTCTATGGAAGGACGCATGACAATTTGCAATATGACGATTGAGGCAGGCGGTCGGGCTGGAATGATTGCTCCTGACGAAACAACATTTCAATATTTAAAAGAGCTTGATTTTGCACCAAAAGCTAAAGATTGGGAAAAAGCAGTCAACTGGTGGAAAACTTTAAAGAGCGATGATGGTGCGCAATTTGACAAAGTAGTTGAAATCGATGCAGGTGCAATTGCACCACAAGTAACATGGGGAACATCTCCAGAACAAGTTTGCGGGGTTGATGAATTGATACCTAGTCCTGAAGATTTTTCGGATAGCACAAAATGTGAAGCAGCTAAAAAAGCTTTAGATTATATGGGTTTAAAACCAAAAACAGCAATGAAATCAATTCCTATCGATACTGTCTTTATCGGTTCTTGCACAAATGGACGCATCGAAGATTTTCGTGCAGCAGCAAAGATTATTAAAGGGAATAAAATTGCGGATGGAATCCGAGCTTTAGCTGTTCCTGGATCAGGACGCGTTAAGAGGCAAGCTGAAAAAGAGTCGCTAGATATCATTTTTAAAGAAGCAGGATTTCAATGGCGAGAACCAGGTTGTTCAATGTGTTTAGCGATGAATGAAGATAAGCTATCTCCGGGAGAACGATGCGCATCGACAAGTAATCGAAATTTTGAAGGACGTCAAGGAAAAGGCGGAAGAACACACCTTGTTGGACCAGAAATGGCAGCTTTAGCTGCTATTAAAGGTCATATTGCAGATATTAGGGAGTTTATTTAATGGAGCCTATTACAATACATTCTGGCATTGTTGTATCAATTGATCGAGCTAACATTGATACGGATGCAATTATTCCAAAACAATTTCTAAAAAAGATTGATCGAGTTGGTTTTGGAAAGCATTTATTCCATGATTGGAGATATTTAGACGACGCGGAAGAACAAAAAAATCCAGACTTTATTTTAAATCAAAATCCTTATGATCAAGCAACGGTTTTATTGGCTCGAGACAATTTTGGTTGTGGTTCCAGCCGAGAACACGCACCTTGGGCGCTATCAGATTTTGGCTTTAAATTAATTATTGCACCTAGTTTCGCTGATATTTTTTATAACAATTGCTTAAGAAATGGGATTTTGCTAGTTACGCTTCCACCGAAAGAAATTAATGAATTATTTAAATTTGCTGCAGATATCAAGGGTGCTAAAATAACAGTTGATTTACTAAAACAACAAATCATGACAGATAATGAAAAAATTTATAATTTTGAAATTAGTACATTTGTAAAAGATTGTTTAATCAAAGGATTAGATAGTATTGGATGGACTGAACAATTTGTTGACTTAATCGATAACTATGAAAAAAAGTTGTCAGAAGAAAGGCCTTGGGTCTGATATGTCTGGAAATACTTTCGGGAAGCTGTTTACCGTAACAACCTTTGGTGAAAGCCATGGATCTGCAATTGGTGCTATCGTTGATGGTGTTCGTCCTGGGTTACCGCTTAACAAAGATGATATTCAGATCGAACTAAATCGTCGACGCCCAGGTCAAAGTTCTTTGACAACATCAAGAAGCGAAGCTGATGAAGTTGAAATTTTATCTGGGATTCTAAATGGTAAAGCAACAGGAACTTCGATTGGTTTTTTAATCCGGAATACGGATGCAAATTCAAAGGATTATGAAGATTTAAAAGATATTTTTCGTCCTGGTCATGCTGACTATGCATATTTAAAGAAATATGGTATCCGTGATTGGCGAGGTGGAGGGCGTGCTTCAGGAAGAGAAACAGCTATGCGTGTTGCAGCTGGCGCTATTGCTAAAAAAATGCTTTCAGAGTATGGAGTAACTGTAACATCGTATACAAAACAGGTTGATGATATTGTTGCAAAGAATATTGATTTTTCTGCTATCGAATCAAATCCTGTTCGATGTCCAGATCCAGAAGCTGCTATTTTAATGGCCGAACGAATTAAGATTGCAAAAGAAAATCAAGATTCTGTTGGAGGCATCATTGAAACAGTTGTTAAAAAATGTCCAGCTGGCTTAGGTGATCCTGTTTTTGATAAGCTAGACGCTCGTTTAGCTGCAGGAATTATGTCTATCGGTGCAATTAAAGGCGTTGAATTTGGTGACGGATTCCAATCTGTCACAATGAAGGGATCAGAATTTAACGATGCTGGAGTTTGGAAAAATAATGCATTAAGCCTTAAAACAAATCATTCTGGTGGAATTTCTGGAGGAATTTCAAACGGAAATGATATTATTTTACGCGCTGTTATTAGACCAACATGTTCTATCGCTAAGCCTCAAGAAGTCACAACGCTTGAAGGTGAAATAAAGTCAATGGAAATTAAGGGTCGCCATGATCCTTGTATTTGTCCTCGCGCTGTTGTTGTTGTTGAAGCTATGACTGCTCTTGTTATGATTGATTGCTTGCTTATTCAAAAAAGTATTTCACATACATAATTAAATATTTTCGCATGATCAAAAATCCCAATAAAAAAGTTATCCTTGTTACCGGCTGTTCAAGTGGCTTTGGACTGCGTATTGCTGTTCGACTTGCAAGTCTTAATTATTTTGTTATTGCCACAATGCGCAACCTATCTAAAAAAGATGATCTTGTTGCTGAGCTTGCTTTAAAAAATGCGGAGGCAGAGATTTTAAGACTTGACGTTTCTGACGTTAATTCGATTAAAGATGTTATTTCTTATATAAAAAATAAGCATGGAAGAGTTGATGCTTTAATTAATAATGCTGGATGTGGCATTGGTGGGTTCTTTGAAGATTTAGAACAAGATGAAATTCGCAGCATCATGGAAATAAATTTCTTTGGGTTACAAAATGTAACACGTGAAGCAATCCCTTTGATGAGAGATCAGAAAAAAGGGACAATCGTAAATATCTCTAGCGTGTCTGGATTCTATGCGTTGCCATGCTGTGGGGCATATAATGCAAGCAAATGGGCAGTAGAAGGATTCTCAGAAAGTCTTTATTATGAATTATTGCCTTTTGGAATCAATGTGTGCTTAATCGAGCCAGGAGTTTATAAAACAAAAATCTTTTATGAAAATAGGCGTTATGCAAAACGTTTTTTTGATGATCAAAGCCCTTATTTCAATACATCGCAGAGTTTTCAAAAACGTGCTGATGATAGAGTAGAGCTTAACGCTCGCAATCCTGAAGATATTGCGATGCTTGTTGAGAAATTAATAAAATCAAAAAATCCATCACTTCGCAATATCCCTGATATGAATAGTCGATTTCTCTATATCGCCAGGAAATTCTTACCATTTCGTGTTTTCGCACTTATTGTACGTTTCGCTACTCGCATACAATCCAAATAAGTGCTTAAAAAATAAAATCTTGACATATAATTTTTTATTGATATAATCTCTAGTAAATCAATAGAAAAGGTGGATAAGAAAATGAAATTATCAACAAAAGGAAAATACGGAACGCGATTAATGCTTGATCTTGCTTTGAGTTATGGCAAGCGACAGCTTTTATTAAAAGAAATGGCAGCAAATCAAAACATTTCAGAAAAATACCTTTGGCAGCTTATTTCACCTTTAAAAAATGCTGGGCTAATTAATTCTACTCGAGGAGCGCAAGGTGGTTATGAGCTTGCAAAGTCACCAAAATTAATTACTTTAAAGGAAATTATTTTGCCTTTAGAAGGACCGTTAGATTTTATTGAAGGTCCAGATGATGTAAAGGTTGATTATGTTTTAAGTTCTGTTACTAATGGAGTATGGAAAGATGTTTCAGAAAAATTACGAAACATTTTAGCATCCGTTACACTAGAAAAAATGGTAGAAAAACAACGAGAACAATCAAAGATTTTAGAATATGTTATTTAATTAAGGGGGAAAGAAATGGAAAATGAGAAAAATTTAAAGATTGAAACACTTGCTTTGCACGCAGGACATACACCTGATTCTGAAACCGGATCTAGAGCTGTTCCAATCTATCAAACAACATCATATGTTTTTAAAAATACTGATCACGCTGCAAATTTATTTTCTCTTAAGGAATTTGGAAATATTTATACTCGTTTAACGAATCCAACAACTGATGTTCTTGAAAAAAGAATTTCGGCTTTAGACGGAGGTGCAGCTGCATTAGCTGTTTCCAGTGGTCAATCTGCGATCAGCTTAGCATTGCTTAATATTGCTCAGGCTGGCGATGAAATTGTTTCAGCAAATAATCTCTACGGGGGAACGTATACACTTTTCCATTACACGTTTAAACGCTTTGGAATTAAGGTTAACCTTGTACCGTCAAATGATATTGCTGCAATCGAAAAAGCAATTACTCCAAAAACAAAAGCGATTTATGCTGAATCAGTTGGAAATCCAAAGCTAAATGTCACTGACATTGAAGCTTTATCAAAATTGGCTCATAAAAATGAAATTCCACTGATTATTGATAATACAGTAACGCCGTATTTACTTCGTCCAATTGACTTTGGCGCTGATATTGTTGTATATTCTGCAACAAAGTTTATTGGTGGACATGGTACATCTGTAGGAGGCTTGATTGTTGATTCAGGTAAATTCGATTGGACTAAAGGGAAATTTCCTCTTATTGCTGATCCTGATCCAAGTTATCATAATATTAATTTTGTTGAAACGCTCAAGCCTATTGGAAATATCGCATATATCGTAAAGGCTAGAGTAACGCTTTTGCGTGATCTAGGACCGGCAATGTCACCTTTTAACGCATTTCTTTTCTTGCAAGGACTTGAAACAATTCATTTGCGATTACCTCGTCATTCTGAGAATGCTTTGGCTGTTGCTAAACATTTAGAAAAACATCCTAAAGTGAGTTGGGTTAATTATCCTGGGCTTGAATCAAGCTCAGAAAAGGAGAAAACTGATAAGTATTTGCCTAATGGTGCTGGAGCTATTATTGGATTTGGCATCAAAGGTGGAGCTAAGGCTGGAAAGGATTTTATTAATTCTTTAAAGCTTGTATCTCATCTTGCAAATATTGGAGATGCAAAAACTTTAGCTATTCATCCAGCGAGTACAACCCATCAACAGCTTTCCGAGCAAGAGCAACTGGAAACAGGAACAACGCCTGATTTTATTCGTTTATCAATTGGAATTGAACATCTTGATGATATCATTGCAGATATTGATCAGGCATTGAAATAAGGAGATTATTATGTCTGGCATATATAAAGATATTACACAAACAATTGGAAATACACCTCTTATTAAAATTAACAGACTTACAGAAGGTTTAGACGCGACTATTCTTGCAAAAGCAGAATTCTTTAACCCTCTTTCAAGTGTAAAAGATCGAATTGGTTTAGCTATGATTGAGGCGGCTGAAAAAGATGGGAAGCTAAAAAAGAATTCGGTTATTGTTGAGCCAACAAGTGGTAATACAGGAATTGCATTATCCTTTGTTTCTGCAGCTAAAGGATATAGGTTAATTTTAACTATGCCTGACACTATGAGCGTTGAAAGACGAAAACTTTTTAAAGCTCTTGGGGCTGAACTTATTTTAACGGATGGATCTAAAGGCATGAAGGGAGCCATTGATAAAGCTCAAGAAATTGCCAGTGAAACAAAAAATAGTTTTATACCGCAACAGTTTCAAAATCCTGCTAATCCAGAAATTCACGAAAAAACAACAGCTCAAGAAATTTTAAAAGATACAGAAGGAAATGTTGATTTTTTTATTGCCGGCGTTGGAACAGGTGGAACGATAACCGGTGTTGGTAGAGCTTTAAAAAAGAAGAATCCATTTGTCAAAATTATTGCAGTTGAACCTGTTGATTCTCCGGTTTTATCTGGTGGAAATCCTGGTCCTCATAAAATTCAAGGAATTGGAGCAGGTTTTGTTCCTGATATTGTTGATCAAGATCTTTTTGATGAAGTTGTTCGTGTTTCTCACGAGAATGCTGGAGAAACTTCAAGACGACTTGCCAAAGAAGAGGGCATTTTATCTGGAATTTCTTCTGGAGCTAATATGTGGGCAGCTCTTGAAGTGGCTAAGCGACCAGAATCAAAGGGAAAAACAATTGTGACAATTTTATGCGATACAGGAGAAAGATACTTGTCAACTTGGCTTTTTGAAGAATAATCCTTAAAGCCCCATTCGTTTTGATAAGAAGTCTTCTAAGCTGGAACTTTGCAAATAAGGATTAGTTTCTTTTTGAATCTTAAGCGTTGCTGTCGTTGATCGACCGTAAAGATGTCCAGGATATGTTATTGTTTCATCAGGTAGCTTCTTTATTATGTTGTATAAAGAATTATACATTTGCTTTGCATCCCCGCCAGGAAGGTCACAGCGACCGCATCCATGAACGAAGAGAGTATCTCCAGTAATCAAATGTCCCGGAACGTAAAAACATTGGCATCCTGGGGTATGGCCTGGCGTTAAAATACATTCAACTTCAATGCTTCCGATTGCAATTCTTTCTCTATCTTTTACTTTTGATAAATTCTTATAATCACTAATATAAAGTGGAAGTTCTTTTTCAGAAATATATGCAGGAATATTGTATCGATCTACAAGATCATTAACGCCGTCAGCATGATCATAATGGCCGTGAGTCAAAAGAATTGATACAACTTTTAAATTATCTTTCTTTGCTTCATCACACAATAAATCAACATCCCATCCAGGATCAACAATAGCAATTTCTTTAGATTCTTTATCTCCTAGAAAATAAGCAAAGTTTTGCATGGGTCCAATTGGAATTTGTCTTATAAAAACATTTGAATTATTCACTAAAAATCCTTTCGTAAACTTTTCTTATTATAAATAAAATAAACTAAAAAGCAACTAAAAGACACTCGGGTTTGTCCTTGACAGAGAAAAGAAGGGGTTTATAATAATATTTCTTATTAGTAAATTAAAAAGGAGTACTCATGTCTTTAATGGCTTCAATTAAAATTCCATTGGGAGAAAAAATTCCAGATTTTCAACTTAATGATCCGAAAGGACAATCTCACAGCTCAGATGGGCTTTTTGGAGAAAATGGACTTTTAGTTGTCTTTACGTGCAATCATTGTCCTTATGCCAATGCCGTTTGGCCTCGAATTGTTTCAATTTCTAAACATGCAAAGGAAAGCAAGATAAATACAGTTGCTATTAATCCAAATATTAATCCTAGTTACCCAGATGACGCTCCAGATAAAATGATTGATAAGATCAACGAGCTTGGGATTGATTTTCCGTATCTTGCTGATGAATCACAAAAAGTAGCAAAAGATTTTAAGGCACAATGCACACCTGATATTTATCTTTTTGATGGAAACAAAGAGCTAGTTTATCACGGACGAATAGATGACAACTGGCAAGATGAAGACAAGGTAACGAGTCATGATCTAAGCGAAGCTATTGATGCCTTAATTCATAGTGAGGAAATTGAAAGACGCCAAAATCCTTCTATGGGTTGTTCAATTAAATGGCTTGATACTTAAGATGATTCGCAACAACCCGACATTTAAGAAATTAGATTTAAGCTATGACTCGCTTCCTGGATCAAAGAAAGCTTATTTAAACGGAAATATTTTTACTAATCTTCGCATTCCATTTCGCCAAATTTCTCATAATGATGGTGAGTTGCTTAATCTTTACGATACCTCGGGTGTTTACACAGATTCTAATGTAAAAATTAATATTAGTACCGGACTTAAGCCGATTCGAGAAAAGTGGATTCTTGATCGAAACGATACTACGCCTACAAAGTCTAATGAAAAAATTCTTTGTGCAACTCCAGGTGCAAATGTCACCCAACTTCATTATGCAAGAAAAGGTGTCATTACTCCAGAAATGGAATTTGTTGCTATTCGGGAGAGTTGCACTTCTGAATTTGTAAGAAATGAGGTTGCAGAGGGGCGCGCATTTATTCCCTGCAATATTAATCATCCTGAAAGCGAGCCGATGATCATTGGCCGCAACTTTTTAACTAAGGTTAATGCAAATATAGGAAATTCTGCTGTCACGTCAAGTGTCTGCGAAGAAGTTGAGAAAATGATTTGGGCAACACGCTGGGGAGCTGATACGGTTATGGACCTTTCAACAGGTCCAAATATTCATGAAACGCGTGAGTGGATTATACGCAATTCGCCTGTTCCGATTGGAACAGTACCAATTTATCAAGCGCTCGAAAAAGTAAAAGGAAAAGCAGAAGATCTTACGTGGGAAATTTTTAGAGACACATTAATTGAGCAAGCTGAGCAAGGTGTCGATTATTTTACAATTCACGCTGGCGTTCTTCTTGAAAATGTTCATCTTTCAGCGAATCGCGTAACGGGAATTGTTTCTCGAGGAGGAGCTGTACTTTCAAAGTGGTGCATGGTTCATAATAAAGAAAATTTTCTTTATACACATTTTGATGATATTTGTAAGATTTTAAAGCAACATGATATCGGTATTAGCTTAGGTGATGGGCTAAGACCTGGATGTATCGCTGATGCTAATGATGAAGCTCAATTTTCAGAATTAAAAGTTTTAGGAGATCTTATTAAAATTGCATGGTCGCATGATGTTCAAGCAATCATTGAAGGACCTGGACATATTCCAATTCACCTTATTAAAGAAAACATGGACAAGCAAATTGAATATTGTCATGATGCGCCTTTTTATACATTAGGGCCTTTAACAACTGATATTGCACCAGGCTATGATCATATCACTTCAGCTATTGGAGCGGCAATCATTGGCTGGTACGGAACAGCAATGCTGTGCTATGTTACGCCAAAGGAGCATTTAGGCTTACCTGACAAAAACGATGTTAAAGAAGGGATGATTGCATACAAAATTGCTGCGCATGCAGCTGATCTTGCTAAAGGGCATAAAGGTGCTCAAGAATGGGATAAAGCCATATCCAAGGCGCGATTTTCATTTAATTGGCAAGATCATTTTAATTTAAGCCTTGATCCTCAGAAAGCTAAAGATTTTCACGATCAAACACTTCCTGAAGATAAATCAAAAAAAGACCGCTTTTGCTCAATGTGCGGTCCAAATTTTTGCTCTATGAAGGTCAGCCATGACCTGAGAGACATGTCTAAATCTTGTCCAAAAAGTAATCAATAAATTTATTTATTTTTTTCGAAGGGGATTGTCTTCAGCAGGAATGATGCTGTCAACTTTAGAACGAAATTCTTTTAATTCATCTAAAATTCGCGCTTGCTGATCTTGTGCATCTTGCAAAATTTTTGAGAATAAATCGCAGTAATAATCAATGCCGTCTGTTAGATTCTTCTTAAATCCATTAAAATATGCAATTTGTTTATTAGTTAACGTGCATTTGCAAAGTTTAATTTCTCTAATAAAAGAATTCACATAAAGCTCAAGTTCTTTAACAAAAATATGTTGACGATATTTTGAATTTAACAAATTAATTCGTCCATAAATATGATCAGTCATCTCTTTTAATGTTGTTAATTTTGAGAAGTAGGCAAGATTTGGGCCCGGGCAAATCGCAGGATTTAAAGGATATTTTGTTTCAATGTTATTAGCGATCAATGCAGCCGCGCTAAGATCATGACAAATACAAGTTTTAGCAACAATGTCTTCTTTTAAAGGTAAACCATCTTTGTTGTCAGAATTTTCGATTTGCTCAAGTTTTAATTTTTGGTATTGTCGCGAAGCAACACAAATCGGCAAATCTGTAAACTCTGTATTAAGTTTAAGATGTCCTTTAAAGCAACTGCTTCCAGGGCGACCATTTTTGACTCGGTCTTCTTGAGCTACATTGCTTGGAGCACTTCTAAGATTATTGAATGGAACTCCAATCGGCGAACAATTACTTAAATAAAGATCATCCTCGGTGGCGTTGCATAATTTTTTTAAAGTCGACTCATCAACATTAACAATTTCAGGAGCAAGAAGAAAGGGTGTCGCCCAACCGGTTTCATCAATATTATAGTGATTCATCAAAAATTGATCTTCTTCAAACGTACCAATGCCACCTTGAATTGTAATTTTTGGGTCAGAAGGAGGAGGCGCTAGTTCATTCTTTAATTTAATAGCTTCTTGATAAATATTTTTAATTCCAGAAAAAAATTCATCACGTTTTACTTTTATCTCTTCAAGAACGGGACCAAGAAGAAAACCATCTGAAATAAATGCATGCCCTCCACAATTAAGACTAGATTCAATGCGATATTCAGAAACCCACAACCCTTTTTTAGCTAAAAATTTACCTTGAGTAACACAAGAGCGATGATCACTAACTTTTAAAATAATCTTCTTTTTTATCTTTCCAGCAGCATCAGAATAAAAATCTTTAAAATTCTCAATATAGCTATACAGTCTTCGATTAAATCCAGCTGAGAATACAATTGCTGATTCCAAAGTGCTTTGCGCATAACCACGAAACGCTGCAAGTGCATCTGAAAATTCTGCTGAAAGCTCTTTGCCGCTTTGATCATAGTTTGTGCGGTCTAACTTTGTCATGATGTTGACATCAATGCTTCCAGATCTTATATTTTCACGCAACTCATCTTGAAGTTTTTGTTTAGTTTGAGAATCTTGAGTTAGAAGCATTTTTTGATAAATCTTTTTAAAAGGTGAAGTATCAGGAAGGAGTTCAAAATATTTTGTAATTTCACTTCCAGTCTCAAAAGCAGAGACCTTAAGATCAGAAATTTGCTTTTTAACAATTCGATCAACAAGATTTAAGTATTCTGTAATTCGTCTTGCACGATGATCTGGATCACCTTTTTTGATTTCTCTATAGTCTTCCTTATAAAGCTTTGCATAAAACTTTCTCATTTGCTCAATTAGTGTGTCATCTACAAGCGAAATAACCGAGGATATGCCATATTTAGCAACTTTTATAGGTGTATCAATAGTGAACCCAGTTCCCATGACAGGAATATGAAAGGTATGTCTTTTTTTCATAAAATTAATATACATAATATTAGTATTAATAGCAAGATCTTTTAGAAATATTATTAGTTAAGTGTTTGATTTTTTATGAACATTGCATTAGAATACAACAATGATTAATTCTAATTTTTACACTCAAATTGAAAAGAAGAGTCTCTCTGGCGAAATATTATCTCCAGATGAATGCGATGTTATCTTAAATTCTCCAAAAGTTCAAATCTTGGAACTACTTCAATCTGCCTATAAGTTACGATTTAAATACTGGCAGAACGACGTCACAATTCACATTATTAACAATGTTCAAAACGGCTCTTGTTCTGAAGACTGTCATTATTGTGCACAATCAAAATCTTCTAGCGCAGAAATTGAAAAATATTCAATGAAAAGCGATGAAGAAATTTTAAAAGAAGCTGAGCAGGCGTACAAAGCAGGAGCTTTTCGCTATTGTATGGTATTTTCTGGAAGATGTCAGCCTGAAAGTAGAATTCAATCCCTAGTTAAGATTATTCAAGAGATTAAATCAAAATTTCCAATTGAAGTTTGTGTTTCACCGGGATTTATAACACAGAAAGAAGCAGAAATTTTAAAAGATGCAGGTCTTAATCGATTAAATCACAATATCAACAGTTCTTCTGAGCACTATAAGAATATTTGCACAACACATTCTTTTGAAAAAAGAATAGAAACTCTTAATGCTGCTCAAAGCGCAGGACTCGATATTTGCTCTGGTGTTATTATCGGCATGGGTGAAACAACACAAGACATTATCGATGCGGCTTTGACGTTGAGAAGTTTTGAGAATGTTAAATCAATTCCTGTGAACTTTTTATTGCCTATCGAGGGGAATGTTTTGACCAAAGCTAACGAGCTAACACCACGATTATGTTTACGCATTCTTTGCCTATATCGCTTCTTAAATCCAAAGGTTGAACTTCGTATCGCGGCTGGACGAGAATATCATCTGCGCGACCTTCAGGCTTTTGGTCTTTATCCTGCAAATTCTATTTTTATGGATGGCTATTTAAATGCTAAAGGATTAAGCCGAAGAAAAACATTGCAAATGATTAAAGATGCTGGATTTAAAATAAAATCGGATAAGAGCTTGGATGAATTAATTAAAAAAGAAGAGCAGTGCGATTCGCAAATGGATCTAGAGAGCGAAAAAGTTGTCATAAAAAAACACGTTGATTTGCACCCAAGTTTTTCTAAAATAAATTTGGAGGATAAAAATGAATGTTGAGAATATTGTTATCATTGGATCTGGTCCTGCAGCTCAAACAGCAGCTATTTATACAGGACGCGCTGAATTAAAGCCATTGATGTTTGAGGGTATGATGGCAGGCGGCGTTGCCGCAGGAGGCCAGCTAACAACAACAACGGATATTGAAAATTTTCCAGGATTCGAAGAAGGCATTGCTGGTCTCGAGCTTATGGATAAAATGCGAGCTCAAGCTATAAAATGTGGAACTCGCATTGAAACAAAAACTGCCACAAAGGTTGATTTATCATCTCGCCCATTTAAGGTTTTTATTGATCAAGAATGTATTGAAACCAAATCAATTATTATCGCAACAGGGGCTACAGCTAAAAGACTTTCAATTGTTGGCGAAGACACTTTCTGGCAAAAGGGGATTTCAGCTTGTGCCGTTTGCGATGGCGCCTTACCGCTTTTTCGAAATAAAGTTTTAGCTATTATTGGCGGGGGAGATACTGCCTGCGAAGAAGCGCTTCATTTAACAAAATATGCAAGTAAGGTGCTGGTATTTGTTAGGCGCGATGTTTTACGTGCATCAAAAATTATGCAAGAACGTGTTTTGAATAATGATAAAATTGAGATGGTATGGGAAACACATGTTGTCGAAGCAAAGGGAGAACAATTCTTGACATCTCTTAAAACAAAACACGCAAAAACATCAGAAGAAGAAATAATTGATGTCTCAGGTCTTTTCTATGCTGTTGGACATAAGCCAAATACAGATTTTCTAGAAAAACAGCTTGAAACTGATAAAGCTGGATATGTCAACACAAAGCCAGGCACAACACAGACAAGCATTCCAGGCGTTTTTGCTTGTGGAGATGTTCAGGATAAAATTTATCGCCAAGCTATTACTGCGGCTGGCTCTGGCTGCATGGCTGCCGTTGAAGTAGATCACTTCCTAAAAGAAAATGAGTAATCAAAAAATATCTCTAATTAAAAAATGGTTCTTGGCAACTCGGCCGAGTTCTTTTCTCATTTCTACAACTCCAATTGTCGTTGGAACTTCGATGGCCTTTGGCGATGGCATTGCACACTTTCCAACAGCATTTGCGGCTCTCCTAGGCGCTATTTTAATTCATATTATAACTAATTTAACTAATGATTATTGTGATCTTAAAAAAGGCGCAGATAAAAAAGGGGACTTTGATCCAATGCGAAGCATATTGGTTGGCAGCATCAGCCAAAAGGAGATAAAAAGCGCTATTGATGTTGCGCTATTATGTCTTATTCCTATTTGTATTTATTTAATTTCTAGAGCTGGTTGGCCTATTTTCGTCATTGCATTCTTGTCGCTTTTGTCTGCAATATTTTATACAGCCGGAAAGAAACCTCTAGGATATCAAGGTTTTGGCGACATATTAGTTTTATTATTTTTTGGCCCTATTGCAGTCGGCGGAACATATTATGCGCAAACACTTGAAATAAACGCAGCTGTTGTTTTGGCTGGATTTGGCCCAGGGCTTCTTGCGATGTCAATTCTAGCAATAAACAATGTTAGAGATTTTGAAACTGACAAACAAGTGAATAAGAAAACATTGGTTGTGCGTTTTGGAAAAACTTTCGGAAGGATTGAATATGCACTTTCGCTTACTCTTGCAGCATTAATTCCAATTATTATTTATTTAACGATTCATGATCATAAAATTATAATTTTTTCATCTGTAATTCTTTTAGGAGCTATTTTTCTTATCAGAAGAAGTTTTATCATAAAAAATAAGCCCGATTTTGATCAACTCATCGGGCTTACTGTTCAACTCTGTCTTTTTTATGGAATTATTTTTTCGATCGGATGGATCGCTAGGTAACTTCTTTTCCTCGAACCATCAGAACTTTTCCGGTTCGGACCATTTCAACAAGACTATATTTCTTTAATTTTTCTTCAAGCTCGTTAAGCTCAGCAGTTGTGCCAGTATGCTCAACAACAGCTGTATTTTCTGTTATATCAAGAATGTGCGATTTGTACTTCTTCAATATTTTCTGAAGAGGTGCTTTTTGCTGTGGTTTACAACGAATTTTTATAAGTGCAAATTCTTTTTCAATTGCATTTTCTGGCTCATGCTCACTAACATTTAAAACATCAATTAATTTTGCAGCCTGCTTAACAATCTGCTCTAATATTGAAGGATCCCCTTGAGCTGCAATCGTCATGCGAGAATACTTCTCGTTAAAAGAAGGAGAGACAACCAAAGAATCAATGTTATATCCGCGCTTTGCAAAAACTAAAGCAACACGGACCAAAACACCAGGCTTATTAGCAACAAGAAAACTAATTGTATGTATTTTATTTATTTTTTTACTCATCGTATTACCTATGTACTTCCTGTTGGTTTTTCTAGTTTATGTGTCGGGGCCTCGATGATCATGTGGTGAGCAGATTTTCCTGCTGGAACCATAGGAAAAACGTTACCTTGCTTAACAACTTCCGCATGAATAAGAGCCGGACCTTTATGCTTAATAGCAGCTTCCAACGTTTTTTTAACATTTTTAGGATCATCAACATGAAATCCTTTTACGCCATAGGCCTCAGCAAGTTTAACGAAATCTGGATTACCTTCAAGATCAACACCAGACAGGCGGTTATCAAAAAATAATTCTTGCCATTGACGAACCATTCCTAAATACTTATTGTCGATAATTAAAATTTTAACCGGAAGTTTATGATTAAAAATCGTCGACAATTCATAAAGTGTCATCTGAAATCCACCATCACCGCAAATAGCGACAACTGTGTCTTTTGGGCAACCAAATTGCGCACCAATAGCTGCCGGAAACCCGTAACCCATGGTTCCTGCACCACCAGAAGAAAGCCATCGATCCGGATAATCACTTTTATAAAATTGTGCAGCCCACATTTGATGCTGACCAACATCCGTTGCAACAATCGCCTTTCCTTTTGTAACTTTATAAAGTTCATCGATAACGTATTGAGCACTCAATCCTTCTTTATTGTCATAATGAAGAGGATATTCTTTTTTAAGATAATCAAGCTCTCGAATCCACTCATCAGTATCGAGCTTCGAAACATGTTTTACAAGCTCATCTAAAATTAATTTTGCATCACCAACGCAACTTGCATCAGGCTTAACAATTTTTCCAATTTCAGCTGGATCAATATCAATATGAATTTTCTTTGCACCCAGGCAAAACTCTGCATTATTCGAATTAATACGATCATCCCAACGTGAACCGATAGAAAAAATTAAATCGCACAGTGTAATTGCTTTATTAGAATATGCTGTACCATGCATACCAACCATTCCCAAAGACAAGGGATGTGTTTCAGGAAAAGCACCTTTTCCTAAAAGCGTATTGATAACCGGTGCCTGCAACTTCTCGACAAGCTTTTTAAGTGAAGAGCTTGATTTAGAAATAACAGCACCATGGCCAACGAGTAGCAATGGTCGTTTTGACTGCTTTAACATTTTAGCAATTTTTAATATATCACTTTTCTTACCAGCTGCCGGAATGTCATATCCTGGAAGATCTGTCTTCGGATTTAACGACGATCCCGTAAAGGCATTAGAGGTAACATCTTTTGGTAGATCGATTAAAACAGGACCTGGCCGACCAGTCTGCGCAAGATGAAAAGCTTCCTTTATGACTCTTGGAAGATCATTGGTGTTCTTAACAAGATAGCTGTGTTTAACAACAGGCATGCTTACACCAAACGTATCCGTTTCTTGAAACGCATCTTTGCCAAGCATTGGCGTAATTGTTTGTCCGCATAAAACAACCATAGGAACAGAATCCATATGTGCTGTCATGATGCCCGTAATTGTATTGGTTGCTGCAGGCCCACTCGTAACAAGAGCAACGCCAGGTTTTCCTGTAACACGAGCATAGCCATCGGCTATGTGAGTCGCAGCCTGTTCATGGCGAACCAAAATAGATTTTATTTTTGAATCGACTAAGGCATCGAAAATTGGAATAACAGATCCGCCTGGAAGTCCAAACATATATTCAACACCTTGGTTTTCCAAACATTTAATTAAAGCTTGGGCACCATTCATCGTTTTTTTATTTTTCTTTTGTTTTGCCATATTTTAACTCGCTATTTAATAATTATTAGGATTTATATATATATCATAAAAGAACATTCGACGCAAGATTTTCTTGCAATCTAAAAATTGTCTTGAATACAGATATGAATTGCGATAGCATACATTCTTTCAATGGAGAAATTTATGAAACAAATAAAAGCAGTTAGCATGATTTCCGGGGGCCTTGATAGCGCTCTAGCAACTAAGATCCTTGTTGATCTTGGAGTCGAAGTCTACGGTTTACATTTCTTACTTCCCTGGGGATGTGGCGACAAGCCTCGATCCATTGACATTGCCGCCCAGCTTAAAATTCCGCTTAAGATTATTCAGCTCAATGAAGATTTTTTAGAGATTGTCAAAAAGCCTAAACATGGTTATGGATCCGCTATTAATCCATGTGTTGATTGTCGTATTTATAATCTCAAAAAAGCAAAAGCATACATGGAAGAAATTAATGCTGATTTTGTTTTTACTGGTGAAATCCTAGGACAAAGGCCGATGTCCCAACTGCGTCATAGCCTTAAATGTATTGAAGAAAAAAGCGGGCTAGAAGGACGACTTCTTAGACCGTTATGCGCAAAGCTTCTTGACCCTACGATTATTGAAAAAGAAAATAAGATTGATCGAGAAAAGCTTTGTAGCTTTTCTGGAAGATCAAGATCAGAACTACAGAAAATGGGGAAAGTTCTTCAAATTAAAAATTATACACCAACAGGCGGCGGTTGCCTTTTAACAGATAAAAATTTTGCTCGGAGAATGAAAGATAGCTTTAAATATGGCTATAAAAATCTTGCTGAGATTGTAGGCTTAAAATGGGGTCGTCATTTTCGTATTAATAAAAATTTTAAGATTATTATTGGGCGTGATGAAAACGAAAGCAATAAACTGATTGATCTTGCAGAAAATGATGATATTGTTTTTGAGCTCAAAGATTTTGAAGGCCCAACTGTTGTTTTAAAAGGAAAAAATCCATCAGAAGAAGAACTTCTCATTGCTGCAAATCTTGCAAAGCGTTATTCAAAACATCGGAACAAGGACAATATTGTTATTGTTTCTTGGAAATCCTCAGATAAAAAAACTATTAAAGAAATTCTTGCCACAGAAATTCCCGAAGAAACACTCTTAGCATTTTTTATTTAATTCAGCTTAAAAAAAGAATGTCTAGCGCGCAAACATTTTTCTTCATTTTCCTTAAAAACAAATAAAAAAAACAGATAAAAAAAATCTTTTCAGATTCTCTGATTATGCTAGAATAATTCCTGATTGTTAGGCATATCGTGCTTATCAGCTAACCATTTCAAATTTCACTTCAACACAAGGAGGATGGGCAATGCTCAATTTATCCAAAACCAATGACGCACTAGGAACAGTTAATCGTGGAGATCCGTGCGAATCAGGGTTATGCACTTTATGTCGTGCTGATTGTAAAGGAAAATGCGAAACATGGCTTTCCAGTCTAAAGGGAAGAAAACTTTTATATCCAAGAGATTTTGGTGCAATTACTGCCGGAAGTGCTAATACGCTTCATCTTGGCGTTGCTTACAATAATCTTAGAATTCAAGGATACAATTATGGTGCACATGGTCTTCCTCAAGGTCTTTCAACATCAGAAGATGATTGTATTTTTCCAAATGTTAGCATTGAAACTCAATTTGGAAAAGAAATCAAAACAAAAGCACGTATTCCAATTATGACTGGTGCCCTAGGTTCTACTTTTATTGCTGCAAAATATTGGGAATCATTTTCTGTTGGCGCTGCTCTTGTCGGCTACCCAATTGTTGTTGGAGAAAATGTCGTTGGAGTTGACAAGCAATCAGTGATTGAAAACGGAAAAATTAAAAAAGCACCTGAACTTGATCGAAGAATTGATACTTTTTTAAGATATTATGACGGATACGGCGCTATCATTGTTCAGCTTAACGTTGAAGATACAAGAAATGGTGTTGCTGAATATGTTGTTGAGAAATACGGTGACAAAGTTATTATCGAGCTTAAATGGGGTCAAGGCGCAAAAGATATCGGTGGAGAAATTCAAGTTACTTCACTTGAATATGCGCTATTTCTAAAAGACAGAGGATACGTTGTTGACCCTAATCCAAAAGTTCCCGAAGTACAAGAAGCTTTTAAAGCTGGTGCAATAAAATCATTTGCCCGTCATAGTCGTTTAGGGTACACAAGCTTAACGTCAGAGGAAGAAGTTCACACGAACTTCATGAATTCTGTAGAATATTTGCGGGGACTTGGATATAAGAGAATTTCTCTTAAAACAGGTTCTTATGGCATGGAGGCTTTGGCTATGTCGATTAAATATGCAACAGAAGCCAAGCTTGATCTTTTAACGATTGATGGTTCTGGCGGTGGAACAGGAATGAGTCCATGGAACATGATGGAAAGCTGGGGCGTTCCTTCGATACATCTTCATTCTAAAGCATATGAGTATGCTTCTATTCTTAAAAAGTCAGGCAAAGATGTTGTTGACATGGCTTTTGCTGGTGGATTAGCCAAAGAAGACCAAATCTTCAAAGCATTAGCTCTCGGTGCTCCATTTACAAAACTTATTTGTATGGGTCGTTCTTTGATGATTCCTGGCTATCTAGGGTCTAATATTGAAGGCGCTCTTCATCCAGACAGAAGAGAAAAACTTAATGGAAGCTGGAATGAACTTCCTGCAGCTGTTAAAGCGAACGGAACATCTCCTGAAGAGATTTTTGCAGGTTATTATGATGTTCAAAAGAAAGTTGGAAAAGACGAAATGAAAAATATTCCATTTGGCGCAATTGCTTCTTGGACTGCTGCTGATAAGCTAGCGGCTGGTCTGCAACAATTGCTTGCCGGTGCGAGACGTTTTTCTTTAAATGAAATTTCTCGTGACGATCTGTTTGCTGGAAACAGAGAAACAGAAGAAGTTACTGGAATTTCTTTCTTGACTGATGTTATGGATGAAAAGGCTAAGAAGATCTTAAAATCCAAATAATTAGATAAATTGTTCTAAACCAGAAAGGCCCTGGAGAAATCCAGGGCCTTTCTGCATATCAATATATTTTTTAGCTTAATTACAAAACATTTGCTTTAAACCATTTAATAATTTCCATTGATTCATACATTGGTTTTCCATCAATTATAAGACAAGGGACTTGGGTTTTACCGCCAACATCTAATAATTCTTGCTTAATAACATCACCTTGATGAATGTTTCTTTTTTCCAAATCAATATTATGCTCTTCAATAAAAGCTGTAACACGACCACAAAAAGGACATCCGGGGAAATAATATAAAATTAGTTTCATTAAACTCTCCTTAATTAATAAACTTTTGTTAGTTCTTCAGCAAAATTAATAACGCGATCCTCAAGAACAACATGATTTAGTCGATCTATCTCCTGCAAGCAAGTTGGAGAGGTCACGTTAACTTCAATTAAATAATTTCCAATGATATCAATCCCGACAAAATAAAGCCCAAGACTTCGCAAGTGTGGTTTTAAAATTTGAATAATGCGCTGATCATGATGATTAATCTTGCACGCGCGTGCACATCCTCCAGAAAAGAAATTGTTTCGATGATCATCTTTAGAATGCACGCGAAGAAGCGCGCCAAGCGGCTCACCATCTAACAATAAAATTCTTTTATCTCCATCTTTTGCCTCTGGAATATACTGCTGAACAATAACTTCTCGACCACCGGAATTACTTAATGTTTCAAAAATAACACTGGCGTTTAAATCTCCTTGCTTTATATGAAAAATACTCATTCCTCCAAAAAGATGAACTGGCTTTACAATGGCTTGTTTTTCTTCGTTTAAAAATTCTATAAAGTCACTCTTACTGCGAGTGACAAGCGTTTTTGGAATAATCGATGCAAATCGAGTTACCCATAATTTTTCATTAACTGTTCGAATACCATTTGGACTATTAATAACAACCACACGCTTTGGCAAGCGATCTAAGAGCCATGTGCTCATCAAATATGATTGATCAAAAGGAGGATCGGTTCGAATAAAAACAACATCAACATCGTCTTCTGTAAGCTGAATTATTTCTTTCTTGATAAAAGGTGCTTTAATATTTTTTTGCGGAATAACTTCAGTTACACAAAAATTAACTTTTTCATTTTTAATTGAGATATTTCCTTCGGGCAAGAAGAAAACACGATGTTTGCGAAAATAAGCACAAAGCATCAAAGCAAAAGTTGTATCTTTTTCAATTTTAATGGTTTCTAGCGGATCCATCAAAAAAATAAAATTCATTTCTTTAGTCCTTCCAAATGCAGAACTTCATGGTGTGCGGCAATACCAGCAATACGCCCTAGAAGTCGATAAACATCAAAAATATTCATATCATGATGAACTCCACAATCTCCATATTTTCTAAGATGAGGACACATTGTCTTAAAATTCATTCCTTTAGAATTTAAATTATCACGGTTGGTTTTGGCGCCATGAGAACGATAAAACCCGCCGATTAAATTATTATCAATTTGATAAATGCAGACTTCGCTAATTTCTTGATTAATATGATATTTTGTTGAAATACCTTCTTGCAAAATATAGCGATCAGTTATTTTTGCGCTTTTACCCTTAAAGAGATTGTTTCGGTTCTTGCGATTTAAATTCAAAATATCTTTCGGGTTTTCTATAGGGACAACGCCCATTCCGTACGTTCCAGAATCCGATTTTAAAATAATATACGGCTTTTCTTTAATATCATATTCATTGTATTTCTTTTCAATTTTTTCAAAAAGTTTTTCTACATGACCCATCATGCGCATACGATCAGCTTCGTCATTAATATTTATATCCCTAACAACATCATCCAAACATGTTAGAAGCCAAGGGTCAACATCGATAATTTTTGAGAATTGTTCAATCAAGCCGTAATTATGCTTAAAATGTTCAAACTTTGATCGAACATGCCATCCAGCTTGAAGAGAAGGGTAAATTGGAATATCAGATTCTCGCAAGATGTCTGGAACACCAGAAGTTAAATCATTATTTAAAATAATTAAATCAAATTTTCGATTTCCAGTTTTAATTTCTGCAAGAATTTTTTTAAAACAATAAATCTTAATTGGCTTACCTGTAGCCGTCAGCAATTCAACAGCATTAGCATTTTCACAAAAATTAGGCTGAACGGTTAGAAAGGTTGCAATTGTGACATTATATCCAGCAAGCTCAATAATTTCCTTAAGGACTCGAATGTTTTCCAGATACCAAGTATTTCGAGTATGCTCTTCGGCAATGATCAAAATATCTTTTCCAGGACTAACTCTTTTTGAAATTGCTTTTTTAATAAAAAGCGTTGCACCTGCAATGCCGTGAGAACAAATATTATTAAAACCAGCTGGAAAAAGATTCGTATCGACGACAGCCATTTTGAAGCCAGAATCTCTAATATCAACAGACGAATAAAGAGGAAGCTCTCGCATGCACTCAGAATTACGAATCCATTTATAAATTTCCTTTTGCCGATCTAAAACTTTTTGAGTAAGAAAATCCATTTTATGTTCTCAGTTTATATCCGATTTTGAACAAGTAAACCGTTACAAGAAAAATACTTAAAGCCAACACCAAAGAAATGATTATGCTATAAATAATTGGCGCATCAGATACGCCAATAACACTATAACGCATTCCGCTGACTAAGTAATACATCGGATTTAATTTTGTAAAGAATTGAAATTGCTTGGGAATCAAGTGAATAGGATGAAAAACTCCACCTAAAAAAGTGCACGGCATAATCAAGTAAGTATTCCACATTGTTAGCATGTTAAAATCTTCAGCCCAGAGCGCTGCCAACATACCAGCGCACGAAAAGATAATAGGAATAATAATCATGAAATAAATCATTAAAAATGGATGAGAAATTGGCATCGGATTAAAGATAAGAGAAATTGTAAGAACTGCACTTACAACTAAAAGTGAACGAACAAGACTTCCGACCAAAACTCCTAAAACCATTTCAAAGTACGACAAAGGAGAGAGCAAAATTTCTTGAACATGATTATGCCATCTTGATATAAATAAAGAAGAACTGGCATTTTCATAAGAACTTGTAATGGCATTCATGGTCATTAAGCCAGGAATAATAAAAGCAAGATAAGTAATCCCACTTTCGCTTAAATCAATACGTTTTCCTAAAGCTAAGCCGAAAATACAAATAAACAAAGTCGACGAAATCATTGGAGGAAACAATGTTTGTGTTGCCACCGATAAAAAACGCATGATTTCACGCTTACATAAAGCTAAGATTCCTATGGGGTTGTTTATAAGCATTTTTATCTATGATTTGTAACTTCCAAGAATGCATCCTGGAGCGTTTTATCTTTTAAAATATCTTCTTTATTACCGATACGAACAATATTTCCTTGATGAATAATGCCAAGAGTTTTACATAATTTCTCAGCTTCTTCCATGTAATGTGTTGTTAAAAATATTGTTTTTCCTTCTTTGTTCAATTCTGCTAAATAATCCCAAATTAGAAATCTTAATTCAAGATCGCAACCGGCAGTCGGTTCATCAAGAATCAAAATTTCAGGATCATGAATAAGAGCTCGACAGAGCAAAAGACGTTTCTTCATTCCACCAGAAAGAGCGCGATGCTTAACATTTCTCTTGTCAAGAAGCTGAAATCGATCTAAAAGTTCAGCAGCTCTTTTTTCTGCTATTTTTTCAGGAATACCAAAATAGCCAGCTTGGTAAATAAGCATTTTTTCTAAAGGAAGAAAGGGGTCAAAATTAAAATCTTGCGCACAAAGCCCAATCAAAGGCCTTGTCTTCTGATATTCTGATGTCACATCATATCCAAAAATTTTAACAGATCCTGATTTATAATTCGAAAGTCCAGTCAAAACATTAATTGTTGTTGTTTTTCCAGCCCCATTAGGCCCTAAAAACCCAAAAAAGCTTCCGCGCTCAACATCAAAGGAAATTTCCTTAAGCGCCTCAAAAGACCCATAAAACTTACTTAATTTTTTTATAGAAATAGCTATATCTGAATTTCTCATTTTGCCATTATAAAGTGCACCTTTGAAGCTGTCAACATAATCATTCTTCTAATAGACCTCAACTTAAAAATAAAATTAAAATTATTCAAGAAAAACTCAAAATAACATTGTTTTTTCGATTTTACATGGTATCCTTTATAAAATTTGTTATTTGATTTTTTTGTGTTATAATTTCAAACTTCTTAAAGAATAAAACAAGATAATCATAAAGAGCAAAGCAATAAACTCGATTTATTGAAATATATAGAGAAAGTTAAATATTAAGAAATGGATGCTTTTATTCCAAAATTACAAAGAATAGAAACTCTAAATTTCAATAAACACAATTTAATTTATTTAATACATTTAAAAAGGGAAAAAAATTATGCAATATAAAAGAAATGCAATAACAATATTTCTTTGCTTAACAGCAACTATCTTTATCTTAGGAGCTTGCTTTTTACCTGAGCTTGTTTTGGCAAACGGACAAAGCAAGTTTTCTATTAAAGAATTATCTTTTAAGCCTCTTAAGGATAATTTTGAATCTAGTCTACACCTTAAAGAATTTCATGAATTATTAAAACATCAGCAAGAAAAAGAAAATAGCTATAATAAAATTGGCAAAACTCCTGCTGTAATGAAAGCGCCAGACACAGTTGAGTATAGAGACAATCGATTATTTATCCGTTTTAAAGAGGGAAGTGGGCTTTCTGTTGTTGCTGAGAAACTTGCAAGTCAAAAGAATGGATTTTCTCAGATTACAGGCAATAGTGATTTGGATAATTTAAATAAGAAATACGACCTTAAAGAAATAAAGCCTTTAATTGATTTAGATTTAAAACATTCAATTGATTCTTTTACAGGCCCTTTAACTTCTAAGATAGCTCTTGATTTTGAAAAAGAGAAAGAGCTTGAGCTCACAGAAAAAGTTATAAATATGAATAAACGATTTTATAATCGCTCACAAAGCGCAAATGCTGATCTTCAGGTAAAATATCTTCACAGACTTTCTTCTATTTTTGTTATGGAATTTAACAACAAATCTTTCAATATTGAACAAATAAAAGCAGTGTATGAATCAGATGACAATGTTGAATTTGTTGATTATGTTAAGAAATATTATGCTTTTTATGAACCAGATGATCCTTATTATTCATCCTCTGGTAGCTGGGGCAATAGCTATAGAGATATGTATGGCCTCACACCAGACTTTCTTCATACGGGAGATCCATTGCAAGATAATGGTGCCTGGGCAAAATCAAAGGGTCAAGGTGTCATTGTTGCTGTTATTGATTCTGGCGTAGATTACACTCATCCTGATATTTTCGAAAACATGTGGCAGAACGATCAAAATGAATACGGATATGATTTTGTTAATCAAGACACAGATCCTATGGATGATCACGGACATGGAACGCATTGCGCAGGAACAATCGCGGCAAAAGAAAATGGAATAGGCATCATTGGAGTTGCTCCTTTAGCAGAAATTATGGCAATCAAAGGACTAGATTCACAAGGTGACGGCTATGAGGATGATCTCGCTTCAGCCATATATTTTGCTGTTGAAAATGGTGCTGATCTATTAAACAATTCTTGGTCTGGGCGAGGATACTCCCAAATTCTTGAAGATACATTTGCCCTTGCTCAAGCGAGTGGATGTGTGAATATTGCAAGTGCGGGCAATAGCGATTTTGAAACAAGTGCTTTTATGCCAGCGAATCTGCAGAGCGTTATCGCAGTCGCGGCGATTGATTCTAATTCTGAAAAAGCTGACTTTTCAAATTTTGGGATGAAGGTTGATGTTACCGCTCCCGGAGTTGAAATCCTATCTTTAAGAGCAAGAAATACTGATTTTTATGAAAATGGAGAACACATTGTAGACGATATTTATTATCGATCAAATGGAACATCTATGGCGGCTCCGCATGTAGCTGGCACATTGGCTTTAATGAGGGCTTTGCATCCTGAATTTACTCCTGAGCAAATGCGATCTGCTCTAAGATTTTCAGCTGTTAATTTTAGCGATTCAGGATTTGATGAAACATTTGGGCATGGAATGTTAAATGCAGATGCAGCTTTAGATGTTTCAACGCCATTAGCGGCAAAAATATTTTCTCCGAAAAATTTTAAGCAATATTTTGAAAATGAAATTATTGAAATAAGAGGTGTTGCTTACGGCGAGTCTTTTAACTCTTATACAGTGGAATATGCTTTATCTCTAGAGGGGCCTTGGATGGTTGCAGATAATATCACATTTGGCGAGAAATACCCTGAGGCAGGAACTGGGGGTGAAATAGAATATCCTATTTTAGCAACGCTTAATGTCTTGGAGCAAGCAACACCACTATACTTGAAGCTGTCAGTTTCCAGTCAGGCTGGTGATGTTTACGAGGATTACAAAAGAGTTGTTAACAATTGGGAAAACGGAAAAATAATTGGATCTGATGTTTCTTCGGGTAGTGGGTTTGGATTTTATCAAATAGCTATACAAGGAGATAAGGCTGTTATAGGCTGCGCTTCTACAAATAATTATTTCGGTAGCGCCTATATATATTCCAAGGATGAAGATGGCAATTGGCCTCACTTTGAAAGCAAGGCATTAGTAAATCCTAATCCAGAGGCGACTGTTTATGGATTATCTGTCAGTGCTTCAAATAACACCATTATTGTCGGAAGCTTTTCTTATGTTTATATTTATGAACAAAACCTAAACGGTACGTGGCCAGAAACCTATACACAAAGAATAAATTGGAACAATCAACAAAAAGCTAGTTTTCATTTTGGAGGTTCTGTTTTTTTAATAGAAGATACACTTTTTATTGGAGATGGAAACTCATCTATATCTGGCGCTTCAACAGGAGCTGTTTATGTATTTAAACGAAATGCTCAAGGTACATTTCCTCCCATTGCTAATAGCATAATACTTCCAAATGACAGCAAGAATAGTAATCAATTTGGAACATCAATTTCAACTCAAGAAGATACGCTTGTTATCGGAGATTTTAACGACGACACAAACGGAACCAATGCTGGAGCTGCTTATATTTTTAAATTAAACGAAAACACTGCCTTATGGGAAGAAGAACAAAAAATACTTCCAAGTGACGGTAGTTCTCAAAGTTCATTTGGAGCCCAAGTTTCTTTATCTGGAAATACCGCCATCGTAGGAGCTCACACAGATGATTCTATTGCTTCAAATTTAGGAGCAGCTTATATTTTTGTTGAGAATTCCGATGGTAACTGGCCCGAGAATGAAACACGCAAGATTCTACCCAGCGATGGTATACAAGGTGGATGTTTTGGTCGATCTGTTGCAATAGAAGATGACATAATTCTTGTAGGGTCTTACGGAGGGTCCTTAGGAAATGCAACTTATTTGTATACCCGTAATTCATCTGGGGCATGGCCAGAGACAGAGACAACTCGGATTGTTCCTCCTGAGAACGAATTGGGTTCGTTTGGTACTCAAGTTGCGCTATCAGAGAGTAAAATGCTCATTGGAAATGCTTATGGATTAGGAAACTTTTTCGGCTCGGGAAATGCATTTATTCTTTCCCGATATAATATTCAAGGTGTTGTTTCAGAAAATGGGGCCCCTTTGGAAGGGGTTTTGGTGACTACCAACGACCCCAATATAACACCTATTACCACAGGAGCTGATGGAACATATCGTTTTGTTGTTCAACAGGACTGGTCTGGAACAGTAGAAACATTCAAAGAAGGCTACACTTTTAATCCACTCACGCCAATATATTACACATCCGTCAATGAGGATATTGTTCAGAATTACTCCACAGGCATGTCGGCTGTTTCCCAAGAGATACATTTTAATGCTGGATGGAATATGATTTCTTTTAATGTCGAACCAGTAAATATGTCGGTTGAGAGTATTTTTGCGCCGCTTATTTCTCAAGGGAACCTTGTTATTATCAAGGGTGACTCAGGACATGTTTTTTGGCCAGAATATGGAATCAATACGATTGGCGAAATTGATGTCAAGGAAGGCTATCAAGTTAAAGTCAATGAGCAAGCCACTCTTTCTTTGGTGGCTAATCCTGTATCTTTACCTACTACTGTTACATTGTCTCCAGGGTGGCAAATGATTGGGTATCCGCTGGATCAACCTTTTAATATAGAAGATGTCTTTGCAGGACATCAAGAGGATATTATTGTCGTTCAAGATGGGCAAGGACATGTCTATTGGCCGGAAACGAACATCAACACAATTGGACAAATGCAGCCGGGAAAAGGTTATCAAGTAAAAGTCTCAAATGCATTTGATTTGATTTATCGCTACGAAGTGGCCATTATTACACAAAATTTGACATTTGATGCGGGTATGAATTTTTTTGCTCCAACAGTTCAAGCCGAAAGTATGCTAATAGAAGATTTGCTAGCACCATTAGTGGCAGAGGGAAATTTGCAGATGGCTTATGACCGAAATTATAACTTCTTTAATCCAGGTTCGGGAGTAAATAATTTTACGGAACCTTTAAGCCCAGGAAATGGTGTTGTAATCCAGTTGAATTCTGCTACGACCATGACACTTGCAGGAACTTTGTACTTGGGACAAACAAATGTTGAACTTTTTTCAGGTTATAACTTTATTGGATTTTTAGCAGATAAAAATGCGATGGATACCATAGCCGGGCTAATCGATCCTGACAATGATTCTCTGTGGCATGTTGAGGATGTGCAAGGTGAAAAATACATTGAAAAAGTTGATGGTGTCTGGATTGATGGAATCGGACAGTTTGAAGCTGGTCGAGCATATTTATTTTCTATGAAAAAAACAGATTACATTGATATTGATTAAAATGAATTTCTTTTAAAAAGATAGAAGGCAAGAAACAGTCATAAAATCAAAAGAACATTAAAATAACAATTTTTTGCTTGGAGATAGCTGTAAAAGTCGATGAGAATTGCAACTTAACGATTCAGTAGATTTTTAAAAAAAATATGTAATTTGGGCCGGGTTAAAATTCTTAACCCGACTTATTTTTTTATAAAAACTCATAAAAAAAGAAAACGCTTTCATAAAATCTTGCCTATCCATTGTTTTTGTAAATTTATAAGATATACTTAAATTAGAAACAATACATGTTCTTTTATAAAATATTTTTTTATTTTCTCGATAAAGGCAAACTTGTTGTGAGACAAGGACGCAAAGCTGTTCAGCTCTATGCAAGCACATAGAGGGCTGAGGCTACCGAAAGGAAAAATATATCCTTATTTTCGGTTTATCGAGAATAAGGATTTTTTATTGATAAATAAATTTTAAAGGGAGAATGGCATGAAAAATAATTTATCAACCAAATGTTTAGCGTTGCTCATAATTTTAAGCTTTTTAGCGCCAAATCAAGTTTTATCACAGACAAGAAAAGCAACAAGCGCCTTTAGTCGCAATTTGGCATCTAAATCTGAAAAAACTGAGCAATCTGAAAAAATCTTGCCATTTGAGGAATATATAAAAGATGAAGAAAAATCGTCCATTGATCCATTAAAAAATCTTTTAGATCTTTCAAGAATTCCTAAAAAAACCGGAAAGAGTGAGACAATTACCATTGTATACACTTTTGATGAACCAACTTTTATTCCTCTTGAAAATGGTTATAATAAAATTAGCATGCCAGCGACTCAAATTCAAAGCGAAGAAGGAAAACCAGAAATTCCGATTCGATACGCAAAAGTTCTTTTACCGTTTGCCACAAAACTGGACAGCTACACCATTACTCTTGGCGAGCGCGTAACGCTCTCCAGTGAACATAAGCTCAGTTATGGAGAGAAGCAGCTTCCTATTCTACCGGAACAAAAATTAATCGATGCGGGCTTCGATGTTTCATCCGCAATGCCTAATGAAATGATTTATCTATCAAAAAATAAATATCCTGAACGAACATATACGAACCCTGCCAAACAAGTCGACAGAGGATTTGTTTTTTATACATTTAACTTATGCCCAATTGAATATATTCCAGAAAATGGCAAAATTTCATATTATAAAACCATAACTATAACTTTAAAACCAAAAGCTGCGCCTATCGAACATGGATATCGAGGAAAGCAGACAGACAGAGAAATAATTCTAGATAAATTTTTATCAGATATTACAGCCAATACCAATGAACAAAATGCCAAAAAGGAAAATTCTAAAATAGTTGATAAAAGCACGGCTTTAGAAAACTTACCGAAAAATCAAAGAGAAATTAAATCATATATCTTAGATAGTTATCCGATAGATCGCAACCCTATGGATCCATCAAGAGAGGAATGCCAATACCTCATCATAACAGATGAAAATCTTGCACTTTCTTTTCAGGTGTTTGCCGATTACAAAGAAAGTAGACTTACAAATCCGATCTCAGCTTGTGTCGTCACAGTAGAAGATATTTACGATGACTCTGATTATAGTTGCACGGGTCCTTATAATTGGGGAGACACTTGCGGATCATTTAATCAATTTAATGATAAGGCAGCAAAAATAAGAAATTATATTCGATACGCCTATCAAGAACTTTCTACAGAATACGTTTTACTTGGTGGAGATGCGGATAAATCATTGGCAGGAGGACAAACAGAGCTACCTATTGTACCAGTTAGATATTTAGGGACTTGTCCTGCAGCTTTTGGACAAACAGAGATCCCATCTGATTTGTACTATTCAAACCTAGACGGAGGATTCGATTCAAACAATAATAATTCTTTTATGGAAATTGACGATATCAATATTTACATTGATCTTTTTTCAGATGTTTTTGTTGGACGAGCGCCTGTAGATAGTATAACCGAAGCTGATAATTTTGTTCAAAAAACTATTCTCGCTCAACCAAATAATGAACGCTTAGATCCTTTAATGTTAGGAGAATATGCAGGACTTTACTATGGAATATATAAATACGCAATCGCTGAAATAGAAGAAATTAAATTTGGATCTATTCCCTCTGGAACTTCTGGATTTATTGAAGCATATTACCCAGAAGAAGTTGATATGCTTTGCGATACTCCTCCCGCAGGATCACCAAACAGCCCCCCTGAATATCAATGGAATATGGATGAAGTAATGACAAGAATTAATGAAGGGGCATTCTATATTAACCACACAGGCCACGCCACTAATACAATGGTCATGAAAATGAGCTTAGATGATGTTTCGGATTTAGACAATCAAAGACCAATATTCATTTATTCGCACGGATGCTATTCAGGAGCTTTTGACAATGAAAATCCCTACACAACGACTCTCAACACTGATTCGATCTCAGAAAAATTGCTTACTTCTTCACCGATAACAGGAGCTTTTGCAACAGTTATGAATAGTCGCTTTGGATGGTTTTCTGCTTATTCAACAAATGGAGCATCTCAAACATTTGGTAGATGGTTTTGGGATGGAGCATTTAACAATGTTAGCGGTCCTGCGGAAAAGTCACTTGGCAGGTTAAATTCTTATAGTCATGAAAAGAATAATGGACTAATTTCGAGTGCAATGGATGAGTGCTATAGATATGTATATTTAACCACAAATTTATTGGGAGACCCTGAATATCGTTTCAATTTCTCTGAATTTAATAGTCGACCAATACTAAGCCCTATTGGCAACAAGGGATGCATGGCTGAAAATACAATTGAATTTGCGCTATCAGCAACTGATCCAAATTCTGAGGATATTTTAATATTTTCAGCAAACGATTTACCTGAAGGTGCAACTTTTAACACTGAAACTCAAATATTTAGCTGGACACCAAATTTTAATCAAACAGGTGATCATTCGATAACATTTAATGTTTCGGATAATGGCACACCTATTTTAGAAGATTCTGAATCTATGATAATTACAGTAAAGCTAGTCAACGATCCTCCATATTTTGATACACTTACAGGTTTCAAGCATATGACTACTTTAGCAAACATCGGCAGTTACGTTTTTGATGTAGAGGCTCTTGATGATGGAATATATCAAGATTTAACTTACTTTTTTGAATCAGGCAATGAAGAAGAGTTTTTTGCAATTGATTCTAGCACTGGAGCGATAACCACAAATAAAGCTTTAGAGACAGGTTCCTATGATTTGTTAGTTAATGTTTTTGACGGAGAACTGAATGCAGAAAATAAAAAATTGGTCGAGGTTTGTGTGACACTGGCTTTTCGGATTTCTGGATTTATCTTGAAGAATGGTCAACCTTTAAAATATGTTTCCGTTATTGCAACTAGCCCTAATTATTCTCGGCAATTTCATGCAACAACTAATAACCAGGGATATTATTCTTTCGATCTTCCCGGTAATTCGACATGGAGTACAACTTGGACAGTTACACCCAATTTTGAAGATTATATATTTGATCCGGAAAGCGCAATCCTTCAAGCTAACCCAGAAAATGTTATTCAAAACTTTAGTGCCTACGATTCTTCTCAATTTTTTGAGTTAAAAGAAGGGTGGAATTTAATTTCTTTTAACATAGTATGCGATGATATGAGTTTAGCGAATATTCTTAATCCTATTATTAATCAAGTTGAAATTATTAAAGATGATCATATAGGCGTAATTTGGCCAGATTACAATATTGACACTATTGGAGAAATGAACATAAATGAAGGATATCAGATTAAGATGAATTCTAATGTCAATTTTTCTATAGCCGGTAATCAAGCTCCATTGGATCCAAATGAAACAATTTTAACTCTAAACGAGGGATGGAATATTATTGGATTTCCATTAATAAATGAAATAGATGCTGCTGCGATATTTCAGCCTTTAATTGACTCTGATGTTTTTGTGCAAGCTGTTGATGAAGATAATAATTCCCTTAGCCTAGTAAATGGCCAATCGATTAATGAAATCGGATCTTTGAAACCCGGCAAAGGCTATCATGTTAAAGTTACTTCTTCTTGCAATTTACCCCTTCAAGCTTACATGGTTTCAGGAACTATAACAAATAATTACTTCGCTATTCCGGGTATCAGTTTAAGCGCAACCGGAGGAACTGGTGAGGTTTTTTTGTCTGGAACATTTTATGCATACCTGGCCTACCCAGGTTCAAATATAACATTAACTCCCCAAGCTCCGGGACACACCTTTGAACCTTCGATTTTAAATATCTCTAATATTCAAAATGACATACAGCAGAATTTTATCGGAACTTCAACGGATCAATGATATATGTGCTCTAAGTGCGATAAAGCAAGATTAAGATTAATTTTTCGATTAATAAAATTTAGAGGGGCCGGGTTGAATTTTAACCCGGCCTAAGCTTTTTTATTAATAAAATAAAATATTTCTTCTAAATTAACCTTTCCTCGAAAGTATGTTATAATTTTACAATATTATGAATTTAGAAAATCAGACAACAAAAGAAGAAAATACGCAAATGAATCCTTTTACGCTGGCCTTCAAAGGCCAGATGGAAATGCGATGGATACAATAGCTGAATTGATTGACCCAGATAATGATGCTATTTGGCATGTCGAGGATATACAGGGTGAAAAATATATTGAAAAAGTTGATGGTGTCTGGATTGATGAAATTGGACAATTTGAGGCCGGTCGAACGTATTTGTTTTCTATGAAGAAAAATGATTATATTGATATTGATTAAAATATAGAGGGCAGGAAGTAATCATAAAAATTAGAAGAATGTTAAAATAAAGATTTCTACATAGGATAATTACAAAGAAAGTCTCTGAAAATTACAGTTTAACAATTCAGCAGATTCTTAAAGAATATATAATTTGGGCCGGGTTAGATTTTAACCCGGCCTTTTTCTATAAAATTATTCTAAAAAAAGAAAGCGCTTTCATAAAAATAGCTTTAACCCCTTACATTGTAAGTATTATGTGCTATCTTTTCTAAGGATAAGAAATTTCGTTCTTTGTATGAAAGCGTTAAGCGCATTCTTGATAAAGGCAACCTTGTCGTAAGGCAAGCACGCAAAGCTACAGCTCTGTATCTTATAGATACAGAGGGCTGAACTACCGAAAGAATATAAAAAATATTTTAAGTCTTTATTTTCGGTTATTGAGAATAAAGATTTTTTTATTTTAAGGTAAAATTTGGCCCTTAAAAAGGAGAGACATGATGAGAAAAAGAATATCAATCACCGCAGTAATCATAGCAACATTTGTTATGACAAGTTTTACGTCTTCGTTTGGACAATCTTCAAAATTCTTTCAACCGGAAAAAGAAGAAAATGAAATTACACAAAAAATTAAATTGCGTAACGTTCTTCCTAAAAAAGACAAAAATAAAATTGAAGCAGAGTTTACTGTTGATGAAAAATCTGCTGAGAAAATTATAAGAGAATATTTAGAGGGTACGAAGGCATATCTTGCCAATGAAAAATTAGAACTCACAGACATCATCATAGCCAATTACTATGTTTCTGCGTCTGGCAATGATTCAAATAATGGGCTAACTCCTGAAACAGCTTTTGCCACAATTCAGCATGCCATTGATTTATCAAGTGGGGTCGATACAATTTACATCATGCCAGGAACTTATAACGAACGCTTAAATATAACAACACCAATAAACCTTATTGGTCTTTCTGGAAATCCAGAAGATGTTATTATTGATGCCCAGCTTTTAGGTAGAGTCATTAACATAGTAACTTTCTCTCAGGAAATTCCTGTTACGATAGAGGCAGTCACTATTCAAGGTGGGCTTGCTAGCGATCAATCTAATCCATATACAGTAAATAATTGGGGCGGAGGCATCTTTTCTTATGATTCAAGTTTAGTTTTAAATCATTCAATAATCAAAAACAATTCAGCAGCTCATGCAGGAGGAGGTATCGCCGTTTTAAATTTACATGAGCTAGAAGGAGATCATGAAATAGCAACTTTAAGTGATGTTCTTATTAAAGAAAATTTGACAACAAATCTAAACAGTACTTTAGGAGCAGGAATTTCTATTTACAGCAGCCTTACTCTTGAAAATACTGCTTTGCTTAATATGGTAACGATTGTTAACAATTCTCATAATGGGGTAAAATGTATCGGAACAGGAGCCTTCCTTTATAATGCAGACACAACACTCGCAAACTGTCTTGTTGCAAATAATAGCAATAAAACTGGACCAGCTGTATTTGTTGAAATGAGCACACCAGTAAAACTCATCAATTCAACAATAGCAAGCAATTCTAGCCAGTATGATTCTGAGTATTCACCTGGAATACATGTGTCCGGAACAGGTACGATTACAGCTCTAAATTCAATCTTGTGGGGAAATGAATCATCCGGTTCTCAAGAAATACAAATGAGTTTAAATCATGGAACGTGTTCAATTGCGTATTCTGATCTTCAATTTGGAATAGAGGGTATTTCAATAGCAAATAATGGAGAAATAAATTGGCTTGATGGAAATAAAGGGGAAAACATTTACATCGACGATCCCTTATTTGTAGATATTAATAGCTTGGAAATTGATGGCTTGTCAATCCAGGATGGTTCTCCCTGCGCAGGAACCGGAACAAATGCGTATATGTTTCCCGAGGAGCAGCTTATTCTATTTCCTCCATGCGATATAACTAGTAATACAAGACCGCTTCCCCAGGGATCTATGCCGGATATGGGAGCTTACGAAATTGAGCAAGCAGACCCTGTTGTCTTTGAAGTTCTCGCTATGGTTTTAGATGAAAATAACGAACCAATAGAAGGGGCAACAGTTAATGGAGAAGATGTTTCCTTGGGAACTGTTTGGTTTGAAGTTATCGAAGGGGGCAGCATCACTCTTACTCCGTTTGCAGAAGGATATATTTTCGTTCCACCTTTTAAAACTTTAGAGAATATTACAGAAAACACTGGTCAATTCTTTCTTGGAATCCCAGAACCTATCATCGGATGGGATGTAAATATCTCAGGAACCGTGCTGGATCCATTAGGCCAACCGATCCCGGATGCGACATTGGAAGTCAATGTTAACGGCACTGTCAATGACATTGATGTTTCCAGTGGATCGTATTCTATAACGGTTGACAACGGGAGCAATGTCAGTTTAATGCCCAAATCGGAATATTATTTATTACCAGATTTTCCTGAAACTTATTCCTTTGATCCACAAAACGCATCATTTACAACTGTTCAAAGTGATATCATACAAAACTTTGAAGCAATTCCTATTCCTATCATCGGATGGGATGTAAATATCTCAGGAACCGTGCTGGATCCATTAGGCC
>CAZYOA010000002.1:0-73406 GCA_964648665.1 uncultured Planctomycetales bacterium | reverse complement strand
ACATTGATGTTTCCAGTGGATCGTATTCTATAACGGTTGACAACGGGAGCAATGTGACCTTGGCTCCTGAGATGGATGGGTATATATTCATGCCTCCTAGCGTATCATTTACAGACGTTCAAAGTGATGTTACGCAGGATTTCTTGGCAATGCCCATAGGTAACGTCGTGACACAGCAAATACAATTAAATACTGGATGGAATATTATCTCATTTAATATTCTTCCCGAAAATATGGACTTAGAGGATATTCTTGCACCAGTCATAGGCTTAATAGAAATTGTTCAAGATGATCATTCCGGCACTATTTGGCCAGCCTACAGCATTAACACCATAGGCCAAATGAGCATCAATGAAGGATACAAAGTTAAAATGAGCGGAGGCATGACATTAACTGTAACAGGTTCTGCAGTAACTCTACCAGTCACGCTAACTCTTGATCCAGGATGGAATACAATAGGGTTTCCTTCGCAAGTCGAACAGAACGCCGAATCTGTACTGCAACCACTCATTGACTCTGGCGTATTCATTCAAGCTGTTGATGAAAATGATAATACACTGAACATTATAAATGGTGATCCAGTCAATGAAATTGGAAACTTTAAACCGGGAAAGGGATACAATGTTAAAGTTAGCGCAGGATGCAGCTTAACGATTTAGTAAATCGCTAAAAAATATGTATTTTGGGCCGGGTTAGAATTTTAACCCGGCCCAAGCTTTTTTAACTTATAAAATAAATATTTCTTCTAAATTAACCTTTCCTCGAAAGTATGTTATAATTTTACAATATTATGAATTTAGAAAATCAGACAACAAAAGAAGAAAATACGCAAATGAATCCTTTTACGCTGGCCTTCAAAGGCCAGATGGAAATGCGATTTCTTAGCTTTTATTTCAAGCACTATTTAACAAACACGCGAATTTCAATGCTCTTAGGAATTCTTGTTTGGGGTCTTTTTGGTCTTATTGAAATCTGGTTTTATCCAAAAGCCATTCTATGGTATCTTTTATTTCTTCGATATTTTATTGTTTGGCCGTTCATGATTGGATCTATTGCATTTACATTTACAAAGAGACCTGAAAAGTTTACAAGTTTTGCAATTTTTATGGGAATTATGGCTTGTGGAATTGGAGCTATCTCAAAATTCGCTATTTTACCTGATTCATTCAGCTATAGTGCAAATCCAAGTTTAATCACAATCTTTCTCTACGGATACGCAGTTATGCGTGCCAGATTTATTTGGGCATCTTTAGCGGGAACAATTATTATCTTATTTTATTCTGCGGTGGCTCTTTGGGTCAAGCACACTCCAGCACAAGAGCTTGCCACGAATGCTTTCTTTTTAGTTATGGCAAATTTGATTGGCATGTACGTTTGCTATTGGCTAGAACTTTTTAATCGACGAAATTTCTTATATTCCGAAAATTTAAAAACACATCAAGAAAATCTTGAACATTTAGTTGAAGACAGAACTAAAGAGTTACAAGAAACTCAGAGAGAAATTATTCAAATGCTTGGTAGCGCTGCAGAATATCGAGACTGTGAGACAGGGCAGCATATCAAGCGCATGAGTTATTATTGTGCGCTTTTGGCGCGAGCAATGGGAATAGAGAAGAAGGATAGCAATTTACTTTTTTATGCAAGCCAAATGCATGACATCGGAAAGATTGGGATTCCTGACAACATTCTTTTAAAGCCTGGAAAATTGGATTCCGGCGAATGGGAGACAATGAAAAAACACACGACTATTGGCGCCCGAATTCTTCGAGAAAACAAATCTCAGCTTCTTGAGACTGCTGAAGAAATTGCTCTTTTGCATCACGAGAGATGGGATGGAACAGGCTATCCAAAAGGATTAAAAAATACATCTATTCCGATCTTTGCACGAATTGTCTGCCTTTGCGATGTTTTTGATGCTTTGACTTCAAATCGACCGTACAAAAAAGCCTGGAGCGCTGAAGATGCGCTTAAAGAAATTGAAAGACTAAAGGGAAGTTTTTTTGATCCTGAACTAGTTGATAAGTTTAGAGAAATCTTTCCGGATATTCTAAGAATTCACGAACGTCTATCAGAAAAAGAACTACAATAACGATTTAAGCCGATCAAAAATCTTTTTGGGATCTTTATACTGCACAAGCTCACAACGAAGTTTAACAACCCCTGGATGTTCCCGTAAATATCCTGCATAATGTTTTTTGAATTCATTAACGCCTCGTCGCTCACCTTTAAATTCAATTGCAAGTTCAAGGTGCTCCATGCACATTTCAATACGATCTTTAAACGATGCCTCGGGCAAATATTCACCAGTTTCAATGAAATGTTTCACTTGTTTAAAAATCCAAGGATTTAATATTGCTCCTCGCCCAATCATAACGCCATCACATCCAGATTCAAAAACTTTTTTTGCATCTGCTGGTGTCACGATATCTCCATTTCCAATTAAAGGAATTGAAATACATTTCTTAATTTTTTCAAGCCACGACCAATCAGCTTTTCCTTTGTAGCCCTGCATTCGAGTTCGACAATGCACTGTAAGCGCTTTAGCGCCAGCTTGCTCAATCATTTTAGCAGCTTCTAAAATTACAATGTTTTCATGATCCCACCCAAGTCGAGTCTTAACCGTAACAGGACACTTGACAGCTCTGACGACAGACTTTATGATTTTCTCAAACTTTTTTAAATCTTTTAAAAGTCCGGCACCTTCACCGCGTGCCACAAGATTTCGAACCCAGCATCCAGCATTGATATCAATAAAATCTGGATTTGCCTGCTCAATAGCTTGCGCTGCTTTTTCCATAGAAGAAGGGACGCCACCAAAAATTTGTATACCAATAGGGCGCTCCTCATCTCGAATTGTAATTTTATGAAACGCGCTTCTAACACTTCGAATTAAAGCCTCGCTACTTGTAAATTCTGTATATACCAAATCAGCTCCTAATTTTTTACAAATTAACCGAAACGGCATATCTGTAACATCCTCCATAGGGGCCAAGCAAACAGGCTTATTAATTTTTATATTTCCAATATTCATAAGAATTCATTATAGCGAATTTTTATTAACATGCAAATTTATCAAATTTAGTATATAATTAATTCGATTAATTTTAAATTATGAAAAAAACAATCTCTTTCTACACTCTCGGATGTCGATCAAATCAAGCTGAAACAGCAGCACTTGAAAATTTATGCCAAAGTCATGGTTTTAAAGTTCTTCATGAAAATAAAAAATCCGATATCGCTGTTATTAATACTTGTACCGTTACGGAAAAAGGAGACTTGGATACACGACGCCTTGTTTCTAAAATCCGAAGGTTTGATAAAAAGACAAAAATTGCATTAATTGGTTGTCAAGCACAAACGCAATCAGAAGAACTTAAAAAAGAATTTAGCGTGCAATGGATCATTGGAAATGCAAAGAAAATGGAATTGCCCCAAATTCTACTTTCCAAACCAAGTGAAAGCACAAAGATAATAGTTCCTGAGATTGAGAGAAAATCTTTTGTGATGCCATCAATTGCATCAACGCTAAAACGAACACGAGCAAATATAAAAATCCAAGATGGATGTGATAATTTTTGTTCCTATTGCGAAGTGTCGCATGCGAGAGGACCAGGACGCAGTCGTGAATTTGACGATATTGTAAATGAAGCAAAAAGCTTAGCTCAAGCCGAATACAAAGAACTTATTTTAACTGGTATCAATATTGGTTCATACAATTTTAGAAATAAAAACATTAGTGATGTTTTACGAAAAATTGTTTCCATTAACAAAATTGAACGTATTCGCATTTCTTCAATCGAACCCAACAATATTCTTAAAGACTTAATTCTACTAATGGCGTCAAATAGAAAAATTTGTCGTCATTTACATATTCCAATTCAAAGTGCCTGTGATGAAATTTTGCATTCAATGAAACGTCGCTATCAGCAAGCCGACTTGGATCTTTTTTTTGAATATGCAACTCAAAATATTCATGATCTCTGCATCGGCGCAGATGTTATTGTTGGCTTCCCAGGAGAGACAAATGATTTTTTTGATCAAACCTATGACTTTCTTAAATCTTCTCCACTTGCTTATTTTCATATTTTTAGCTATTCAAATAGAAAATTAGCCGAAAGTAAAGATTTTCCTGGGCAAATCAATAAACCTATCATAGCCAAACGAAGCAAGATTTTAAGAGATCTTAGTCAAAAGAAGAAAAATGTATTCATGTCGAAATTTCTAGACACTTCTCAAAAAGTGCTTTTCGAGAAAAAGAAAGATGGTCTCTGGGATGGACTTACAGATAACTATATGCGAGTCTTTGTTTCTTCAGATGAAGATTTACAAAATCAAATTTGTCAAGTTTACTTTAAATCCATTTGCTCCAAAGGAATAATGGGAGAACTTGAATAGACGGAGGGATGTATGGCTCAAATGCCTATGAAGGTTGATATTCAAAAAGTACCAAATCAAAAAGATTTATTTGAATTTACAGTCGCAACACCTTTAATGCGAACACAATTTCGGTTACCGCGAAACGTTGTTAATCAAATGCGAATATTGATTGAACGTGTTTTGATAAAAAAATAAGCATAAAGAAGTTAAAAAAATACAGGATATCAGATCGCTTCTATGCTAAAATATCTCATGTTTCAATTAATCATTTTAATTATTATCTTACTTTTATCAGATGGTCTCGCAAAACCAGCTTACGCCTATCTCGATCCTGGCACTGGCAGCTATATTTTTCAAGTTCTTATTGCTTTCATGTTAGGCGGGATATTTGCAATCAAACTTTTTTGGCGCCAAATTCTCCTGTTTTTTAAAAACCTGTTTTCTAAAACTCAAAAGAAATCAGAACACGAGTCGTGAGTGATTCAATAGCCGCACAAAAACTTTCTGCCTCTTTCAAAGATCCTGATGGGTTTCTTTTTAAGTCTAACAATATTTTATATCGCCAAATTAATACAAGTTACAAAGACAATTACGATTGCCTCATCTCAAGTGGTCTCTACGAAAACCTTGCACAAAACAATCTTTTAATTTCTCACGACGAAGAACAAATCCCCAGCTTTAATCCTGAAATTTTATATAAAATTATTCGACCTGAAATTATTAATTTTATTTCGTATCCATATGAATGGTGCTTTTCTCAACTTAAAGATGCTGCTCTTTTAACTCTTAAAATACAAAAAGAATCTTTAGGAAAAGGGATGTCTTTAAAAGATTGCAGTGCTTTTAATGTTCAATTTAAAAATGGAAAGCCTATTTTTATTGATTCCTTGTCGTTTGAAAAATATAAGAAAGGTCAGCCTTGGGTCGCATATCGCCAATTCTGCCAACATTTCTTAGCGCCGCTCGCATTAATGAGTTATACCGATGTGAGACTAAACAGCTTATTTAAACAATTTATAGATGGAGTTCCTCTTGATCTAGCAGCTAAACTGCTACCTTTTAAGGCGCGGTTTAACTTTTCATTGCTTACGCATATTTATTTACACGCAGATGCACAAAAGCATTTTTCAATAAAATCTAAGAAACAATCAAACTCTCAAGTGTCAGATTTCTCTCTCTTAGGAATCATTGATAGCTTGGAGAGCTCCATTAAAAGCTTGAAATTAAAAACAAATCGTAGCCACTGGACTGATTACTACTCGGAAACAAATTATTCTCCTGAGGCTTTTAAGCAAAAAAAGAAAGTTGTCACTCGATATTTAGAGAAATCAAATTCAAAAATGATTTGGGATCTTGGAGCCAATACGGGTGTTTTTAGTGAAATCGCAAGTCAAGACAAAAGAGAAGTTGTTTCTTTTGAAGTTGATCCAATTGTTGTTGAAAAAAATTATAATGATTGCAAAAAAGATAAAAAAGAAAATATTTTACCGCTCTTAATGGACTTAACAAATCCAAGTTCAGCAATAGGCTTTCAGAGCAATGAAAGGCTATCGCTTATCGAAAGGGGACCTGCAGATACTGCGCTAGCTCTAGCGCTCATTCATCATTTAGCTATTTCGAATAACTTACCTTTTGATCGAATTGCACAATTCTTAAGCGAGATTTGCGATACTCTTATTATTGAATTTATTCCTAAGACTGATTCTCAGGTTCAAAGACTCTTGCAAAGCAGAAAAGATATTTTTATAAATTATAATCAAAATACTTTTGAAAAAGAATTTAAGAAATTCTTTACAGTTGGAAATACTCAACAAATCTCAGAATCACAAAGAATTCTTTATTTAATGCATAAAAAATGAAAAAAAACCTCCAAAGAATATTTCTAGTCACACTTCATCCGTTTTTATTTGCAACATTTCCAATTCTGTCTTTATACGCTAAGAATTTCTGGGAAACTCCAAATTCTGAAATTTTCTCAAACATTCTTTTTCCAATTTTTGTTTTATTTGCGCTGATTGGAATTTTTCTATTTCTTTCAAGATATCTTTTTAAAAGTTATCAAAAACCAGGAATTCTTGCTTCTCTCAGCATCTTCCTATTCTTTTCATTTGGACATTTTGCATCTATTCTAATTAAAAATCCTCCAACAATGGATTCTAAAATTATTTCTCCAACATATTGGATTTTATTTGTATTTTGGATTTTATTATATGGATTATTAACATGGTTTTTAATAAGAAGCAGAAAATCAAATTACCCTAAATCTACTCAAATCTTAAACGCGATTGGGCTTATTTTAATCATTTTTCCGCTATTAACCCTAGGGAATCAAATTATATTCAAAAAAGGCCAGCCAAATTCTCTAGATCTTCAAAAAACTAATCTACCAAAGTTTTCTACTGTAGAAAATTCTAACGGCCAAAGGGACATTTATTATCTTATTTTTGACCGCTATGGAAATACAGAAAATCTAAAAGAATTTTACGATTTCGACAATTCAGATTTTCTTGAAAACTTAAGAAAACTAGGGTTTCATACAGCAGAGCGAAGTACATCCAACTACCCTAAAACAGCAAATTCTTTATCTTCATCTTTAAATATGCGTTATCTTAGTTGGCTAACAAAGATTATGGGGCCCAATTCACCAGACTGGCGCCCTATGTATATGCTTCTTCTTAAGAATCCAGAAATTTTTAAATTCTTAAAATCTCAAGGTTATCAAATTATTCAATTTGGATCTTACTGGCCTCCCACAGCTAAAAATTCTAATGCTGATTTTAGCTTCACTTATCTTTATCAGCCGATGTTTAAAGAAATTCTATTTAAAAAATCTTTTTTGATGCCTATTTCAATTATATTAAAACAAAAAGGTATTTCTCTTTTTAATAAACCTTCAAAGGCATACGCCAATTGGCTTCGGGTTCCTTGGGTCTTTGATCGATTAGCAGAAATTCCAGAGCGAGAAGAGCCAACTTTTACTTTTATGCATATGTTGTGTCCTCATCCACCGCATGTTTTTAATATCGACGGAAGCTACGCTGCACCAAAAAATGATTCTGTTGAAGAAGAATTCTCTAAGGAAGGCTACGTACGCCAAGTTGCTTACTTAAATAAGAAAATTCTAAAATTAGTTGAACAACTTCAAAAAAAATCTAAATTACAGCCAATTATCATTATTCAAAGTGACGAAGGAGAATTTCCTATCGAATATGCACGTTCACCTAAGAAGTTTGATTGGACAAAAGCTACAAAAGCCCAATTAAGGAAGAAAATGGGAATTTTAAATGCTCTTTATCTGCCTAATTTAAAAGAAAAAGGGGTTCTTCATCAAGACATGACTCCTATTAATACTTTTCGAATTATTTTGCGTAATTATTTCAATGTTCCCATACCATTGCTTCCAGAAACTAATTTTATTTTTAAAGATGAAAATCATATTTATGACTTTTACGACATTACACAAAAACTAAAAACACCTTAAAAAAATGAAAAAAATAAACTTAAAATTAGATAAAGAATTTATGCAGAAAGCAATTTCATTTGCAAAAAAAGGTATCAAAAGCGGACAAACGCCATTCGGGGCTTGCATCATTAAAAACGATAAGGTTGTTGCTTGCGCTCACAATGTCGTCTGGAAAACAACTGATATTACTGCACATGCTGAGATTGCTGCTATTCGCTTAGCATGCAAGAAACTAAAAACAATTGATTTGTCCGACTGCACAATTTATTCAACATGTGAACCATGTCCGATGTGTTTTAGCGCTTGTCATTGGGCTAAAATTAAAAAAATTGTTTACGGAGCAAAAATATCAGATGCTAAAAAATACGGATTCAATGAACTTTGTATTTCAAATACAACACTGAAGAAAAAAGGAAAGAGTCCCGTTAAAATTATTAAAAACTTTATGCGCAAAGAAAATATTCAAGTTTTTGAACTTTTTAATAAAAATAAAAATAAACGTCTTTACTAAAAGGTCAGCTAATTATGAATTCTATTTTGATTGTTGGCATTATTGTTTCTAGCGGATTTATTCTGGGAGAAATTGCTCAAAAAATTAAACTCCCAAAAATCACAGGGTATATTATTGCTGGCGTTCTGCTTAATCCTAGCATCGTGCCGTTTATTCCAAAAAGCTTTCCAGAGGCAACGAATCCTATAACAAACATTGCATTAGCATTTATTACTTTTTCCATTGGCGGTTCACTTTTATATTCAAATATAAAAAAGCTCGGCAAAGGATTGCTCCTCATAACACTTTTTGAGGCCGAATTTGCTTTTATCGCTATCGCTTTAGGATTTATTTTCTTAGGACCCATGATTATAGGCGAAGCTTCTACAAGTTGGTTTTCCGTAATTATCCCAATGGGTCTTTTGCTGGGATCGCTTGGATCGCCTACAGATCCATCAGCAACACTTGCCATCAAGCAAGAATACAAGCCCGTTGGCGAAGTTTCTTCGACTATGCTTGGAGCTGCTGCTTTTGATGATGTCTTAGGGATCATTAATTACAGCGTTGCGGTTGTTGTTGCAGCAGCGTTTGCAACATCCACAACATTTAGCTTTGGCAATATTGTTCTTCAGCCTGTTGCAATTATTTTAGGCTCCGTTGCTCTTGGTGCAGTATTTGGTGTTATTTTTAATGGTGTTACGAACTTAATCGCTAAGGAAAGCGAAGGAGTTCACATCGTTGTTGTTTTTGGTCTTTTAACCATTTGTTTTGGTTTATGTCGCGCAATTGAAGCAGATGCTCTTTTAGCGATTATGACTTTAGGCGCAATTGTTGTTAATTTTAACAAGAAACAAGATAAAATTTTTAAACTTATGGAGAGATACGTTGATGAACTTGTTTTTATTTTATTCTTTACATTAAGCGGCATGCATCTGAATTTCTCAGTTTTATTTTCATCGGCTACAATTGTTTTGCTATTTGTTGTACTTAGGGCTTCTGGGAAATTTCTCGGAACATTTATTGGTGCAACCATTGCAAAATCATCGAAAAACATCCGAAAATACACTGCAGGTGGACTTATTCCTCAAGGGGGTATCGTTATTGGCCTTGCACTTGTTGTCGAGCAAAATCCAGCATTTCATCACATCTCGGACACCATTATTAGCGTTATCATTGGCGCAACTGTTATTCACGAGCTCGTTGGTCCAATTTGTGCAAAAATAGCACTTCAAAAAGCAGGAGAGATTCCTAAATGAGATTTCTTCTATTTAAAAAAAGATGGCAAAAAACTGTCATTATTATTTTAGTTCTCATTCTTTTTCTTGGACCAATCAAAACTCAAGTCATTCGAATTATTGCAACAATAAGCTTATCAAATATTCTAGGAACAAAAGTTCATATCGATAAGATCGACATCGGAATACTCGAAACTACTGCAGAAATTTCTGGCCTCAAGGTTTACAACCCCGAAGATTTCCCAGAAGGAATTTTAATCGATATCAATAAAATTGGGGTTCAATACGATTTACCTTCAATCCTAAAAGGAAAACTTCATTTTCCAGTTGTTATTTTAGATTTAAAAGAAATACTTATTGTTAAAAATCAAGAAGGGCTTCTTAATGTTGACTCACTTAAAGTTATCCGAGAGGGTGCTGAAAACAAAAAGCACAAGAAGAATGAAAACTTAAAACCAGAAAAAAGAATGCCCCTTTTAATTAACGAAGCGCATTTGAATCTTGGAAAAGTTTTTGTAAAAGATTATTCAAAAAGAAAGATTCCGACTGTTCATGGATACAGCATCGGAATAAAAAATAAGGTTTACCGAAACATTACGAGCATTCCGAGGCTTGTGACTATGATTATACTTGAAGGCGTTAGCCCTATAGGGCTTAAAAGTGCCGCTCTTTATGGCGCTTCAACCGCGCTAGGGGTTGCTTTCCTGCCTGCCGGCGTCGCAGGCGTTCTTATCGGCAAGGATACAGCAACCGGCGTATTTAAATATTCACCTAACAAGGCCTTTGATAAAATTCTTAAGCTTCTTGGAGAGATTGGAAGCATCAGAAAAACTACTTTAACAACTAAAACTATTCATGCAAAAGTTCATGCATCAGATGTTCGCGTAATTATTTTACAGAAATCAGAACGAGAAATAGAAATCCGAGTAAGAGCCAGAAAAATGCTAACCCCCGACAGCAAGGTTGCAGAAGGCGTTTTGTATCAGATTTCACAGATATTAAAATAAGCTCGAAGAAGGCTGAATAATTAAAAAAGAAAAAGCGGTTAATGAAAATAACAAAAGAAATTGCTCAGAAATATCTTAAAACTTTAAGCATAATTGTTGGAGTAATTGGCGCTTACCTCATTTGGTTATACGGCGAAATGATCATTGAGCAAATTATAAGCGGCGATGGCTACTTATCTATCTTAGGCCTATCTTTGTTTACGTTGCTTATACCTATATTTGGAATCTTCTGCGTGGTTACCACATATCGGTCATGGAAATCATTTTCTTCTCAATCTGTTAGACGCCTCTGCGGAATAATGATTTTTCTTTTATTGAATGCTTTATGTATGGTCTATCTTCTCTTGTTGGGAGATCCGAGCCGTCTACCTGACCCTACAATAAACAATCTAGAAAACTTAACTCTTGAAGCAATATTTGGTTTTTTTATAATTGCCGGGGTGTTCCTCTATAGGAAGCTTGGAAAATGGTTAACTAAAATTACCTTTCCTGAAGAAAACTTTCCGCCTTTATCAAAACAGACAATCGCAGTAATCATTTTCCCTCTTTTTGGTATACTTATAATGAACCTTAACGCTTTCTCGTTAGAAAAAGATATCGAAAAGATTATTTTCATAGGCTCATGTCTCTTGGCAGTGATTCTTTATAATATTATTATAAAAAGATTAAATTTAAATACTTCAAAAGAAGACAATAAAAAACCGTAAGCGAAAATGAAAGGAGAGTGTTTTGGCTAAAGATAATTATTCATATCAAAAGTATCAAAAAGAATTAGCTAAAAAAAAGAAGGCAGATGAAAAAAAGAAAAAGAAACTAGAAAAGAAAGCAATAGAGGCAAATTCCAGTCCTACTTCTGATCAAGTTCAAGAAAACAGCTAAAAAGCTATCGAAAGGAGAATAAAAATGGGAGAGAAAAGTAAAGGTAAGAAAGACAAGAAAAAGAATAAAAAACCAAAAAAAACTGCAAAATAATATACCTATAAAAACTTATTCTAAAAGTTACAAAATGCGTGCAATAAAAAAGCTATGTAAACAGCTTAAGATCTTTCTAAAAGAGCCAATGATGCAATCATTGGCTCTTTTTGTCATATTTCGATCAAGCTTTTAATCCTTTACAAATGACTCTAGATTGTGTATGCTGACTTTCCTAAGAAACTCATCAGTATTAACAATATAATTAATATGGCGGCTTATAGTGATTTCATGTAATGACGTATCTTTACAATACGGGCAGCAAAAACTTTTTTCTAAGGTCAATATTGTCTTTAATTCTGGCAATTGCTACGGCCTTATTGGAGCCAATGGCTCAGGTAAATCTACGTTTCTAAAAATTCTTTCTGGGGAAATTGATACCACAACAGGAGACGTCAACGTCACACCTGGAGAAAGAATTTCTATCCTAAAACAAGATCAGTTTGCTTTTGATGAATATACTGCACTCACAACAGTTATCATGGGACACAAAAAGCTTTATGATATTATGACTGAAAAAGATACTCTTTATAGCAAGCCAGACTTTTCGGATAAAGATGGAGAGAGGGCAGCCGAGCTTGAAGGAGAATTTGCTGACTTAGATGGATGGAATGTTGAATCTGACGCAGGAAAAATATTGAGCGAACTAGACATCCCGGAAGAACTACATGAAAAACCAATGAAACAACTAGAAGCAGGTATCAAGATTAGAGTTCTTTTAGCGCAAGCATTGTTTGGAAATCCAGATATTTTACTTTTAGATGAGCCAACTAATCATTTAGATCTTGAAACTAATATGTGGCTAGAGGAATTCTTATGCAACTTTGAAAATACAGCTATTATTGTTTCTCATGATCGCCATTTTTTAGATAAAGTTTGTACACATGTTGCTGATATTGATTTTGAAAAAATTCAGCTTTATCCTGGCAATTACACCTTTTGGCAAGAATCAAGTCAACTTGTATCAAAACAACGTAGCGAAACAAACAAAAAGATTTCCGATAAAAGAAAAGAGCTTCAGGATTTTATTGCTCGATTTAGCGCCAACGCATCTAAGTCAAGACAGGCAACTAGCCGTAAGAAAATTTTAGAAAAACTTACTGTAGAAGATGTTAAGCCTTCCACGAGAAAATATCCCTATGTTGGTTTTGAACAAGAGAGAGAAGCGGGGAATGATGTTTTGCATATCGAGGGGCTATCAAAATCTGTTAATAACCAACTTGCATTTGAAAACTTAAACATATCCGTTGAAAAAGGGGATAAAATTGCTTTTATTGGCCCTAACGATCTCGCCAAAACAACCTTGTTTCAAGTTTTAATGAATGAAATTAAAACAGATACCGGCAGCTTTAAATGGGGCGCCTCTACTTCGCGTGCATATTATCCAAAAGATAATGCAAAATACTTTGATGTTGATTACAATATTATCGATTGGTTGCGTCAATATTCTGACAATACAGATGAAAACTTTGTGCGCGGATTCTTAGGACGAATGCTTTTTACTGGAGAAGATTCTTTCAAATCAGTTCAAGTTTTATCTGGGGGTGAAAAAGTTCGATGTATGCTTTCGCGCATGATGCTTGTGCAAGCAAACGTACTCATTTTAAACGAACCGACAAATCACTTAGACTTAGAATCCATTACCGCGCTTAATAGCGGTCTTGAAAAATTTAGAGGAACGCTTCTTTTTTCATCTCACGATCATAAGCTTATACAGTCTGTAGCTAACCGTATTATTGAAATTACACCTAACGGCTACATTGATCGCGTTCATACAACATTGGATGAATACTTCGAAGATGAAGGCATTCAGAAACGTCGTCAAGAACTTGGTGTTCGTTAACATTTTAAAGACGGATTTTTATTTATGACAAATAATGACATATTAAAGAAACTTAGAGTTGCCTTGAGTCTTAAAGATACTGACATTATCGATATCTTAAAGCTAGCTGATTTTGAAATAACAAAATCGCAATTATCAGCGTTATTTAGAAAGGAAGATCATAAAAATTACATCAAATGCGGTCATCAAATATTAAGAAAGTTCTTAAACGGTCTTATTATAAAAAATAGAGGAAAAAAATTTTACAATTCAAAATAGAAGTTTAAACTGGAGTATAAAATGAGCGAAAAAACAAATTTAGAAAATACTGAAATTTCTTCAAACAACAGTCAGGAAGTCATTTCTTTACTTAAAAACATGCAAAAGCGTTTAGATTCTCTTGAAGAAAAGATTGAATCTCTGATTCAAAAATCAAAACCAAAAACTTTTGAAGACAAACGCTTCTCAAGGCCAAGAGAAGGATATAATCGATCTAGTCGTCCAAGAGAACGCAGCAGCGGATACGATCGCCCAAGTCGTCCAAGAGAACGCAGCAGCGGATACGATCGCCCAAGTCGTCCAAGAGAGCGCAGCGAATATAGCCGCCCAAGAGAAGCTAGCGAATATGATCGCCCTAACCGCCCAAGAGAAACTAGCGATTACGATCGCTCTAGTCGTCCAAAAGAACGAAACTATGTACCGCGAAAAGAAGAAGGTTCTAGCGAAGAAAAGTTTTATCATGGTCGCCCATCAAATAAGGGAAAAAGCAGCAACAGAAGCTCTCCTAGTAAAAATAAGAAATTCTTTAAAAAACCAAGATAATCTTATTTCTAATCATGAATCAAGACTCTAAACAACAAACACGCGCTGATTCAACATTAATTGAATGTCAGCTTGCAAGCATCATTAGTCGCTATTTCAAAGACAACGACACTCCACGCTTAATTGCAATTGGTGGAGCAGGAGGAACTGGCAAATCTACTTTTAGCAAAAAATTAGCCAACGCCCTTGAAGAAACAAATATTTTACACCTCGACGATTATAAGACATGTCGATACCTTCGAAAAGATCTTGGAATTTTTGGACCACATCCGCAAGCTAATGAGATGGATCTCATTAACGAGCACCTTTCAATGATAAGAAGTAATCTTGTGATTGATAAGCCGGTTTATTGTTCAGACGTTGGGCGTGCAACAAAAACCGAGAAATATTATCCTAAGCGCTTCAATATCATTGAAGGAGAAGTTTCTACATACAAAGATTTCTCTGATATTATTGATTTTCATATATTTATTGACTCTGATCTTGATACACAATTGCAAGCCAGAATGAACCGAGACGTTCAATCACGTGGATACACAATAGACAAAACTCTTGAAACTTTTGTCGGAAGCAATATCCATGAGTTCGAAAAATATGGCTCAGACACAAAAGCCTGGGCAGACGTTATCCTTTTTTGTAACAGAGACTACTCACTCACCATTTCCGAAATTTCCTCAACGTTTCACGATTTTTTTGTTTAAAACAATTTTTTGTACACTTTTAAGAATCTTCATACTTTCTAAAATTCAATTTCATTCCGTGTTAAAATAACTAGTCAAAAAAGAGAAAACCTTAATTAATTTTAAAAGAGGAGCATTCTATGCATTTATTCTTATTTGTAATTTTTATTTTTATGCTGATTATTGTGGTGAAGATCGGCACGATTGCTTTTGAGCTGACTGGCCTAAAACTACCCGTAGCGCGATTTCAGGCAATTTCCTGTTTTACCGGAACAGGTTTTACCACACGAGAGTCAGAGCTTATCGTAAGAAACTCTCAGAGACGAAAAATTGCCTCTGTGTTGATGATTATGGGTTATGCTGGATTTGTTAGTTTAATCGCTACGGCTATCAATGCGATAAAGGTTCCTAAATATGTAGGCGAGATTCATATTCCTTTTATTGATTTTATTCTTCCAGAGAAATTCCTACCTTTAACAAATTTAATCGTAGTCCTATTTGTTCTTTTTGTATTATACAAACTATCTGTTCGCTCTAAATTAGTAAATTATTTAAGCAATTGCGCAAGAGCTTATTTTATAAAAAAAGGTATTTTTGCACCATGGCATTTAGAAGAAATTGCGCTTACACCTGACGGCTTTAGCCTTGTTAACGTTGAAATTATGGAAAACAGCCCTGCGCTTGACAAGAAAATTGATGATCCTTATTTTCACGAAAACGGAATTTTCATATTGGCATTGTATAGGAGCAACAAGCTTGTGTCTACGGATTCAGGGGATTTAAGATTGTCTTTGCACGATAAACTCATTTGTACAGCAAAAGCAGAAAACATTAAAGCAACATTTATACAGGGACGAAAAGAGTAAATTTCAAAATAAGGATTCCGCACCTTTGGGAAAAAAATTTTATGTCACTAAAAAAACTAAAAATTGATTTACAAAAACAGAGCAGCAAGAAAAAAGCTAAAATTCTGCAGCGATTTTTTAAGACTGGACCCGGAGAATACGGCCAAGGAGATATTTTTTGTGGAATAACTGTTCCGGTGTTACGAGAGTTCTCCAAAGAATATCAGAGCTTAGCAATAAAAGAAACGCTGCAACTACTAAAATCAAAAATTCACGAACATCGCTTATTATCTTTGTTTATCCTTATTCTAAAATATCAAAAAGCGGATTTATTAGAAAAAGAGGAGATATATAAAATATATTTAAAACATTCCAAATATATCAACAATTGGGATTTGATTGATCTGTCGGCACACCATATTGTCGGATCATTTTTGATGAATAAAAACAAAGCACCCATTTACCATTTGGCTAAATCTAAAAGTTTATGGGAAAGAAGAATTGCAGCGCTATCAACATTTTGTTATATACGAAATTACAAATTTAACGAAATGCTAAGAATAGCGCACACTCTTTTACTCGATAAAGAAGATCTAATTCAAAAGGCGGTCGGCTGGATGCTTAGAGAAATCGGAAAACGAGATTTAGCTGTTGAGGAAAAATTTTTAAAGAAACATTATAAAAAGATGCCGCGAACAATGCTAAGATACGCTATCGAACGATTTGAAGAAACAAAAAGACAATCTTATCTAAAAGGAATAACTTAAAGCGAATCTTGTAGAATCAGTATTAACTTTTTACAATTTTTCATCTCCGAAACCCCGTTGCCGTGTTAAAATAAAACATGTTTATACTTTCTATAGATCAAGGAACAACAGGTAGTCGCGCTATCATTTACGATAAGCATGGCAGAATTAAAGCTAGTGCTTATGAAGAATTCCCTCAATATTTTCCAAAACCAGGCTGGGTTGAACATAATCCTGATGAGATCTGGAAAAGTGTCATTCATTCCATTCAAAAAGTCATTAAAAAGATTCCAGAAAATTCAATTGCTGCTGTTGGCATTACAAATCAAAGAGAAACAACTGTCGTCTGGAATAAGGAATCTGGTGAACCTGTTTATAACGCAATTGTTTGGCAATGCAGGCGAACATCTCAGCGTTGCAAAAACCTAAAAAATCAAAAGGGAGCAATTTCTCTTTTTAAGAAAAAAACTGGCCTTCCCATTGATGCCTATTTTTCAGCAACAAAAATTGAATGGATTTTAAAAAATGTCTCCGGAGCAAAAAAGGATGCAAGAGCAGGAAAGCTTTGCTTTGGAACAACAGATTCCTGGATTTTATGGAAACTAACTGGCGGCAAAGTGCATGCAACAGATTATACCAATGCTTCACGAACTATGATTTTTAATATTGAAAAACTCGATTGGGACGCTATTCTTTTAAAGAAATTTGGAATTCCAAAAATAATGCTACCAATCGCCAAGCCATCGTCAGGCATATTTGGCCATACAATTAAAATTGGAAATCTTTCTCAAGGTATTCCGATCTCAGGAATTGCTGGCGATCAACAAGCTGCATTATTCGGGCAAACATGTTTTGAACCAGGTACAATAAAAAATACTTATGGCACAGGCTGCTTTCTACTTATGAATACAGGAAAAAAGCGTATTACGTCGAAACACGGATTAATCACAACCTTAGGCTGTGACGTTAAAGGAAAATATATCTACGTCTTGGAAGGTGCTGTTTTTGTTGCAGGAGCGGCAATTCAATGGTTGCGTGACGAACTTAATCTTTTCAAAGAAGCTTCTCAAACCGAAAAAATGGCAACGTCTACAAAAGACAATGAAGGCGTTTATTTTGTTCCTGCGTTCGTTGGACTTGGAGCACCATACTGGGATCAAGATGCACGAGGGAGCATCACAGGGTTAACTCGAGGAACAACAAAAAATCACATCACACGTGCAGCCCTTGAATCTATGTGCTATCAGACCAAAGATGTTGTACTTGCAATGCAAAAAGACTCAGGGTTAAAAATCAAACATTTAAAAATTGATGGCGGAGCTGTAGTCAATAATTTTTTATGCCAATTTCAAGCTGACATATTAGGCAGCAATGTTGTTCGTCCAGAAATAATTGAAACCACATCTTTAGGCGCTGCTTATCTTGCCGGACTTGCCGTTAAATATTGGCGTAACACAAACGAAATCAAGAAATTCTGGAAAAAAGACAAAGAATTTTCTCCTAAAATAACAAAAAAATCATCAACCACGCTTTATTCAGGTTGGCTACAAGCTGTTAAGCGAACACTCACATAAAATGATCTACGACATTATTATTATTGGTGCAGGCGTTGTTGGAACATCCATAGCACGTGAACTATCCAGATATCAATTAAAAATCGCTATTGTTGAAAAAGAAGAAGAACTCGCTTTTGGTGTCTCTAAATCTAACAGCGGCATTATTCATCCTGGTACTCAAAATTCTCCAGAATCGCTCAAGGGAAAACTTTGTGTTCAAGGCAACAAGCTCATTCGCAAAATTTCCAGAGAACTCGGTGTTGACTTTAAAGAAGTTGGCGAACTCATTGTCGCTTTTAACGAAGAAGACATTTCTCTCTTAGAAAAACTTGAAGATGACGGCAAAAAACTTGGCGTTCCAAGGTTAAAAATTGTAAATCAAGCATGGCTTCAGAAACATGAGCCAAATCTCTCAAAAACAGCCGTTGCTGCTCTTTATGCACCTACAGCGGGTATTGTAAGCCCTTATCGATTAGCTTATGATTTGGCTGAAAACGCGGTGCAAAACAATGTAAAAATTTATACAAATTCACCAGTTACGCATATTAAGCAACTTGAAACAGAAAGAGATTCTCAAGCGCCTTTTGAAATTACAACACCAAACGGAACACTTAACGCAAGATATGTCATTAACTCAGCAGGTTTATTTGCTGATGAAATTTCACGCTTAGTTGGGATTGATAATTTTAAAATTCATCCACGAAAAGGTGAAGAGTTTATATTAGACAAAAAGCGAGAGCACATTACCAATCACTTACTTTTTCCTCTTCCGTCTAAAACTTCTAAGGGTATCTTAGTCATTAAAACGTCAGACGGAAATCCGATGATCGGACCTACCGCGCAAGATGTTGACAGTAAAGAAGACTTATCAACTTCCGATGAAGGCCTAAAAAAAGTCTTAGATGGTGTCCGCCGAATGATTCCATCAATAAGCGAAAACGATATTATTGCGTATTTTGCTGGATTGCGTCCTTCGGCTGGCGATGACTTCATTATTCGCCATGAAGATAAGGTCCCTGGCTTTATTAATGTTGCAGGTATACAGTCTCCGGGGTTAACTGCAGCACCTGCTATTGCACTTATGGTTTGCGATATTCTTAAATCTGCTGGATTAAAACTAAAAAAAAGAAAAATATTTCATTCTCATCGAAAGAAAACAATTCACTTGTTTGCATCTTCGCTTAGAAAAATAAAAAACTTTATCAAGAAGGATTCTTCTTATGGCGATATTGTTTGCCGATGTGAGATGGTTTCTAGAAAAGAAATTGAGGATGCTATTGCCCGTGGCGCAACCACTCTCGATGGCATAAAATTTCGAACACGTGCTCAAGCTGGACGTTGTCATGGCGGATTCTGCACAACACGAATATTAAAGATTCTTTCAGAAAATTTAAAAAAAGCTCCAACTGAAATTACAAAGAATGGTGCAGGTTCAGAAATTGTTGCACAGGAGCGCGATCATGCTTAAAAAAGATCTTGTTATTGTTGGCGGCGGCCCTGCAGGCATGGCAGCTGCAATTTATGCACATAAAAACGGCGTAAAAAATATCCTCGTCATCGAACGTGATAAGCATTTAGGTGGAATACTTAATCAATGTATTCATCCTGGTTTTGGTCTTGAATATTTTAAAGAGATCCTAACCGGACCGGAATATGCTCAAAAAGCCATTGAAAAAATAAGATCTATTCCCGAAATTGAAATCAGCTTGCGTTCTTTCGTCGTCCGCTTAACGCAGAACAAAATTTTAACTGTTTTGAAGCCTGGGGCTCTCGAACAAATTAAAGCAAAAGCTTTAATCATGGCAACAGGATGCCGAGAAAAAACACGAGAGATGGTGCATATCCCAGGAACAAGGCCCGCGGGTATATTTTCTGCTGGGCTTGCTCAAAAGTTAATTAATATTGAAGGATTTCTTCCTGGAAAAAAAGTTGTCATTGTTGGTTCTGGAGATATTGGATTAATAATGGCACGACGCTTAACGCTTGAGGGCGCAGAGGTCAAAGCTGTTATCGAAATTCAAAAAGAAAGTCGGGGGCTTATTCGCAATGTTGTTCAGTGCTTAAACGATTTTGATATACCTCTTTATTATAATCATAAAATTTCACATATTTATGGCAAAAAGCGTGTTGAAAAAGTAGACGTCGTTAAGGTTGACGATCATTTGAATTCTGTAAGTGGATCAGAATTTACTATTGATTGTGATACCGTTTTGGTTTCTGTTGGACTTATTCCTGAAAATGAACTCATTGAAATGGCCGGCGTCGCTATGGATAAAAAGACAAATTGTCCTACATCAAGTGAGCTTAACACAACGTCGATTAGCGGCTTATTTGTCTGCGGAAATTCTTTTAAGGTTTATGATTTGGCTGACTCTGTTTCACGCGATAGCGAAATTGCAGGAAAACAAGCTGCAGAATATTTAAGGAACCGCTCATGATGAAAAAGTTTATCTGCATTGAATGCCCAAAAGGATGCAATATTACAGTTACACTTGCTGATAATAAAATTTCTGAAATTACAGGAAATGATTGCGAAAAAGGCGAGATCTATGTGCGCTCGGAAATAGAAAATCCAACGAGAGTTTTGACCTCATCAGTTTTGTCTAAAGGCCTTCCATTGAAAATGATTTCCGTACGCACAAGCAAGCCAATTCCAAAGTCAAAACTTTTTGATGCAATGAATGAAATAAAGAAAATACGCATACATAACTCTATTTATTGTGGAGAGGTTATTCAAAGAAACTTTCTTGACCTCGGCGTCAATCTTATTGCGACTAGAGAGTGCCTAACAACAAAATAGCTATGCAAAGAATACTATTAAAACATATGACTGCACCGCACTCGCTTTTCGCGCTTTGCGTTTAAGCCTCGCTTTGCATGCACCAAAAAACTTAAAAAAGGGAACACCTAAATGAATAAAATATTTCTTCAAACTTTCGGTTGTCAAATGAACGAATATGATTCAGAACTCATACGTTCAATTCTCCTCAAAAAAGGATTTAATTTTGTTGATCAAAAGTGCAAAGCCGACATTATTATGCTTAACACCTGCTCAGTACGAGAAAATGCAAATCGAAAGATTATTGGGCTTATTCATAAAATTCGTCATGACCTAAAAGGTAAACCTGTTTTGATTGGAATTTTAGGATGCATGGCTGCAGATAAAAAAGAAGAGCTTTTGACCCAAAAGAATCTTGGCGTTAATTTTATCGCAGGTCCTGATAGCTACAAGAAACTTTCAGGACTCATCAGAAAAGCACAAAAAACAAAACTTAAAACATTTGATTACGAGTTATCTGACACCGAAACTTATTCAAATATTTATCCAAAAAGGGAAGAGGGCATAAACGCTTGGGTAGCTATCTCTCGTGGGTGTAATAATTTTTGCACATACTGCATCGTTCCCTATGTCCGAGGTCGCGAAAGAAGTCGTGATTTTAATGGCATCATTAAAGAAGTTAAGAAATTAGCAAAAGAAGGTTATCCACAAGTGACTCTTTTAGGTCAAAATGTCAACTCTTATCAAGATGGCAAAAAAGATTTTCCAGATCTTATTAATGAAATTAGCAAAATTGACAAAATTAAACGCATTCATTTTATGTCGCCACATCCAAAAGATTTTCCGGATAAACTTATCAAAGTTATTACCAATAATCCAAAAAGCATAAATCATGTTCATTTGCCTCTTCAAGCAGGAAGTAGTCGAATTTTAAAGAAAATGAACCGAACTTATACACAGCAAGCGTATTTAAAGCTTGCTGAGAAAATAAGAAAGGCATGTCCAGACATTGCAATCACAACAGACATCATCGTCGGATTTCCAACAGAAAACGAAAAAGATTTTAATGATACCGTTCGAGTAATGAAAAAGATTCAATTTGATGCAGCATTTATTTTTAAATATTCACCTCGCACAGGAACTGTTGCAACCAAAAAATATAAAGACGATGTGACGCCAGAAAAGAAAACAAAACGCATTGTTAAGCTAAATGAATTACAAAAAGAGATTTCCTGCAAAAAGAATCAAAAACTAGTCGGAACAACTCAAGAAGTCTTAATCGAATTTATAGACAAAAAGAAAGGTTCTGGAAATTTCTGCGGTCGAACTAAAACAAACAAAACAGTTTCTTTCCAAGCTCAGAATTGCGCACCCAAACAATTTGTAAATATTAAAATAAAAAGCGCGTCTGCCTTTGGTCTAAAGGGGAATTTGATCAATTAAGCCTATTTTGAGATAGGTTGACACCTTAAAAACGCTATGTTAATATTTTGAGGTTAATTAAAGGAGATTTAAAACTTTGGATACATTAGGAACTGTTAAAACTCAACAAGTTACTTGCTTTGAGCCACCAAATCTTTTAACGCTTAAAAGCGGACTCAAGCTTGGTCCTATCACGATTGCATACGAAACATACGGAACGCTCAATCAAGATAAATCAAATGCTATTCTAATTTGTCATGCCTTATCTGGCGATGCACATGCCGCAGGTTTTCACAAAGATGATAAAAAGCCTGGCTGGTGGGATAACATGATTGGCCCAAATAAGGCATTTGATACAAATAAATATTTTGTGATCTGCTCAAATGTTTTAGGCGGATGCAAAGGGACAACTGGCCCTTCTTCAATTAACCCTGAAACAAAAAAACCTTATGGTTTGAGTTTTCCAGTCGTCACAATCAAGGACATGGTTGTTGTTCAGAAATCTCTTATTGATCACTTAGGCATAAAAAAATTGCATGCTGTTGCTGGTGGCTCAATGGGAGGAATGCAAGTCCTGAAATGGTCTGTTCTTTATCCGAATATTATTAATTCCGCAATCGTCATTGCAACAAACACAGGTCATACTGCTCAGCAAATTGCTTTTCACGAAGTTGGGCGTCATGCCATCATGACTGATCCAAAATGGAACAATGGAGATTATTACGATCAAAAACCTCCATCAATAGGTATTGGACTTGCGCGCATGATTGGTCATATTACATATATGAGCGATGAATCTATGGACAAAAAATTTGGACGTCAATTAATCAACAAAGAACGTGTTGGTTTTGATTTCTCACAAGATTTTCAAGTAGAAAGCTACTTAAAATACAGGGGAGATAGCTTTGTGCAAAGATTTGATCCAAATTCATATCTTTACATCTCAAAAGCTCTTGACTATTTTAATCTATCCGAAGAAGAAAGCTTAGAAGAAGTTTTTCAAGATGCAAAAGCTAGTTTTCTTGTAATTACGTTTACATCAGATTGGTTATATCCAACACATCAGCTAAAATCAATGATTAAAGCACTTAAAATAAATGATATTGATGTTTCAAGTTGTGAAATCAAAAGCTCTTACGGGCATGATTCATTCTTAATTGAAGTTGACGGACAGTCAAGCCTAATTAGAAACTTTCTAAAAAGAGAAAGAAAATAAGATGACATATCGCCTAGATTATGAAATCATCGCAGATTTTATTAAGCCAAACTCCAGAGTCTTAGATCTTGGATGTGGAGACGGGGATCTATTGTCTCTTCTTAAAGAAAAGAAGAATGTCAGAGGGGCTGGAATAGAAATCAACGAAAAAGCTGTTTATCGCTGCATGGAAAAAGGCTTAACCGTAGTTCATGGAGATATTGACGCTGAGCTTTTAGATTATTCAAGCAAGCGCTTTGACTATATTGTTTTATATGAAAGTTTACAGCAAGTCTTAAATCCTAAAAAAGTTATCCTTGAGTCTTTACGCGTTGGAAAAAAAGTTATTGTTGCAATTCCAAATTTTTGCCATATCAATGGCCGTTTTCAAGTATTTTTTAAGGGGAATGTTCCAGTTACGAAAAAATTACCTGATCAATGGTACAGCACGCCAAACTTAAAGTTCTTAAGTATTAAAGATTTTCAAAGCTTTTGCGATCATCATAATATTATTGTTGAGAAAAAACGCGCACTATCACGCAATCAAGAAATTACTTTTTGGCCAAATTTATTTGCCCATGTTGGAATTTTTCAATTATCGAAAAGTTAATAATGCCTTATATCAATATTAAATTAGTCGGAAAAATAACTAAAGAGCAGAAGCAAAGGATTGCAGCTGAGTTTACTGAAACTTTAGAAAAAGTTGCAAATAAGCCAAAAGATCACACCTACGTTGTTTTTGATGAAGTCAACGGTGAAAATTGGGCCGTTGGTGACAAACTTCTCGGTTAGACTCAAATGATTTCAGAAAATAAAATTAAAATTGGAATTCTAACGATCTCAGATCGTGCTGCTAAAAACGAATATGAAGACATTTCCGGAAAAGCAATTGAAGAAATTTTAACAACCTATTTAAAGAATTCTTGGAATTCTGTATGCAACATTGTATCCGATGATAAACAAAAAATTGCATCAGAATTAATAAAATTAAGCGATCAAGAAAACTGCTGTTTAGTTGTAACAACGGGCGGGACAGGACCAGCTCAGAGAGACGTTACTCCAGAGGCAACAGAATCTGTTTGCGAGAAAATATTGCCAGGTTTTGGCGAGCTAATGCGAAGCGTTTCATTGAAATATGTGCCAACAGCAATCTTGTCGCGTCAAACAGCTGGCATTAGAAACAAGACTTTGATTTTGAATTTACCAGGAAACCCTAGCGCCATTGCACAATGTTTAGAAGCCGTATTTCCGGCTATTCCAGACTGCCTAGAGGTTATTGCAGATATATCACTTGAATGTGATGAAAATATTATTAAAATACACCATTCACAACACAAAAAACAAGGAGTAGAAAAATGACAACAGAAAATCCAGAATTTGAAAAAATTAACGATGTTTTAAATCATACTGTTCGCCCCTTTATGAAGCAAGATGGAGGAGACTTACAACTTATTAGCCTTAAAGATAACGTCTTAACAATTTCGTATCAGGGAGCTTGTGGCGGATGTCCTCATGCTAAAACGGGAACTCTTATGACTATTGAAGCAGCGCTTCAAGAACATTATAATCCAAACATTAAAGTTCAAATAGCTGAGTAATGTCTTCAACCCTTCAAGCTTATCCTGATTGCATAAAATCAGAAAAGAATGATTTTCGCGACAAGCTTCACCGCCCATTGCGAGATGTTCGTATCTCAGTCACAGAGCAATGTAATTTTTATTGTCCTCATTGTAAGCCAAACCGCAAACAAAAATATTCTTGCGCAAGTAAAAATCAACTTACATTTAATGAGATCTTAAGAATTTCTAAAATTCTTGTCACTATAGGCATTAAGAAGGTTCGTTTAACCGGAGGAGAGCCACTTTTGCGAGTTGGACTGCCTAAGCTTATTTTGGGCCTTAAGAATTTAGGCATCGAAGATCTTGCATTAACAACAAACGGATTTCTTCTTGAAAATTTTGCACGATTACTTAAAAAAAATGGATTAGATCGCATCACAGTTAGTTTAAATGCTTTAAATCAAAACATCTTTCAAAAAATGACCGGAACTCGTCAATCTCCTCAAGCTATTTTAAATGCAATCAAAACTTGTGAGCAAAATGGATTTAAACAAATTAAAATTAATGTATTAGTTAAAAAAACAATTAATGAAGATGAAATTATTCCACTAGTAAAATATTTCAGAGGAACCGGACACATTCTTCGCTTTATCGAATATATGGACGTTGGAACAGAAAATCATTGGGACGAGAAAGATGTCGTCTCGTCAAGCAAAATCTTAAAGAGCATAAACCACTTTTTTCCTGTTTCAGCTTTAAATAAGAATTATCAGGGTGAGGTTGCTAATCGCTATGCCTACGAAGACGGAAAAGGAGAAATTGGATTTATTTCATCAGTCAGTCAACCTTTTTGCCAAGACTGTCATCGTCTACGTCTTTCATCTGATGGAAAACTTTACAATTGCCTTTTTTCTGAGAATTCATTTGACATTAGAAAGCATTTACATTGTGACGATTTAGCACTTTCACAATTAATTCAAGAAATGTGGAAACAAAGAGAAGATAAATATTCTGAAATAAGATTTTCTTCTGACAATAAAAAACGAAATAAAATTGAAATGTATAAAATTGGCGGGTAATTACAAGATCAAGGAATCATCGATATGCTATTAATCAAACTTTCCAACAAAACGAACTTCACGTTTTAATTCAATATTAAAATTCTTTTTAACAGCCCGAGCCATCTCCAAAGATAAATCAAAAACATCTTTAGCTGTGCACTGATCTGTCTTCTTAATAATAATATTAGCATGTTTTTCAAAAACAGACGCACCTCCAACAGACATTTTTCTTGCTCCAGCCTGATCTAAAAGTGCTCCTGAAGCTTTACGCATACCGTCTAATTCAATATTCTTAAAAAAACTTCCAGCACAAGGTGTCTTTTTATAATCTGGATGTTTTTCTTTTCTTTCTTTTAAAATCTTTGTACGTTCAGCCAGAAGAAGGCTAGGATCTTCAAAACTAAGATTAAAAGTTGCTGAAAGAATAATATCGTTATTTTTCAGAATATTTGAATTTCTATATTCAAATTCAAGAGTATCCTTTTCAACAATACGCTTCTTACCATTTAAACCCAAAAGTTTAATATAAAACAATTTATCGCTTATCTGCTGACCAAATGCACCAGCATTACCACAAATTGCGCCTCCAACAGTACCAGGAATTCCGCTTACAAAGTTTAAACCTTTGAGTCCGTTTCGCGCCGCACACAAAGCAACATCATCAAGGTTTGTGCACGCTGATGCTGTAATCTTAAACCGATCCATCTTAATGTCTGGTTCTTTTGAAATAAACCGCACAACAACACTTTTAAACCCTTGATCTGAAATGAGCAGATTAGAGCCTTCACCAATTAAAAGAAAAGGAATTTCAGATTGTCTTAAAAAATGAATACATGGCTCAAGCCCTTTAATGCTCGAGCAAGTAATAACACAAGGACAATTTCCCCCAATATTAAAAGTTGTATAGTCAGACAGATTAACGTCTTCTTTTAATATAATTCCATCAATTGATTTAAGAAAAGATAGATTCATTTTAAAAGGTAATCTTTACAGTTCCGGTTTTAATAACACACTGACACGCCAATCGATTATCTTTATCCATGCCGAGATCATTTTCTTCTTGTGTTAATTCTGTTAAATTATCAGCACCTTCTAATATTTTAATGTGACATGACCCACAAACACCGCTATTACAATCAAAGCGAATGCCGGCATCCTTACAAGCTGAAACAATCAACCCATCGTCTAAAATATCGTATTCTGCCTGATCAATAATTAATTTAAACAAAATAATCTCCTTTTAAATATCCAGAGCTGAGAATAAAATTTCCTTCTCAGGGCTTTCTGAAATATGTATTTTTGAAACCAAAAAATTACTCTTTATTTTTTCAACTATATCTAAAACAATGCTCTCTGGAACAGATGCCCCAGAACTTATACCAAGCCTTTGCTTTCCCTCTAAAGTCTTTATATCAATCTCATCTGAAGAATCAACAAGATAACTTTCAACACCAAGCTTCTTAGCTAATTCACACAATCGATTACTATTCGAGCTTTCTTTCGATCCACAAATAATAACCACGTCACAAATACTACAAAGATCTTTAATTGCATTTTGTCGATTTTGAGTTGCATAACAAACATCATCCGCACTTGTTTCTACAAGACAAGGGAATCGTAACCTTAATTTTGCAACTAATTCTTTTGTATCATCTGACGAAAGCGTCGTCTGAACTACGTATCCAACTTCTTTCAATGAATCAATTTTAAGATTATCAATTTGGTTTTCACTATCAATAATATGAAGACGGTCTTTATTCACATAGCCCTTAGTCCCAATAACCTCTTGATGATTCTTATGGCCAATTAAAATAACATCAATTCCATTATCAGAAAATTTCTTAGCACGCTTATGAACGTGACTAACAAGGGGACAAGTCGCATCGAAAAAAATTAATTTCTTATTTTTTGCTTTCTCAATAATTTTAGGCGAAACCCCATGCGCACTAAAAATAATACGTGCGTTATCTGGAGCTTCATCTAAATCATCAACAAATTGAACACCTTTTTCCTTAAAATCATTTACAACCTTAGTATTATGTACAATTTCATGAAAAACAAACAGAGGGGTGCCATACTTTTGATACACACGATCGACAATATCAATTGCACGCGAAACACCAGCACAAAATCCTTGTGTATGAGCTAAATATATTTCCATTGCATTATCCAATAAGTTTAAGTATAATTTTGAGATTATAGCACTTTTAAACTTTTTTTAAAATGACTTTTTCGTCCATAAATGATTACTCGCAAAAAAACACCCTCAATTCAGATTGGAAATATGAAAATTGGAAGCGCTCATCCAATTTGTATCCAGTCTATGACTAATACTCAAACTTCTAACGCTCAAAAGACTATCAAGCAAATCAAAGAACTTGCATGCGCTGGAAGCGAAATGGTTCGTCTTACAATTAACAATAGGGAAGCAATGGCATGCATTCCCAAGATCATATCAAGATTACGAAAAAATAAATGCAATGTGCCCATTATTGGCGATTTTCATTATAACGGCCATACGCTACTCAAAGATTTTCCAGAAAGCGCTAAAGCCCTAGACAAATATCGCATTAATCCTGGAAATGTTAATTGTGCATCCAGCGACACTGATCCTTTTTCTGAAATTATAAAAATTGCTATTAAAAATAAAAAGCCTATTCGTATTGGCGTTAACAGCGGATCTCTTGATAAAAATATTCTCGAACAAGTTCGCTTAAGAAATAAAAATAAAAAAATTAAAAAAACAGCACATCAAGTCTTACGTGAGGCGATGGTACAAAGTGCTATTCAAAGTGCAAAAAAAGCTGAAAAACTTGGGCTTACTAAAAATAAAATTATCTTAAGTGTAAAAATGTCAGATGCTCAAAATACAATCTTAGCCTATGAAATGCTTTCAAAAGAATGTTCTTACGCGCTTCATCTTGGCGTAACAGAAGCAGGCTCTGGCTTATCCGGAATCATTAAAAGCGCATCGGCATTATCAGTTCTTCTGCAAAGAGGTATTGGTGACACGATTCGAATATCATTAACACCAAAAAAGGATATGCCAAGAACTGAAGAAGTTCGATGCTGCCAAATGCTCTTGCAATCAATGGGATTTCGCTCATTTAAACCTACTGTCATCAGCTGCCCTGGATGTGGACGAACAGAAAACCAAAAATTTGAATTCTTAGCAAATTCAATTGAATCTCATATCCAAAAGAAGCTATCTTCATGGATTAAAAAATATCCTAAAGTTGTACAATTAAAAATTGCCATTATGGGATGCATCGTTAACGGTCCCGGAGAAAGTCAGCATGCAAATATCGGCATAAGCTTACCAGGTCGAGGAGAATTAAAAACTGCGGTTGTTTATGCTGATGGAAAATTATATAAAAAATTAAATAGTAAATCTATCACGTCAGATTTTATAAAAATCCTTGAACAATATATCCAAAAAAAATACCAATAAATTTCTCCTCAACCATTTTTGCGATACGCATCCGATTGATTGGGACAAAGCGTTCAAAAGAAAGGCGCCACTTATTGTCGAAATCGGTTTTGGAAATGGAGATTACTTAGTTTCTCAAGCTAAGAAATATCCTCATAAGAATTTTATTGGCATCGAAATTGAATTTCATTTAATCAAAAAGATTACCAAGAGAATTCAGAAATCAAAAGTTAAAAACATTAGACTTTTATGTCTCGATGCCTACGTAGCCTTTGATCGACTTTTTAAGAATCGCTCAATCCAATTCTGCTATTCTTTATTTCCTTTTCCTTGGCCAAAAAAACGCCATCACAAAAAACGCTTATTTCATAAAGATTTTTTAAGGATCGTTAATAGTCGACTTAAATCTAAGGGGCAATTTCAAATTGTTACAGATTTTAAGCCTTATTTTGAATGGACGATACGACAAGCTTCAAATACAGGCTTTACGATCAAGAGAAAACGTATTGAAACTCAATTTGATACTCGATTCGAACGCATGTGGTCTAAGGAAGGGCAAAATCTTTTTTTCTCTTTAACTTTAACGAAAAAAGAACATAGCAATATTTCAATTAGTAAACAAGCTAAAATCGGCACTGTTGTACTTTTGAACTTTGATCCAGATAAAATTAAATATAAAAATAAAAAAGAACCCAATATGAATATTATTTTTAAAAAGTTTAGTTTTGATAAAAAGAAAAACGAAGCGATACAAAAAGTTGTTATTTGCGAACCGCATTTAACACAATTATTTGATATTATTGTTTTAAAAGACAAAAATAAATGGAAAGCTGAAATCAGAAAGAGTCATCGTTTTATTTCAACAGAAGGCTTAAGAAAGTGTTTAGAAATAATAAAAGAAAGGAGCTAAAGGGAAACTTTTTTTGATATCTGACGCTTTTCAAATAATACATATTCTTGATATCCAGCCTCAAGAGCAAGATCAACTGCCTCTTTAAATCCTAACCCAACCTCATTAGGTGCATGAGCATCAGATCCAAATGTAATAGGAACACCAGCATCACAATAGATCTTTAAAGTCGACAAAGAAGGATAGATTTCTTTTACTGGCTTACGCAAACCTGATGAATTAATTTCAATAACAACACCAGCATCTTTAAAAACTTTTGCTGTTTTTTGAATGTCATCGCTCAAATCGCTATTCGGTCGATCACCAAATTTTTTAACCAAGTCAACATGTGCCATAATATCAAAAAGCCTTGATTCAGCACTTTGACGCAAAAGTTTATGATAATCCAAATAAACCTTATCAATATCATTTGTCTTTAGCCGATCTTTCTGATTTGGATCATCAAACGCAAAATCACCAATAAAATGCACAGATCCTATAACATAATCATACGCATGACTATCTAAAATCAACTTTGTCTTCTCTTCAAAACCAACAACAAAATCAGCTTCAATTCCAAGGCGAATATTGATATCCTGATCTCTATATTTCTCTTGCACTTCTTCAATCATTTGATGATAACGAGGAAGTTGCTCAAAACTCATTGTAACGGTTGGATCGTCATGGCAAACCAAAGGCGCATGATCCGAAAATCCTATTTCCTTTAAGCCGATCTTTAAAGCATGGTCAACATACTCAAAAGGTTCACCGATTGCGTGTCCGCAAAGGATGGTATGGTTATGATAATCGCTAATTGGCTTCATATAAATGATATTATAACACACTAAAAACCCATCGCAAGCTCATAAAAAAGAAAACGCTTTCTCAAAATGCCCATTATGGGCTTATTTTTTATATATATATATATTATATACTTTAATAGTCAGGAAATTAAACTGAAAATAGTGTTTTCTTAGTCACGGAGGGAAACATTGAAAATATTTAGAAAGACAATATGTATTTTAATTATAGTTTGCTTTTTGGCAACTATAGTTACACCTAATCAAGCTCTGGCCCAAGGTGCTTTTTCTTTACCTGCTCCTGGATCCATGGTAGGACTCAGCCCGCAATTCACCCCAGCCATTCTTCGTGGAATAAGAGTCTATCCTGACAATGCTCTTAAATTCGACTTTATCGTCGATTCTGGAGATACCGGGCTTAAAGGATCTGAATTAAAAGATGTTTCTGAACGTCTTATCAAGTACTTTCTAACCGCTTTAACTATTCCTGAAGACAACCTATGGGTTAACCTATCTCCTCATGAACAAGACAGAATCATTCCTAATTCTCTAGCTGTTACAGATATGGGTACAGATATGCTCTCCCAAGACTATCTCTTAAAACAAATCACAGCTTCTTTAATCTACCCAGAAGATGAATTAGGTAAACAATTCTGGCAGAAGATCTATAAAAAAGCTTATGAGCAGTATGGAACTACTAACATCCCTGTAGATACTTTTAATAAGGTCTGGATCATGCCTGACAAGGCTGAAGTCTATGTAAAGGATGATAGAGCCTTCGTAGTTGAGTCTAAACTTAAGGTTATGTTAGAAGAAGATTATGTAGCATTAAATAGCTCTGTTATTGAAAATAGTGCCAAGAAAGCCGACAACAAACTCGCTTCTGAAATCGTTCGTGAAATTGTTATTCCAGCTCTTGAAAAGGAAGTCAATGAAGGCAAAAACTTCGCTCAGCTTAGACAGATTTATAACTCTTTAGTTTTAGCCTATTGGTTTAAGAATAACTTAAAAGAATCTATTGTAAACAAGGTTTATTCTGATCAAAGCAAGATTAAAGGTGTAGATACCAAAGATATCTCAAAGGACATCTATAATCAATATGTTAAATCTTTTGAAAAAGGTGTGTGTGATTTTGTTAAGGTGGAATACGACCAATATACAAGAAAGAATATTCCTAGAAAGTATTTTTCAGGTGGAGTTGTTGGAAGTTTTGCATCAAGCAATATTATAGTGACAAAAGCGGACAGTCGAAGAGGGAGGAGAGCGGGAAGTAACTTAAGGAAATTTCTAACAAATGCAACATTGGTTATTTTAGTTACAGTAAGCTTAACTGTAGCTGCTCTTGCAAGTCCATCTTTTGAAAACAGTCAAGAATCTAACAATAAGAGTCAGGTTCATAAAGTAGATCTAGGAAGCTTTTCTCGACTAGAGTTTCAAGATAATCTTTTTTCTTTAAGTCAATCTCCAAAAGAAAAAGATTCTTTAAAAAGCTCTAGAAATAAAAACCCTGAAATCGTTGACGAGCAAGAATTTAAAATATTAGATCAAGATATAAAAGTAAAATTCTTAGATGATGGAACAGTTGATGCCGTTGGAAGAAGTGTGGATGGAAACAATATCGAAATCTATTTAGAAGCATTTTATCAAGACATCGAAAGAATATCTGGATATGTTCAAAGTCCGTACAGCTTTATGGGCTCTATCCTAAATCAAAAAATATTTCTAACAAAAGAAGGAAAGCTTAAATTTTTAAAAGACTGGATGCATGCAGTTATCGTTCATGAAATGACACATAAGCAAAGAGAAAAGAATGACTTTAGCGATGATCAAATTGCGAATATCAATAAATTGTTAGATAAATACTATATCCCATACGGAAATATATCAACATACACAACATATGAATTTGAATCTTATCTAGCCATGCTGGCTTCCAGCCGAGACCCTAAAACAATCATGATGGATTTATTGCTCCTCCAAGATTGTCCGAATACGCCCATTCAGCATGCGTTCGCAGCGCAGATGATTACAGGAGAAACCCTAGACACTCTTGGCTATAAACAGTTTGTCATTAATAAAGAAAAGGAAATCTATAGAAAAACATTATCTTTAAGACTTGCCGTTGAATACCCCGGGATTGTGAGTCAAGATGGCAGAAAAATCTTCAACAGGGAACAAGAAAAAAGAAGTGCAGAAGAATATATAAAACAAAACAAAAAAGATATTGAAAAGAAATATAACGATGGTGACTATTACTTTAACTACGAAATGTTATCTCTTTTTATGCAATCCATTCAAGGTTCTGCTCTTGCTAACTCTGCACACTCTTTATATGTTAATACTTTTAATCAAAAGCCTCTCAACATTGAAAGCTATGATTTTTCTAAAATTGAAGAATATTTTCTTAAACGCTGGGCCGAAGGGTTCTACCTTTTTAATAACGACACCACAGATTTCGAAAAACTTTCCAAACAATATGGATTGTCGAAAGAAAGCCTTAAGGCAGCAGAGAAACTTTTTAATATGAATTTTGACATTCTAGGCAAAAATTTCTACGCTGATCAAATTCCCACCTGGAAAATTATTGCTTTATCCAAAGAACCTAGAATAGCCAAAATAATTGCCCGCGATGATTTTCAGAAATTTTACTATCGAGTTAACGACACTATTTTTAAAGATCGAAGAATACGAAATATAGAGGACGTCTTTGGAGCTTGTGATCTCTATAACTTTATTAGCGACAATCCAGAATACAGAGATCTTTTGTATTCTGATCAATTCCAAGAAACGCTTGATTATGTTCGCGAGAAATTTCCGGACAAAACCTTTTCTGTTAAAGAGGCTGTTCCTTTTCTTATTTTATCTCGAACTTTTAATAAAGATAAAATCGATAAAATTGTAAGAAAATTAGAAAATGAAGGAGAATGGCTAGCCATAAGCGATCTATTTCTTATCGATTATATTGCAAGAGACAAGCACTTTTATGACCTACTATCAAATCGAAAACTTCTAGAGCAAGAAATTAAATCAAAAATCTATGCGAAACCTTTGACAAGCCCTAAAAACAAAAATTCAAGACTTAGCATAGAGGATACCGATGAGTATTCTACATTATTTTTATTGCGTTCTCTGGCAATGTACGAAGCATTGCAAAATGAAAGCTTTACTGATTCAATAGCTCAATTTTACTATCAGGATGTTGCTGATAAAACGGCTGAAACAGGAAAAGTAATGTTTATTGATCTTCAAGGTTCCCTTATGTTCGAAAATAGGCCGTCATATCTTTTTAATGATGATGTTTGGGCTCCAAGAGGTCCAAAAGGATTTTCTTTTGCATCAATGCATTTTCATACAGGTATCAACAAAAATAAAGGCGACACAGAAAGGATGCAGTTTTATCCTCAACCAAGTGGCCCAGATTATTCTGTAAGCAGAATGCTCCAGCAGCAAGGATTTGTCTTTGCTGCAGTTAAAAAATATGAAGATAGTGCTGTTATTGATATTACAGCTTACACAGGACACCCGCGTTTCTCAAGATTAGGAATCTTAAGTCTTAAGGTTAAAAAACCAAGAAATTTTAAACAACCCGCTGCTGAAAAACATCAAGAAATTTCAAAAGCAGCAAGAAAAGAAGCGAAAGGAATTAAGGAAATCTTAGAAGATTTTATTAGAGAAGAAATTTATAAAAGAGAAAATCAAGAAGCAAAACAAGGCAATCAAAACTTGAAACCTCAAAAAGAAAATGATCAAGCTATAAAATTCCAAAGAACAAATAAAAATAAAAATAAAGAAATATCCGATCCTGAAGAGCTTTATTACATAAACTTGGCTAACAATATAAAGAAAAACCCCGACAAATATGCAAAAGAGCTCATTAAGAATTTTCTTGATATTGCACCATTTTTTAAAGACATCAATGATTTTAGAGAAATACTAAAAGATGCTATGAACAAGCACCCCGATCTTGCCATAAAATTTTGGGCTTACTCTTATTTTGAAAGCGAAAAACAACCTCAAATCTTACTCGGCCTTATCGGGAAATCTCCTATCTTTGGCCTTCAAAACTTTAATGCAAAATTTAGATCAAAAGATCTTCAAGAAGAATTCACAAGTGGACTCGTTGAAATTCTTGAGAATAATCCTGATGTTGTTTTTGAATACGCAGATAATATTGTCCAAAGAAATTCAGACTTCTTTTTTAGTAAAGATCTAGGTTTTTCTAGAAAACTTAAGAAGAAAACAAAAAATGAAAAAATCTCACTTCTCATCTCCTCGCTAAGAATTCTTGCGGGATCAAAAATGCCTTACGATAACGAACATATCAACAATGCTATTTCCTTAGCTATTGATTTTCAAAAAATTAGCGGCAACGAAATATATTACGACAAAAACACAACAGTCATTAACATTCTAAACGTAGAGGAAAAATTTCTCGTCGAAGAAGCAGAAGAACTTGCAGAATTAGGAGGAGTTCTTGAAGATAAAATATTTTCTTTTAAAGGAGGGAAAGATAAAAAAGAAGATGTTATTAAAGCCTTGAAAGCAAGCCGCGGGTCAAGAGTCGTTCTTTTCAGAGGACACAATACGCCAATTTTTGAACGAGATGAAGTGGAGAACTACGACATTGGCTGGGAAGCTTTGCATAAAAATTTAGTCGACAACAACTTTGCAGAAGAAGAGCATGAGCAAATGAAACTCATTGCAGACTTAGATGAAATTAAAGAATATTTAAAAACAGCTTACGATCAAGACGCATTTAACAAAATTTCACATTTCTTAGATATCACAGCAAATCGCCTTGCCTTTGATTATGGAGAATACCTAAACTACGAAGAAATAGCAAGCGCTCTAAGTGAATCTGGAGATTTTAGTCAAACACGCTTCTTCAATCTTAGTTGTGATTCCTATAATCACAATTGGTCTTTTACTCATTTCTTAAATCAGAAATTCTCACAAAATCCACAAGTCACAGTTTCTGAAGCTGATAGAGGAGAACCTGGGTCTGGAAAAGAGGCCGATTACTTAAGGTCCATAATAAAAACAGTTAGGAAAGAACGAGGCAGTGACGAAGAAAAGAAACCAATTTTTGGACGTCACTTCTTAGCAGCAAAAACAGATGCTGTTCGAAAGAAACAACATCCAATTGTTTTCTTTTTCCCAGGAAAAGAAATTATCAAGGATCTCTTTGTTCAACACTTTAACGAAAAAGGCGAAGATTATTACAATGCGCTCTTTGATGAAAATGATAATGTTGACAACCTGCCAGAGGGGGGAGTGGAAACAGGATGGATTTTAAATGCTAAGAAAGCAAATCAAAATCCATTATTAGCATTTCAGGTCTCGTTATCTCCGAATAACAGTGTAAACGAAAACAATATTTTATTCGGAAAATTAAATACAGATATTTTGGATCAAGGAGAAATTCTTGGCGTAAGCCAGGGAGACACTTTTCTTCCTTCTGAATTTTACGACATGACAGCTATGATGTTCACTTCTATTTTACAAAATAAAGATTTAGAGGTTTTTACTGAAAACGAAGGAAGACAGCTTTTAGTTGAAAAATCTACTGGATTAAAGAAAGCCTCAAGCAGTCAGATTGCATCATCGGAAATAAAAACAGTAGGCGAGCCGGGGTCTAGACGTACAGGTGATGATGCGACGACAGCAAAAGAAGTAAAAATGATTATTTCAGATTTAACTGGCACTCTCGTTACTGATGGCATAGCTGAAGGGATTGAATATATTGGAGAATATTTTGGCATTAGCGATATAAATAAATTAGTAGATGTATTCAAAACAGGTGAGGAGGCTGCCAAATATAGAACAAAACCAGAATATGAGAAAGCATATTGGGAGTATGCCTTAAGGAGCATGGAGGAGTTGTTTGCAGCACATACACCGGATTCTGTTCAACATAGAAGAAGAAATATATATTTAGCACAAAAAGAAAAACAAAGACCACTCTTACAAGACTTCTTAGTGAGATTCTATAAGCCTATAAAAGGTAGAAAAGAATTATTGGAGAAATTAGAAGCAAAAGGCCTTAGAGTAGAGATTTTTACTAATATGCATAGCATAACTTACAATATATTAATGGCTATGCATGAACTAAAGTTTTTAGCGAAATATAAACGCATTAGCCCAATAATATTAGGCGTCAGCAAAAAGGACCCAAATGTTTATCAGAGATTATTTGAATTCTTAAAGGCACAAGACAGTCTTTTAGATCAAAGTAATAGAATTGGCATTGTGTCCTTAAAGCAGCTTCTGTATATTGAGGATGCAAAGAGTTTAGTCGAAAAAGCAAGAAATTCGGGTTTGGAAACAGTTCGAGTGATTTCGGAAGAGCTTTTAGAAAATAATCCAATGATTAAATCTATTCTATCTCGTGACGCGCCAAACGCGGATACAAAATCCTCAAAGAATATCTCGTCAACCGGCGGAATTGACTTTAACGCTGAAAATATGAACATAACAACAAAAGGAGGGCAGATCGATTTTGATATTCCTCTTGATATGCAAAATGTTGATCTCACCAATATCGATGGATTCACTCCTGTCATCATTAATATAACTCCTATAACAAGCTTTACAGGCCTTTTAGGCCTAGATGATCAAGAAAACAAAGATCAAAAATTAGCCTTACAAAGCACATAACAATCCTATAAACAACCCTCCTAAAAAAAGAAAACGCTTTCTTGAAATCACTCTAAACCTCTTATATATACATATATATAGTTTATACTTTATATGTCGGGATGGATGTCCATGTAAGATTAATGCGAAGAAAGGCGTTTTATGTTTTACTTTTATTATAAAAAATCGCAAACTTTCAAAATTATCTGTCTAGCCATAATTCTATTTTTTGGCATAAATAGCCTCTGCCCATCTTATGCCTTAGCCCAACTCAGCACATTAGGACTACCTGCGCCAGGGAATATCGTTTCTTTAAGCTCTGGCTTTACGCCCGTCATATTAAGGGGAATTAAATTACATCCCGAAAATGCATTTAAATTTGATTTTATTGTTGATTCTGGCGATACAGAACTAAAATCTGATGATCTCAAGCCTGAAGCATTAAAACTTATTAAATATTTTATGGCCTCTTTAACAATTCCTGATGACAATTTATGGGTAAACTTATCACCCTATGAAAAAGATAGAATCATTCCAGAATCTCTTGCAAAAACAGATCTCGGCATAGATATGCTAGCTCAAGATTATTTGCTGAAACAAGTTACGGCCTCTTTAATCTACCCTGAAGATGAATTAGGAAAAGAATTCTGGCGAAGAATTTATAAAAAATCTTATGAGAAATACGGCACGACCAATATCCCAATTGACACTTTTAACAAAGTTTGGATCATTCCGGACTATGCCGAAGTTTATGTAAAAAATGATCGGGCATTTATCGTACAAGCGCGACTAAAGGTTATGCTTGAAGAGGATTATGTAGCATTACAGCACGATGAGGAATCCACAGGGGACGCTTCGCAGTCCCAAGCGCTAAAAGCAAGGGACATAGTTCAATCAAGTAATACTAATAAGAAAGCCAACAATAAACTTGCTTCCGAAATTGTCCGTGAGGTTGTCATCCCTGCTCTAGAAAAAGAAGTCAATCAGGGCAAAAACTTCGCTCAACTTAGACAGATTTATAATTCTTTAATCTTAGCGTATTGGTTTAAAAATAGTTTTAAAAATTCTATCTTTAGTAAAGTTTATACTGATAAGATTAAAATAGAAGGAGTAAGTGCTGCCAACCTATCAAAAGACATCTACGAACAATATATAAAATCCTTTAAAAAGGGAATTTGTGACTTTGTTAAAGTTGAATACGATAAATACGAGAAAAAAAATGTTCCAAGAAAATATTTTTCTGGTGGTGTCAATGTCACAAACTTAGAAATCGGAGAAAATATAAATTTCACACAAAGCGCAAGATCTAGATCCATGCTGTTAAGCAAATACGGCAATCAAGATCTAACAAATATCATGTTCGTTGCAAATCCTTCTAAAGATGAAAATGGTGAATCAGGCTTTCGTTCTATATCTTCAAACTTATCAGCATCGAACAACATCTCATCTGTTAAGAATATTTTTAATATGGTTATTCCAGGATCTGAGCCTGAAATCCAAGAAAATGGTAACATTAGCCTTGATGACTATTTTTTTCTTCAAGAAGATGCTGATAAATATATGCGAGAATGGATCAGTGAAGCTGGAAAACTAAGCAAGCAGAATAAAATGCATAAAGAAGTTAGAGAAATACTAGACAAAATTCTGACTGCAGCAGGTTTGGATCCACAACTTTTTGAATTATCAATTGTTGGTGATCCATCTGTCAATGCTTGCATCATTCCACATAGCAGTCATATTATTGTCAACGCGGGCTTGTTGTCCCACATGACAGAAAAAAACTTCTCTAAAGATGTTTTGGCGTCAATATTGGCACACGAAACTGGACATATTTTAAGAGCCATAGCACACCCAGAAGAAAATCGAAAGAAAAAAGAGAAAGAAAAAGGCCATAATAATGTTATAAAAACTATCAATGGAATTGTCGATCGATATTCAAATGAAACAGCATCAGACTTAGCAATTCTTTCATTGATGGAAAAAGCAGGATTTAATGTTCAGGAATCAACAAAGTTCTTTAGCGAACGTTTAAAAATAAAAGGGATGTCAAGCAAAGCCGTTAGTCTTGCAGGAATTCATTATCCAACCTTAGCTAGAAGAGTTGCGAGGCTTGAAGATGCTCTTTTAAATCAATACTGGCCAACATATGACTTAAAACCACAAAAGTTCTCCGCCGATTTCTTTCAAGATACAAAAACTTTAAAAAAACGCATTAAAAAAAATAAAGGAATAGTGTTTACAGAAAAAGATTATATTAAAGAAATCCAGTCACTTAACCCTACAGATAAAAGCTTTCAAGTTGATTTATTAAATCTTTTTCAAAAGGCACGATTTCGAACCGTTGAGCACCACAATGCATCATTTAACAACATTTCAAACATGAATATGTCTATCGAGGAAAGGATCAATCAACGTTCGGTATTTACCGAGAAAGAGGAAATTTCAGATTCACTAAAAAATGCAATCACCGAGCGATTGCCTCATGTTACAGACAAAATTATACAATTAATGATTTCAAATTATCTTAAACCAAAAACCGACTGGTACAAAGACTTTGAAGCCCTATCCTATGACGATATCGAAAGCCATCTTAATCTAGATTTAGGTGATCTTTACGAAAGTTTATTTTGGTTTGAAGATACCTATCTCATGCAAAAAGCTGGTCAGGTTTATGCAAACGAAAGCGTTGACATCAATCAACTTAAAAAATTTATTTTACTCTTAAATAAAATAGCAAGTATCAAGAATAAGAATCATAAGATTAAAGAAAATTCTTTCAGAGGCGCTGGAGATGCACAAGAACTTGTGTTCTCGTTTATGGCAAAAACTAAAAATTTAACTAAACCCTTTTTATCTCTGTATATCGATTTAGGAAATGCAGGCAGAGGAACCTTTTACGGACAGAATAACGAATACTTCTTTCTTGAAGAACTAATGAAAAAGAGTCCAAATTCCCGCAAATGGCTTTTTGAAATACTTTACGACAAATATTCTCGTTCAAACTTTAAAGATCGATCTTTTCCGTCTAACTTTACATCCTTCCTTAAGCAAGAAAATATTGACTACGACAATCTCGATGATCTAAGAGAATACTTAACTATTGGATTTATTGATAACGATACGTGGGTTTATTCACGCTTTAATTATCTGTACACAAATAGTAATCTGCCTAAAGAAAAACTTTTTGACTTACTTTATGAGCTTCTCGAAAGAAAAATCCCTAACAACAAAAAAGAAAAAGCTGAAAAAAATGAAACCATAATAAATTGGCTAGGGTCTAGTGGTTATAAAGAATTAAAAAGTTACGTTCCAGATATAAATGGTGGCAAAGAATTTGTGTTGTCAAAAATTAAAGATTTGAAAATTAGAGACGCAAACATTGACATAAATACTATATCTTGGAAAGCTGCGGCTCTCATTTATTATTTCTGGTTTATTAATCAAGCAGCTAACATGAGAAGAGAAAACTGGTCTGAAGAAGAAAAGATTTTACTAAAAAAAGTTATCAGATCTCGAGAAATCAAACTAGACCCTAACTATGAGCTACCTTTTGGATATGACATAAACACATATACAGAAAACTTATTTTGGGCACTTGACGGCAGCAATGGTGTTTCTGTAGCTTACGGATTTCAGCATGAAAGTTTAGACCTTTTTGGAATCTTTTCGTGGTATAGAGCCTTTTATGTAACTCAAGACAAAGAAAGACTTAAGAGAATTCTTTCGCCAGAGGAGGGTGACATGTGGTCAGACTTTAGATTTTTTGATCGTTTAAGCTTTGATGGCACATGCGAAGAAATGGCAGATTTGATGAAGATGTACAAAGTGCCAAAACACGTTATCAATCTTTTTGTTTACGCAATATTTTACGATCGAAATCTGAAATCTATCCTGCCTGATGCTGTTAATAAATTTGATCTTAAAGCTGTTAATGCCGCAATGTTGAATACAACAGCCAAAGACAAGAATGACAAATCAATAAAAGAAATACTCGAGAAATGGAAAAACATTGTTAAGCATTTAGATTATGAGCCTCTTCTAGACGATATTAAAAACGCCGATGTTATTAAGAATGAAGGAAAAAAATTTACTCAAGATTACATTTCAAAAAATCTATTTTTTAATAAAACAGCACGATCAATCTATAAAGTTCTATTTGGTGACTGGTCAAAATACGTACCTTCCTTTATAAGAAAATTTATCATTCTAATAGGGGATGCCTATACAGAGGAAAAGAAAGAAGTCTTACGAGAAAAATATGGATTTCTTATACGACATGTCATGCCTGAATTACTAAGCGAAGAGTTTGGCTTTAAAGAGTTGCTTCTTCTTGTGATTGAGGCAACCCAAAGAAACAAAGAAGAAGATGATGATCAGAAGAAAGCCGAAAGCAAGAATAATAAAAAAATACCCGAAGACAAACTTAAAAATCCTTTGTTTGATGATATCTATGGAAACTTTCTTCATGTTGAAATCGGAATTCCACATATGTTTAAGCCATATTTAGATGAAGTGGTAAAAGACAATAAAATGGATTTTGATTCTAAGTTATCATATATCACAGATCTATTTCCAGAAGAAAGCAGAGTTCGAGATTATTATTTGACAGAATTAATGAAATTTGAAGATGGCACATTCGAACGCTTTAAAACAGTCATGCATATTTTCTCAAGTATTCATTTTAAAGAAAAGTATTCACTTCTAGCTCTTGAAAAGGACCGGCAGCTAAACCCTGAAGATTTTAAAGATCCCGAAAAACATCTCGCCAAAATCACTGAAATATATTTTCCGGATCCGTCTTATTTAAGAGATGACATTCTCAATGATTTTCTTAAAGATGAAAACATTCTGGATTCTTCCATCTATGCAAAAACGCGACAATATATGCTTTCTTTTTTAAGCAGCGCCGATCAAGAAAAACATCGAAAATTTACCTTTCTTGAAGATAAGGTCTTTGAGCTTATCCGAGACATGAATCCAAGAAGCAAAAAGAATATCCTTCTTTGGCTTATGGGCATATCAGATAAAAAGCCTGAACCTTTATCTGTAATTGAACAAAAGTACGAAATCAATCTAACATATTTAAAGGAAAATCTTGAAGAGTTAAAATCATCCTATTATCCAAGCATTGGAAACGTATCTCATAAAAAAATGCTTGAAATGTTTCTTGATGGTCCAGGAGGCGTTGTAGCCGACGATATTATTTATAAAGAAATTTTAGATACAGTTTTTGAAAAATTTATACCAGAAGGTTCATCTGAGAACAAAGGGCTCAAAACCATTTTCGACACTGTTTTAAAGTTCAGCTCTGCAGAAAAGAAAAAATCTGTTTTGCTCGCCCTTATTAATGGGCAACAAAAAATTGATTTTACTCAAAAAAGCTCTGAACAAAAACAAAAAGCCGTTTTTATAAAACAATTTCTAGAAATATATGGTGTTATCGGCGTTAAGCTTGGACAGCTTCTTGTTGATATCCCAGGATTAAATTTTTCTGACGAAATAAAAGATGCCCTTAGCTCCTTAAAAGATCAAGCGAATCCATCAGAGATAGGAACAGTTTTAGATTATGCAAAGAAATTATTTCCTGGAAAAATCGTTAAAATTAAAAAACGACTAGGAGATGCATCCATTAAAAATGTTTTTTTAGTTGAGATCGATGAAAAGCTTTGGGTTTTAAAAATTAAAAGACCAGAAGTAGATAAAGTCTGGAAAGAAGATTTTAAGATTTTAAGGCGATCTTTAAGACAATTAAAGCGTGAAAAATTCATAGATCTTCCAGAAGGACTTTCAAAGGCCATTGAGAACATGATTTTAGATGAGCTTAATTTTAAAGGCGAAAAAATCAATCAAGAGACCCTAAGTGCCAACATGAAGAAACGAGGAAGCAAGATTAACTGTCCGGTCGCAGAGATAACGATTAACAATACAGCTATCCTGGAACCTTATGTTGAAGGCATAAGCTTAAAAGAATTTCTAAAACAAAATGATCCGCGAGCAGATGAAGTGCTAGGCGAATTACGAGATGAACTTTTAGCTGAAATATTTATTGATGGTGTTTTCCATTTGGATCTTCATACTGGAAACGTTATTATTAGTTCTGAAAAAATAAACATCATTGATTTGGGTGGAGTTGCGCGCATTAGCGATCGAAATAAAAAGAGAATACTCAATTTCTTAAGCAACTTTCAAAACACTGTAAAGAAATATGAGAACATTCCCATTCTTGGCAAAATTATTAAAAAAAATAATACTTCAAAAAATGGAGGCGCCATTGGCCATATAAATAAAGTTTTAAGCTTCTTAAAAACTTTAAGAAGATTAAAGATTATTACGCGCTCAACATATGATCAAATGCATTCGGTCGTAAAAGCGCTTATATCAGCTAGTTATCTTTTTGAAAACATGAGCGCTAAAGAACTTTCGAATAAATTAAGAAATTTAGACAGCTTAATAAAACCGCTTATAGAAAATTCTACGGCAGAGCAGCCAGCGAACGGTTCTTCTAACGCTACAGAGCCCGTTATCCCATCGACATCGCAAAATGAAACAAATACAGTTCAAGTCAAGAATCCAGGAATTCAAAATTCTACAGAAAGCGGGAATTCTAATATCAATCCAAAATCAGCATCTTCGCTTCTTACAACAAACAACGAGATGCGAAAAGGTGGTATCGATTTTAATGATAAAAATATGAATATAAAAACATCAGGGAACAGTATAGCATTTCGTATTCCAAGGGAATTCGAAAACATAGACTGGAATATAGTTGAGGGCTTTTGGCCTATGATTATCAGCATTTCTCCTGCTCCTAGCGTTTCTACCCTTATCCAATAAGCAAGCGTGATACGTTTGACACCCTAAAATCTCTATGATATAGTTCTTTATTGTTAAATCTAAATGAAATTTAAATATTAAAAAAGACAAAGGTTGTTATTCATGGAAAACTTTTACAAAGATTTACTTAAAAATATTGGCGAAGATATCGAGCGCGAAGGCCTTAAAGATACACCAAAACGTGCCGCCAGAGCATTTCAATATCTCACCAAGGGATACAAAGAAGATGTTCAAACCGTTATTAACAATGCAATTTTTGAATCTGACTCCGATGAGATGGTTATTGTTAAAGATATTGAAGTCTACTCAATGTGCGAACATCATCTTCTGCCGTTCTTTGGAAAATGTCATGTCGGCTACATTCCAGATGGAAAAATTATCGGGCTTTCAAAGATTGCCCGCATTGTTGACGTTTTTGCGCGAAGGCTTCAAATCCAAGAAAATTTAACCAAACAAATTGCTCAAGCTATCATGGAAACTACAGGATGCAAAGGAATAGCCGTTGTTGTGGAAGCTCAACATCTGTGTATGATGATGAGAGGGGTAGAAAAGCAAAACTCTATCACGAAAACATCTTGTATGCTTGGCGCATTTCGCGAAGAAATCTCAACTCGCTCCGAATTCTTGAGCCTCATCAAATAATGGCCGAAATCTTAATTGAAAAACTTCAGCTATCTGTCATTGTGGGAACAAAGCATTGCGAGCGCAATGAACCACAAAATATCTTAATCGATCTTTCCTTTATATATGATAGCGATCTAGCACAAAAAAGTGATGATTTGGCTGATGCTATTGATTATGAAGCGCTAACAAGCAATATTAAAAGTAAAATTGAACAAACCCAGTTTTTTCTAATTGAGAAATTAGCTGATTACATCTTAAATATCGTCATGAATGAAAATCGCATCAAAAAAGCAACTGTTGTTGTCTATAAGCCTACTGCAATTTCATCAGCACAATCAATATCGATCAAAATGAGCCACAAGAGGTAAAGGGCTTTTATTTTTTCACTTTTGGGAGAAAAATATGTTTCTAACACTTGTTTTATTATTTACCGTTATTCCAGCAACTGAATTATTTATTTTCATTAAGCTTGGAGAATCATTTGGAATCTTTAATACATTCATTCTAGTCATCGGCACAGGCGTGCTAGGAGCTCATATTGCCCGCCATCAAGGGTTTAAGGTTGTCCAAAACATACAAAAAGAACTTAGCAGCGGAAATATGCCTACAGATCAGATGATTGACGGTGTTATGATCCTTGTGGGAGGACTAACTCTACTAACACCAGGGCTATTAACAGATATTTTTGGCTTTATTCTTTTAATTCCCTTCACGCGAGCACTTCTAAAAATTTGGCTTCAGAAAAAGTTTAAATCAAGTCTTAATTGTGGCTCTAGCGCCATTACAGTTGAATCTATTTCGAGCGAAAACGAAGACTAGAAGAATTTCTCTTAAAATTAAATTCTAGCTTGACATTTCCCATTCATGTGCTATTCTTTCAGGAAATAATTCCTGAAGGACATATCATATATGAAAAAAATTCTAATTATTGTCGTACTTTTGGCATTGAGCGTTGCTCTACCAAAGGCGATGGCAAGCATAACAACACCTTTTAAAAAACCAAAAGCCATCCGCCATGGAAAAGCTTCTTGGTATTCGCAAAAGTCTCCAGGCATCAAACAAAAAACTGCCAACAACGAGATCTTTGACGACAGTGCTATGACATGTGCTATCTGGGGAGTTGGATTTAATCGGGAAATTCGCGTTACTAATATCGAAAATGGAAAAATTATTACCGTTCGCGTTAATGATCGCGGTCCGCATGAACGCTATGTTCGAAAAGGGCGAGTTATTGATCTTACCAAAACTGCTTTTAAAAAACTTGATCCAACCAATCGCGGCTTAATTGAAGTTAAGCTTGAATTTTTATAATCAAAACATTTTCCGCTTTAAGTTTTCCAATCCAAATTTAATCATTTTTAATCTATAAAACTTTTTTTTATTTTTTTCCTTGCAAATTAGCATGATATTGATAATATAAGTTCATTCAAAGTTAATGAATACAAATTTTATTTATTATTAAGATCGTGGGGACAAGAATGCAATTTAAAGATGAGATTGTTTTAGTTACGGGTTCTGCACGCGGTATCGGCAAAGAAATCGCGCTTGCATTTGCAAAACAAGGAGCAACTGTAATTATTTCAGATATCAATGAAGAGTCCTGCAAGAAAACAGTCAGCGAGTTTGTTGAATCAAAACTTTCTGCTGATAATTTTCCATGCGATGTTACAAGTTTAGTTGCCGTTGAGGAAATGATCAATAAAATCCTTGACAAATATAAACGTGTTGATATATTGATTAACAATGCAGGCATCGCCAAAGATAATCTTTTTTTACGAATGAAAGAAGAGGATTGGGATGCAGTCATCAAGGTCAACCTTAAAGGAACCTTTAATTGCTGCAAAGCAATTGCTAGGCCAATGCTAAAGGCCCGAAAGGGAAAAATTATTAGCATTGCATCGGTCATTGGTATTTTAGGAAACATCGGGCAGGCAAATTACGCAGCTAGCAAAGCCGGCATTATTGGGCTTACAAAATCATTGGCTAGGGAATTTGCATCACGCAGCATTAATGTCAACGCTATCGCACCAGGATATATTAAGACAGAGATGACCGATCAGCTTAAGGAAGAGACCCGCCAGGAAATCTTAAAAAGCGTTCCTCTCCGGAAGATGGGAACTCCAGAAGATGTTGCTGGAGCATGTTTATTTCTTGCTTCAAAAGAAGCACAGTATATTACAGGTCAAACCATCAGAGTTGATGGTGGAATGGCTATCTAATTTAGTAGAAGAAGGATCAAAAAGGAGGCAGTGAATGGCAAACGAGGAAAAGATAAAATCGATTATCGCAGAACAACTTGGAGTAAAAGTGGAAGAGGTGAATCCAGAATCATCATTCGTCGATGATCTAGGAGCTGACTCGTTAGATACGGTTGAGCTTATTATGGCTTTAGAGGAAGAGTTTAATGTTGAAATTCCTGATGAAGATGCTGAAAAAATGAGCAAAGTTTCTGACGTTATTAAATACGTCGCAGAAAAAGCTACTAGTAAATAATTAAATCCATTCATTTAACATTAAATTTTGCCTCGGCAGATCTTCGTCGGGGCAAAGTTATTTATCGGAAAATTTATCCTATGGAAAAACAAAGAGTTGTTATAACAGGTTTAGGCGTCACATCGCCTGTCGGAACTGGTGTTGAAAAATTTTGGGACTCCCTGATAAAAGGAAAAAGCGGTATTCATCCTATCGACCGATTCGATGCCTCTAAGTTTTCCGCGCGAATCTGCGGAGATGTTACAGATTTAGATCTTGCAGATTATTTTGATTCTAAAGACGTACGCAAACTTTCAAGATTTGTACAACTTGCTGTTGTTGCATGTCGCGAAGCTGTTAAAAACGCAAAGCTAGATGTTAAATCTGTGGACGCAGATCGCATGGGCGTTATTGTTGGATCCGGTGTTGGCGCACTAGAATCGATTGAACGCAATCATGAGCTTTTATTGTCTCGTGGCCCAAGAAAGATTTCTCCATTTTTTATCCCTCAGTTTATTGTCAATGAAGCAGCTGGTCAAGTCGCTATTGAAACGGGTGCAAAAGGAATGGCAACATGTGTTGTTACCGCTTGTGCATCTGGAACAAATTCAATTGGAGATGCCTTAAGATTTATGCAATTTGGTGAAATGGATATTATGATTGCAGGAGGAACAGAAGCTGCAAATACGCCAATGGGCGTAGGAGGCTTTGCTGCCATTAAAGCGTTATCGCAAAGAAATGATGAACCTGAAAAAGCTAGTCGTCCTTTTGATTCAAATCGCGATGGATTTATTATGGCTGAAGGCGCAGGCATTGTCGTTTTAGAAACTTTAGAGCATGCTAAAAAAAGAGGGGCACCAATTATCGCAGAATTTGTTGGATATGGAAGAACTTCTGATGCTTTTCATATCACAGCTCCAGAACCTTCGGGTCGTGGCGCAGCTAAGGCGATAACGAACGCGCTTAAAGATGCTGACTTAAATTCAGAGGACGTTTCTTATATCAACGCTCACGGAACATCAACAATCTTAAACGATAAGACTGAAACACTAGCTATCAAAATTGCTTTAGGTGAACACGCTCAAAAAGTAGCTATCAGCTCAACAAAATCTATGACAGGACATCTTTTAGGCGCAGCAGGAGGAATTGAGTTTGTCGCAGCTGCTTTAGCAGTTAAAAATGACATGATTCCGCCAACGATTAATTATGAAACGCCTGATCCAGAATGCGATCTTGATTATGTCCCTAATGAAGCGCGAAAGGCAACCGTTAATGTTGCTTTATCAAATTCTCTTGGATTCGGTGGACACAACGCAACTCTTGCTGTTAAGAAATTCCAAGAATAATAAGGAGCACAATGAAAAACTATAAACTTGCAATTATCCCAGGTGATGGAACAGGCCCAGAAGTCGTCAATGAAGGCTTAAAAGTCCTTGAGGCTATTTCTGAAAAATGCGGATTTAAATACGAAAGCGTTTCTTACGATTTTGGTGGCGAACGCTATCTTAAAACAGGAGAAATTTTACCAGATTCTGCGGTTGAAGAACTAAAAACTTTTGATTCAATTTATCTTGGCGCCATTGGACATCCAGACGTCAAGCCAGGTATTTTAGAAAAAGGTATTCTGCTAAAAGCTCGCTTTGATCTTGATCAATATATTAATCTAAGACCTGTTCAACTTTACGATGAAAGATTTTGTCCACTAAAAGATAAAAAACCAGAGGATATTAACTTTACTGTTGTGCGAGAAAACTCTGAAGGCCTTTATAAAGGAATCGGAGAATTTCAGAACAAAGGCACTCAAGATGAAGTTGCAACTCAAGTTTCATATAACACGAGAAAAGGCGTTGAAAGATGTCTACGTTATGCATTTGAATATACTCAAAAACACGGAAAAAAGAAAATGCTAACGCTTTGCGGAAAAACAAATGTATTAACATATGCATTTGATCTTTGGGAAAGAACTTTTTATGAAGTTGCTAAAGAATATCCAGACGTAAAAACTGATTATGCACACGTTGATGCCACAACAATGTGGTTTGTAAAAAATCCTGAATGGTTTGATGTTATTGTAACTGACAATATGTTTGGCGATATCATCACAGATTTAGGAGCTATGATTCAAGGTGGCATGGGAGTAGCTGCAGGCGGAAACATTAATCCTAGTGGTGTTTCTATGTTCGAGCCTATTGGCGGATCTGCGCCTAAATATACAGGAAAAAATGTTATTAATCCAATGGCAGCGATTTGTGCTCTTTCAATGTTACTTAAAGAAATCGGAGAAAACGAAGCTTCCGAAAAAGTTGAAAAAGCAGCACGATCTGTTGTTACGACAAAACTAAAAAGTCTTGCTGCTGGAAAAATGGGATATTCCACAAGCGAAGTTGGCGATTTAGTTGTTCAAACACTTTAAAGAATAAGAGAAAATGAAGAAATATAATGTTGCTATTGTAGGTATTCGAGGAGCGGTAGGTCAAGAAATGCTTAAAATTCTTGACGAGCGCAATTTTCCTATTAACGAACTTTATCCGATGTCATCTCGACCAGAAGAATGCCCTGAATATGAACTTCAAGGACGAAAATTTAAAGCTGTTAAGCTGACACATGATGCCTTTAAAGGCGTAGAAATTGCTCTTTTTTCTCCTGGATCTGCCATTAGCAAAGAATACGCACCATCGGCTGTAAAAGCTGGAGCTGTTGTAATTGACAACACAAGTCAATTTCGAATGAATGAAGATGTTCCCTTGGTCGTTCCAGAAGTTAATCCTAACGACATTAGCAAAAATAAAGGCATTATTGCCAATCCAAATTGCTCAACAATTCAAATGGTTGTTGCTTTAAAACCATTGCATGATTTCGCAACGATTAAACGAGTTATTGTTTCATCATATCAGTCTGTATCTGGAGCAGGTGCACCAGCCATTGCAGAGCTTAACGCTCAACAAAAAAAGATTGCGAATGGCGAAGCTATAAATGATAATGATATTAATAAATTTCAATATCAAATTGCCTATAATCTTATTCCTCACATCGATATTCCTCAAGAAGGATTTTACACCAAAGAGGAAATTAAAATGGTTAACGAAACAAAAAAGATTATGGGAGACGAGTCAATTAAGATAACAGCAACATGCGTTCGAGTTCCTATTGTTCGCGCTCATTCCGAATCAATCAATATTGAAACAAAAAAGAAAATCACTCGTCAGAAAGCTATCGATCTCTTAAAAGATGCACCTGGCATTACCGTTATTGATGATCTTGAAAATAATCAATACCCAACACCGCTTTACGCAGAAGGAAAAGACGATACATTTGTTGGACGTATCAGAGAAGACAACACTGTTGAAAACGGACTAAATCTTTGGGTTGTTTCTGACAATCTTCGAAAAGGCGCTGCCCTTAACGCCATTCAAATTGCCGAAGAACTTATCAAAAAGAATTCTTAAACCTTGATTTATGCAAACAATTAAGCTGACCATAGAATACGATGGAACAAATTTCTCTGGCTGGCAAATTCAAGCAAAAGGGGAGAGAACCGTTCAAGGTGAAATCAAAAAAGCCTTAGATAAAGTTTTAAATGAAGATATTACACTTATTGGTGCTGGACGTACCGATTCCGGTGTTCATGCCGTCGGACAAGTAGCACATTTCAAAACAACTTCTATTCTCACTCCAAATAAAATCTTAAAAGCCATCAATGGAAATATTTCTGACGACGTTGTTATCACTAAAGCTATTAAAATAAAACACAATTTTCATTCACAGTACAATGCAAAAAGTAAAATCTATCAATATACAATTTTAAATAGAGCTACTCGATCAACTCAGATAAAAAAATTTTGCCTTTATTATCCTAGACCCTTAGATATTATTTCTATGAAAAAAGCTTCGCAGAAATTTGCTGGAAAGAAGAATTTTAAATCTGTTGTTGCTGTTGATGTTGCAAAGAGAAAATCCGGAAAAACAATTAACTTTGTTCGAACAATTAAGAAAATTAATGTTCAAAAAAGAAACGACATCATAACAATAAACGTTGAAGCAGACGGCTTCTTGTATAAAATGGTTCGAAATATTGTCGGAACTCTCATAGAAGTCGGTTTAGGCAAAATAAACCCTAATAAGATACCTAAAATTTTAAAAGCAGAAAATCGAAAACTCGCAGGTCCAACAGCACCCTCTAAGGGTCTTTGTTTGCTAAAAGTTAAATATCGATAAATTTTTTATTCCCTTTGACAAGAATCCTCATTTAAAAAAAATATTTTTCAAAATTCTCTTAAATTCAATTTATAGTTAATTTTAACAATACCAAGCTTAAGAGACCTAATTTAAGAAGATTTGAAAAATTTATCAAGCACTTTTTATAACACTTGTCATTTCTTAAAATAACCTAAAACAATAAAAATATTACGATTTTGACTGCACAAGATCTGCTGTCCTTTGAAAATCAAATATCAAACATCAATTAAATCTCCAAAAACAAAGATAACGCTTTCTTTAATTGACCAAAACCCCCTTACAACAATATTTCTATGTGATATATTTAATATATATACTTATTAAAATATTATTAACAAGCCACGGGGAAAAGGATGAATATATTAACAAAATGTATACGCATATGCCTTGCCATATGTTTTTTACTCATGACAACCTTTACAGATCATGTTCATGCCCAAAATACGCTAATCTTACCGCAACCTGGATCAATAATAAAACCAAGCCAATCATCTAACCCTGTCGTAATACAAGGCATAAAAATTCATCCTGAGAATGCCCTTAAGCTTGATTTCATTGTTAACTCTGGAGACACAAAACTTTCCGATTCCGAACTAAAGAATGAATCCGAAAGACTTATTAAATACTTCTTAACAGCCCTAACCATCCCCGAAAACAATCTCTGGGTTAATCTTTCCCCATACGAAAAGGATCGTATGATCCCAGAAGCTCTTGCTCAAACAGAGATGGGAACGGACATGCTATCCCAAGACTATTTATTAAAACAAATTACAGCATCGCTCATTTACCCAGAAGATGAACTTGGAAAAAAGTTTTGGAAAAAAATCTACAAACAAGCATACGAAACGTATGGGACAACAAATATCCCTATTGATACATTTAATAAAGTTTGGATTATGCCACAAAAAGCTGAAATTTATGTTCAAGGCAACAAGGCTTTCATTGTTAAAAGTGAACTTAAAGTCATGCTCGAGCAAGATTACTTGGCGTTGATGGAGGATGAAGACTTTGAAGGAAAAACTGAAAATAAACTAGCTTCTGAAATTGTTCGAGAAATTATTATTCCTGAACTCACCAAAGAAATCAACTATGGAAAGAATTTTGCCAAACTTCGTCAAATCTACAATTCCTTAGTTTTAGCTTATTGGTTTAAGAATAATCTCAAAGATTTCATAATTAATAAAATTTATTCTGATAAACAAAAAATTAAAGGTATTGATGTTGATGATATTTCAAATAAAATTTATGATCAATACATTACAGCTATGGATAAAGGTGTCTGTAATTATGTTCGGAAGGAATATGACCCCTATTTACAGAAAAATGTCAAACGCAGATATTTCTCTGGAGGTCTTATTGGAAATTTCAGTGCAAAAAATGTTGAAATTATAAAACCAAACAGTACGAAGGGGAGAAAAAGCGCAAGCTCCATTATTAAGAAATTTAAAAAAGCAACAGCCATCACACTTGTTTCAATTGCGCTAACATTTTCAGGAAGCGCTATAGCCCAAGCATACCAGAATGGTCAGATTGATCCCATTAAGTCTGAGCAAGCAAGAAATAGTTCATCACAAAAATCTCAAATAGAAAATATACTAGAAAATATCCTCACATCTAGCGAAATAATTGATTTCTCTCAAGGCCCTCAAAATAACGCAACAACTAAAGAATGGAAATACACAATCACTATTGGAGATAAAACAGTCGATGTCCAAGCCAATGATTTTTATACGCTAGAAGACGAATATATAAGTAAAAAACTTACAAATCGAAAAAATAAATATGTACATCGATCTAAAACATGGAATCAGTATAAATATTCTAAACGGAAAGAAAACGCTTCTCCTAGCAGAATGTTTAGCAGTGGTAGATACAGCATCGGAGCCGATGATTATTCAATAAAAATCGATGGCCATAGATACAGTGTCTCAAAAAAGACTTTTGATAAATTTAGCTACGATCATATCTCAAGCAATGGCTTTGATGTAAAATTTTCTAATAAATACATGAAGTCACAACACAACGCACAAGCGTATGAAGATTTAACAGGAATTGTTAGCACTGAAGGCTCTGCCGAAAAAGAAACTATCAGGCAAATGGACAATCAAGACATTATGGATCAAGTTACTCAAAATAACCCCTATGCGCCAATTATTGCTGCTCGAAAATTGATTGCTGAAGGATCAGAAAAATGGAAACTTGAATTGTCAGAAGATTTCCTAGATTGGATGCAAAAGGGAGGATACGAATACTTTCAAAATAGCATTGAACAAGGAGACATTGAAAGCGTTAAAGCTCTAGACGATGTCATCTTTGCCGCATGCATCGCCTTGGGACCACAAGGTACTTTTGGAAGGTCTGCTCAACTTCACATGAAACTTCTTAGAAACTTAGATTTATCGATAATTATTCAAAAGGCTCAGAGTGGTGATCCCACAGCCTTAAACGCTTTGGGAGACCTAGAGGCCTGGAACCCGAAAGCTAAGAAAGCAATAGAAGATCTTGAGAAAAACTTTCATGATTCACACGATTTATACATTAAGGCAGCCCAACAAGGAAACTATAATACTATATTTAATCTTCTTATCTTCTCGTATGGCACTATAGGAGAAGGCTTTAGACAAGATAAAAGCCTTAAAGAAAAATTTGAAGAAATGGATTACTCGCTTCTTGAACAGAAATGCAACCAAGGGGACCCGGAATCTATACGAACACTAGATTTATTAGCTGATACTTACTATATTGAAAAAGCTGAAAAAGTTTTTAATGATCTTGATCTTGAGTCTATCATCGAACAATACAAAAACAATCTTAGCCTCATCGACTGGAATCTTAATGTTCTTTCTTTTGGTTCTGAAAACAACGAAGAAAATCAAGAAATATTGCTAAATTTTGCAGATTGGCTCTTTTCAGAAGTAGAAAGTGGCAACATTGAAGCATTTGATGTTCTTGCAACAAATGACTCATTTATTTCAAGACTTAAAATTATTGATAAGTTTCAGAATCTTAATCTAGATTTCTATTTTGAGAATCCGATCCCCAAAAACATTGCTATTCTTGCAAGCATGGTTTTTGACCACTACAGCGAAAACGAAGATGGAACTTTAAAGGTAAATGAACCAGCTCTACAAAAACTTGTCGGCCTTGCCTTAACGGGAAACAAGCAAGCAACAAATCTTCTTTTAGAAAATACAAATCACCTTCCTGTTAAAAAGCTAGAAAGAACAATTGATAATTTGGGCGGCATTCAACAATCGACACCTAAAGACTTAAAGCTTATTTATGAACTCGCACAACACAGCATCCTTATTCCAAGTCGCTTTTCTACCGAAGCACTTAAAATCATTCTCAAAAATAGAAAAAATCCAAATCAAAATCACCCTACAGCAACTTTCATTATTGGCAGAAGCGATGGTCCTCATTTTTCTAAGAGCAAAAATCACTACAGTGTTGAAGATGCAATTTTAGATTTTGATAAGCGAGGATATCAAGTTTTATATTATGAGGCTTCAGGACTAAAAGAATTTAATTGGATTCTTGAAAATACGATTCCAACTGATTATTTAAATATTGCAGGACATGGCGGCGATAGCGGGAGCGCGGTTATACTCGGCGATTCTTTTAACAATAACACTTTCGACCTTAAGACTGGAGATCTCGGTTATCTTGATGGTGCCGATGGTGTTGATTTATCTGAATTATTGCCTAGTTTTGGCGTGCCAAAAGAAAATAAAAAAGAAAAAAAGTTTCCCCTCGAACTCTAGACGCACAATATCTTATTAATTATCCAAAATCAAAATCAAAAAATGTACTTAAGAAAAATGGTGGAGTTATTTATTGGTCATGTGGCACGGGAAACAGGGGCAAAAAGAATAAAAATAGTATCGGAAATGCCACAAGAAAAGCTTTTCCACAAACAAAACGAGATGGGATTTTTACCCCAAAATATAATTTTGAACATCTAAAATTAATTTTTGAGAATTCAAAAGTCATAGATGTTTTATATGAACTAGATTCAAAGAAAGTTGACACCTATCAATCCTCCGCAGACCCTTCGCAAAATCAAAAATACGATTTCTTTAACCAGGGTGTATTAAATTCAGAACTTGAAAATCTCCTTGCTAATGAAGGTCTACTTGGCGTTGGATACAAAAACACTTTCTTCTTGAACCCCAACAATATCGCTTCAAGTAATTTTGAATTAACGAAAGAAAGTTTTGCTAGCGCAAGCAGCATGATAAGAACCTCAAAACATCATAGATCGAAATCTATATTTAAAACTTCACTTTTAACTTTTCTTTTTCTTGCATTTCTAAATATCCAAAACGTTAATGCGAAAAGTCGCGATCTTTTAAACTCTTTACCAATATCTAAAATTTTAAATCAGAAATTTAATTTTAATGATCAATATGCGAATCAAGATTCTAAATCTAAATTCAATGAAACCTCAGGAGATACGACGAAAACAAAAAACATAAAGAACGAGGGATTAGAATTTTTTGAATCCTACATGAACTCACCAAAATATTTTGAACGACTCACAAAAGAAGCCCGCCTCTATCTTGGAGACAGCGCGGCTGTTGAACAAGTCGAATTATTGGCAGAACAACTTGATGCAGCGCGAAAGCAATATTATAAAGCCGTTAAATTTAAAATCCTCCCATATGATTCTCTGCAAGAATTTTATAAAAAGAGTTCAAGCTATAAAGAAAGTGATAGTGCAGAAGTTAGAGGATTTCATGATAACGGCCTTATGATTACAGGAGTCTGGGAAGACGCACCGCCATCAACGTTTGTCGAGGAAGCGTCGCATACCTCGGACGCAGCAGGAAATTTTCTTTTCGAATCAACAAGTAATTATCTTTTTCACTCTATTTACGACGACAACTATAACGATCCTCACGTTGAATATTTTAGTGATCCCAGTGAAGTTCGTGCCAAGTTAAATGCTTTCCGTCTTTTTCTTAAAGATCAAAAAGTTTATGATGCAATGACTGAAAATTTTACACAAGAACATATCGACACTCTAATGAACAACAAAGATTTAATTATTAAACTTTACGAAAACTATCCTAATGCATTTAATTTGATTAATAAAATGTCAGATAAATGGCTTATCTTTTTAATGAATACCATTGCATTAAATAATCAAATCAATCCAAAAAATAATCAGGCCCCACATCTAGAAAGCCTTCATGCGCAAAATGATCGCTTTACTCCTATCAAAGGCATTCGTTCGAATAAAACATTTTTCTGGATTCCTTCTCTAAGCGCAAATTCATCATCCGCCATAAAATCAAGATCTGAAAATGAAATTATTACTACAAATATCCAATCCCACAAAACAAGCTTTACAAAAGGCGGTATTGATTTTAATGAAAAAAGTATGAATATTACGACAATAGGTGGAGAGATTGAATTTACAATTCCGTTGGATCTTCAAGATATCGACCCTACATCCTTTGATGGCTTTGTACCAATCATCATCAATATTACCCCCTTAACAAATTTTATAGGTGTTTTAGACTTAGATAAAACTACAAACGATCAAAATCAACAATTTAGTCAATCTGAGCTCATCGAGCCCAATCAAGCTATAAAGATCTAAGCTCCTTATCCTTATCAGAATCCTATATTAATTATGTGCATCTTAAACTACGCAAACCTAACTTTTTCAGTTGACATTCTGTTAAAAACTGTTATACTTTCGGTCTATTGTACGACAACTAATTAAATTGAGGAAATTATGATTCGAAAGACAAAGACATTTATGGCAAAGCCTACTGAGATTGAAAGGGCATGCTATCTTGTTGATGCAAAAGACAAAATTCTAGGGCGCGTTGCATCTCGCGTGGCATCAATTTTACGAGGTAAACATAAAGCAATTTATACTCCACATGTTGACACTGGAGATATGGTTATTATCATTAACGCAGAAAAAATTCGCGTTACGGGAACAAAGCTTAACAAAAAAACATATCACCGTTTTTCTGGATATCCATCTGGTCAAAAAAGCGTTCTTATGAAAGATATGCTAGCTAAAAAGCCAACGGTTGTTTTAAAACATGCCATTACAGGAATGCTCCCAAAAGGAGCTCTTGGATCAAAAATGGGTAAAAAGCTTAAAATTTATGTCGGGGACAAACATACACACGTTGCCCAAAAACCTATACCTTTGGAGGTCTAATTAATATGGTTGAAGTTGTTAAATATGCGGCAACAGGCCGTCGAAAAAGTGCCGTTGCACGTGTTAATATTGCTCCAGGGACAGGAGCTATTAAAATTAATAAACGTTCATTCGAAGATTATTTTCCTTCCGAGACAGATCGCATTACTGTATTAGCGCCTTTAGAGATCACAAATAATCTTGATAAATTTGATATCAATGCAAAAGTTTCCGGAGGAGGAATTGCCGGTCAAGCAGATGCAATTAAACTAGGTTTATCTCGCGCACTTACGCTATGTGACGAGAGCACAAAAGGTGCTCTTAAAAAAGCACTTTTCTTAAGACGCGACGCAAGAATTAAAGAAAGACAAAAGCCTGGACAAAAGGGGGCACGAAAGAAATTTCAATGGGTTAAACGTTAATCCATATCAAAATATAGCAGTATTTTAAAAGCCTATCTCCCTCGATAAAAAAGTTGACGAGATAGGCTTTTTCTTTTATTATAAAACATTCTATAAAGTACATATATCAACGGGAGCTAAAAATGCTTAATGTTGGAATTATTGGTATCAGCGGTTATTCGGGAAAGTTACTTTTAAAAATTCTTTTAAATCACCCTGAAGTACGAGTAACTTATGCTAGCGCTAATACAACTACAGGTAAAATTTCTGATATTCATCCAGAGCTTGCAGGCAAAACTCGTCTAGTCTGTGAGAAGTTTAATCTATCTAAAGCAAAAAGTCTTTGCGATCTTTTCTTTGTTGCTGTCCCACATACAAAATCTATGGAAATCACTCCAGGATTACTCAAGGCCAAAAAAATGGTTATTGATTTAAGTGCTGATTATCGAATTAAGAATTCAGCAACTTATAAAAAGTGGTACAAAGTCACACATAAAGATAAAAAGAATTTACCAAAATCTGTTTATGGGCTTCCCGAACTTTATCGTGAAGAAATTAAAAAATCAACTTTTATTGCAAATCCAGGATGCTATCCAACAGCAGCAATTTTAGCACTTGCACCTTTAGTCGCCATACATGGCAAAAAAATTAATTCAATTATTATTGATGCAAAATCTAGTGTTTCAGGAGCAGGGCGAAAAACCGCTATCAATCTTATCTATGCAGAAGCCAATGAAAACTTAAAAGCCTACAAAGTTCTATGTCATCAACATACCCCTGAAATTTCCATTTATTTATCACGGCTTGCACAAAAAGATATTAAAATAACATTCGTTCCACATTTAATTCCAATGAATTACGGAATCTTAGAAACAATTTATATTCAGCTTAAGAAATCGATAACAATAAATGATGTCTATAAACTTTATCAAAAATTTTATAAAACCGAAGAATTTGTTCGCATTTTAAAGCCCGGGCAACAACCAGAAACAAAGAATGTCACAAATACAAATTATTGCGACATTGGCCTTGCTGTTAAAAATAACATGCTTGTTATTACAAGCGCCATTGACAACTTAATGAAAGGCGCTTCAAGTCAGGCTGTTCAGAATATGAATCTTATTTGTGGATTCAAAGAAAATACAGGAATTTCTTAAAGGTTAAAAATGAAAAAAATAAAAGGCGGGGTCACAGCAACCCAAGGATTTCAAGCAAGCGGTCTTTGGTGTGGAATTAAAAAATCAGGAAAACCTGATTTATCACTTATCTTTAGCGAAATTTTATCTACATGCGTTGGCGTTTTCACAAAAAACTCAATTATTGCAGCTCCGCTTGTTGTTACAAAGAAAAAGATAAAAAACAATAAAGCTCAAGCCATTATTACCAACAGTGGAAATGCAAATTGCTTTACAGGAAAGTTTGGACTAACTTATGCTGAAAAAACATCAGAGCTTGCAGCTAAATTTTTAAATATATCAAAAAATGATGTCTTAGTTTCTTCAACAGGAATTATCGGGAAACCATTACCTTTTAAAAAGATAAAAAAATCTGTACCAGCTCTTGTTAAAGGACTATCTCGTTCAGGAGCAAATATTTCAGCAAAGGGAATTTTAACAACAGATACATTTGAAAAAGAAATTGCTGTTGAGATCATGATAGGAAAGAAAAAAGTTAAAATTGGAGCTATGGCTAAGGGCTCTGGAATGATTGCTCCCAATATGGCAACTATGCTTGCTTACATTACAACAGATGTTGCAATTAGTGCACCAATCTTAAAGTTAGCGCTTAAAGATGCTTGTAGCATATCTTTTAACAGCATTACAGTCGATAACTGCATGAGCACAAATGATATGGTTATCGTCATGGCTAATGGTCTTGCTAAAAATAAAAAGATTACAAAAAAAGGACCAAGCTATAAAAAGTTTTATGAGGCGTTAGAACACATCTGCCTTGATCTTGCAAAAAAGATTGTCATCGATGGAGAAGGGGCAACTAAATTTATCACGATTTCAGTAACAGGTGCAAAAACAGATGCTCTAGCAAAAAAGATCGCCTTTGTTATTGCAAACTCAAACCTTGTTAAAACAGCTGCATACGGTAGCAATCCCAACTGGGGACGCGTTGCCGCTGCAGTAGGATCACTTGGATTAAACATAACAGAAAAACAATTAAAAATAAAATTCAGTTCTTTTGAAAAGAAAGATATCGGTATCAATGTTGATTTGGGCGCAGGATCCGCACAGTGGACTGTCTACACATCAGACTTGTCAACCGGTTACGTGAAAATTAATGGAAAATATAATTAAAAAAGCCAGTATTCTTGTTGAAGCACTTCCGTATATTCATGCATTTCGTCGAAAAGTTTTCGTTATTAAATACGGGGGGAGCATTTTAGAGAATGATAGAATTCGAAAATATATTTTCGAAGATCTTGTTTTCTTAAGCTATGTCGGAATCCGAACTATTTTAGTTCATGGCGGTGGACCTTTTATTAACGCTCGCTTAAAAGAGGATGGAAAAAAAGCTATCTTTCATGATGGTATTCGAGTAACAGACAAACATACTCTTAATATTGTTAGCGATGAGCTTGGAAAATTAAATCAAAAAATTGTGCGTGAAATTAAAGATCTTAAAGGTGACGCCACTGGTCTTATTGGTCATGAAAACATTATTCATGTTGAAAAAAAAGTCGCTGAACATGATCTTGGTTTTGTGGGTGAAGTTAAAACCATCAATAAAGAAGCCATTGAAACTCATCTTAAAAAAGGTCATATTACAGTTATTTCACCTATGGGAATTTGTGGAGCAAAACAACCGCACAATATTAATGCCGATGAAGTTGCAAGCGCAATTGCAGTCTCAATGAAAGCTGAAAAGCTTGTTTTATTAACAAATGTTTTAGGTGTTTTGCGAGATCCAAAAAATCCGAATTCATTAATTTCAACACTAACAACCGAAGAAGTTGATCAACTTAAAAAGAAAAAGATTGTTCATGCAGGCATGATTCCAAAAGTTGATGCATGTATCGAAACGCTTAATGGAGGCGTTCGTAAAACTCATATTATTGATGCGCGCATGCAGCACGCAATCTTACTTGAAATCTTTACCGACCATGGTGTCGGAACCCAGATTATAAAAAAATGCGAAAACTCGAAATCTTAAAAGAATACGATAATTATATTTTAACAACCTATACACGTACGCCAAGTATTTTTGTTAAAGGCAAGGGCATGACTTTAACTGATATTACTGGAAAAAAATATTTAGACTTCTTTCCTGGATGGGGCGTGAGCAACGTTGGACATTGTCACACAAAAGTTGTATCAGCCGTATATGATCAAGTTAAGAAGCTGATTCATATTCCAAACAACTTTTATCATCCAAATCAATTAAAATTAGCCAAAGAAATTGTACATTGGTCTTTTCCTTCAAAAATATTCTTCTGCAATAGTGGTACAGAAGGATGTGAAGCTGCAATAAAATTCTCGCGCATCTATGGCAAAGAAAAGCGCTATGAAATTATTAGCATGAAGAAATCGTTTCACGGGCGAACACTGGGTGCCTTGTCAGCAACAGGCCAAAAGAAATATCAAAATGGGTTTTCACCGCTTGTCGAAGGATTTCGAATTGTTCCTTTCAATGATATTGAGGCCGTTAAAGAAAATATCAATGATAAAACAATAGCCATCCTGCTTGAGCTTGTGCAAGGAGAAGGCGGAATTAATATTGCCGATAAACAATATGTTAAGGAACTTAAAAAGATTTGCGATGAAAAAGATATTTTACTTATTTTTGATGAAGTTCAAACAGGCCTTGGTCGAACAGGTGAAATGTTTGCATACAAACATTATGACGTAGTACCTGACATTATGATTTTAGCAAAATCCTTAGGAGGAGGTCTTCCTATTGGCGCTATTGTTGTTAAAAAAGAAATCTCAGACACTTTCAAACCTGGCATGCACGCTTCGACTTTTGGTGGAAGCCCGATTGTTTGCAAAGCAGCTTTAGGCGTTTTTAAGGCTATTAAAAAAGACAACATGCTTAAGAATACGAAGAAAATGGGAAGCTATGCCATTGAAAAATTTAAAGAACTTAAAAATGAATTTTCATGCATTACAGAAATTCGAGGCCTAGGACTAATGCTTGCCATCGAACTTAACATCGACGGACAACCTATTTTTGATGAATGCTTTAATAACGGGCTTATTATTAATTGCACACAAGGAAATATTCTGCGCATTATGCCTGCTTTAAATGTGACAAAAAAACAAATAGATAAAGCTTTTTTTATCTTTAAGAAATCTTTTGAAAAGGTGACAAAATGAAACGAGACCTTTTAAGCTTGCAAGATTTAAATTCCGATGAAGTAAAAAAGATCATTGATCTTGCGATCGAGCTAAAAAATAGTGGTTCAAAAATAACAAGTCATTTAGAAAATAAAGCCGTTGGACTATTATTTCAAAAACCATCAAATCGAACACGCGTTTCATGTGAAATTGCAATTTGGCAGCTTGGTGGAAAATGTCTTTATTTAGCGCCTCAGGAAATCAATCTGGGTAAACGTGAATCAGTTTCTGATGTTGCCAAAACATTATCACGTTATCTTGATTGTATTGTTGCACGAACATTTTTACATACAGATTTAACTGAACTTGCTGAAAATGCCTCTGCTGTCATTATAAACGGGCTTTCAGATCTTTTTCATCCGTGCCAGGCTTTAGCCGATGTTTTAACAGTCAAAGAAAAGTTTGGCGATAAAAAAGTCTTAATTTCTTATATCGGCGATGGAAACAATGTTTGTCATTCACTTATTTTAGCATGTGCACATATGGGATATGACTTAAACATTGCAACACCAAAGAAATATGAACCGAAGCAAGGTATTTTAGATGTTGCTCAAGACATTGCACAAAAAACAGGATCTCAAATTACAATCTTAAATGATCCAGCTGAAGCTGTTAGCAATGCCGATGCTATTTACTCTGATGTCTGGGTAAGTATGGGACAAGAAGAAGAAGACAAGAAACGAAAAAAAGATTTTAAAGGATTCCAAATTAACTCAGAATTAATTAAAGGGGCTCAATCTGATTATATTTTCATGCATTGTCTTCCAGCTCATCGCGGAATGGAAGTTTCAGCAGATGTGATTGATGGGCCAAATTCAGTTGTTTTCGACCAAGCAGAAAATCGCATGCATGTCCAGAAAGCAATTCTGGCATTCTTTTTAGCAAAAGGAGACAAGTAAATGAAAAAAGTTGTTTTAGCTTATTCGGGCGGACTAGACACCTCATGCATAATACCTTGGTTAAAAAATAAAGGCTATAACACAATAGCCGTTATTGGAAATGTTGGTCAGGGTAGCGATTTCAAGAAGATCGAAAGAAAAGCTCTTAAGTCCGGGGCGTCAAAAGTGTATTGCCTTGACCTTCAAAAGGAGCTCATAGAAAATTATGTTCTTTTGGCTTTGAAAGCAGGCGCTCTGTATGAAGGCAAATACAATTTGGCTTGCGCTCTGTCTCGTCCATTAATAGCAAAACATCAGGTAAAAATTGCAAAAAAAGAAAAAGCTGATGCGCTTGCACATGGATGCACAGGAAAAGGTAATGATCAGGTACGATTTGAAACTACCTTTCGCTTAATGGCTCCAAAAATGGAAATAATGGCACCAGTTCGAACATGGGAATTTAAAACGCGCGAAGACGAAATGGATTATGCCAAAAAAATGGGCGTACCTGTTAATGTCACTAAAAAAAGTCCCTATAGCATTGATACAAATATATACGGTCGCGCAATAGAGTGTGGTGTTTTGGAAAACCCATGGAATGAACCGCCAGAAAATATTTATACGATGACACAATCTCCTTTGAAAGCACCCAATAAAGCAACATACATTGAAGTGACTTTTAATAAAGGAATACCAATAAAAATAAACGGAACACCGTATAAGCCATTCTCGCTCATAAAAAAGCTAAACGAAATCGGCGGTAAAAACGGAGTTGGACGTGTTGATATGATAGAAAATCGTCTTGTAGGAATTAAGTCACGAGAAATATACGAAAATCCTGCAGGAACAATTTTACACACAGCTTTAGCTGATCTTGAAAATCTTGTTTTAGATCGCGAAACTATGCGATACAAGACTCAAGCTTCTCAAAAATATGCAGAGCTAACCTACAACGGCCTGTGGCTTACTCCACTAAAAGAACAACTTGATGCATACTTTAATAAAGTGCATGCATTTACAACGGGTGTTGTTCGTCTCAAGCTTTATAAGGGAAGCTGCATGGTAGTTGGTCGTAAATCAAAACACTCTCGATACAAAGAAGAACTAGCAACGTATGGCAAAAAAGATAAATTTGATCAAAAATTAGCTGAAGGCTTCAACCATCTTTGGGCAATGCCGTTTAGCAAATAGTAAGAAATTAAAAGGGAGCAAATAATGAGTAAATTATGGGGAGGACGTTTTACAAAAAAGTCGAGCAAGCTTGCTGATGACTTTTCATTTAGCATCTCATACGATAAATGTCTTGCAAAGTATGACGTTGCAGGAAGCATCGCACATGCTCAAATGCTTGGAAAATGTAAAATTATCTCTAAAAAAGATTCTGATAAGATTGTTTCTGGATTAAAAAAGATTCAAAAGCAAATCTTAGGCGGCAAATTCAAATTTGACGCAAAAGCAGAGGACATCCATACAAACATCCAAAATGTTTTAAAAAAACAAATTGGATCAGCAGCCGATAAGCTACATACAGCACGATCTCGAAATGATCAAATCGCTCTTGATATTCGCCTATATTGCCTTGATCAGATTGCCTTGCTTTTTAAAGGAATCAACAATCTTCAATCTTCAATTCTTGGCTTTGCGCTAAAAAACAAAGATGTCATTGTGCCTGCGTATACTCATTTGCAATCAGCTCAAGTTGTTTTACTTGCACATCATATGTTAGCTTACGTTGAAATGCTTCAGCGAGATAAAGCACGACTTCTCGATGCCGGTGAGCGCTTAGATCTCTCTCCTTTAGGAAGCTGTGCATTGTCAGGAACAACACTGAAAACTGATCGAGATTTTGTTGCTAAGAAATTAGGATTAAAAGGTATTTGTGAAAATAGCATTGATGCTGTTTCTGATCGAGATTTTGTTATTGAAATTATTTCATCGCTTTCCATTGCTGCCATGCATCTTTCGCGCATTTCTGAAGATCTTATTTTGTGGGTAACCAATGAATTTAATTTTATTGATATCGATGGAGCGTTTTGTACAGGCTCATCAATCATGCCACACAAAAAAAATCCGGATATCTTAGAATTAATTCGAGGGACGACTGGAAAAATTTATGGAAATTTATCTGAAATCTTAAGCCTAATGAAAAGTCTTCCTTTAACATACAATCGAGACATGCAACTTGATAAGCCACCTTTGTTTGAATCTATCGATACAGTCAAACAAATGCTTGAAGTTTTGGCTGCTCTTTTTAAAGGAGTGAAGATTAAAAAAGAATCCATTAATAAAAAAACTGAGAACGAAGCACTTTTTTCTGTAGACATCATGGAATATCTGATTAAAAAAGGCGTTTCTTATCGAGAGGCTCATGACACCATTGGTAAAATAGTTAAAGAATGCTTAGATGAGAATCAAAAGATTTCTGATCTTTCAATTCAGCAGCTTAAAAGTTATTCGCCAAAGTTTTCTAACGATGTTAAAAAACTTCTTAACGCAAAGGCATCAGTTGTAAGTAAAAAGTCAGCAGGATCAACAAATCCAAGCTTAGTCCATAATCAACTTTTAAAATGGAAGAAAAAACTCAATGCATGATTTTAAGTTTAAGAATAATGAACTTTACTGTGAATCCGTAAAAGTTTCGGCAGTTGCTAAGAAAGTGGGGACGCCATTTTATCTATACAGTCACGCAACGCTTGTTGATCATTTTAAAAAAATCGAAAATGCTTTTGCTTCAACGAATCCATTGATATGTTTTGCCATGAAATCCAATGGCAATGCCGCTGTTGTTAAAACGCTAATTAATCAAGGCGCTGGCATTGATATTGTTTCTGGTGGAGAGCTTCAAAAAGCAATTAGATTAGGTGCAAATCCAAAAACAATTTGTTTTGCATCTGCCGGAAAAACAGAAGAAGAAATTACTCTTGCGATTAAAAAAGGGATTTTGCTTTTTAATGTCGAATCAAAAGAAGAACTTGGAGAAATTAACCGAATCGCAAAGAAACTAAAAAAGAATGTTCAGGTTGCGCTTAGAATTAATCCAGACGTGAATGCAGCAACCCACAAAAAAATCACAACAGGAACATTAAAGAATAAATTTGGCGTTGACCTAAAGACAGCACGAGAAATTCTTAAGAATACAAAGAAATATTCGAACATAAAGATTAATGGACTTCACATGCACCTAGGATCACAAATTACATCAGTTAAGCCATATGTTGATGCTCTAAAAAAGATCATTAAATTCTTAGAAGTTCTTTGCAGCGATAGTATTTGCCTCAGATATCTAGATATCGGAGGCGGTTTTGGCATTTCTTATGATAAAAAAGCTATCACACCTAAACAATTTGCAAAAGCTTTATTGCCGCTTTTACGCATGACAGGTCTTGAAATTATACTGGAACCTGGACGATTTATTGCAGGACCATCTGGTATTTTTGTAACAAAAGTTTTATACAACAAAGACAACGGCGTTAAGAAATTTGTTATTGTTGATGGGGGAATGAACGATTTTGCTAGACCATCTTTATATAACGCTTATCATGAAATTTTGCCAACAAAGAAAACATCGGTCAAGAAAGTAAAAGTTGATGTTGTAGGACCGATTTGTGAAAGCGGAGATTTCTTTGCAAAGGATAGAAGATTAGCCAGTGTTAAGAAAAATGACCTTTTAGCTATAATGCGTGCTGGCGCCTATGGATCAACCATGGCCAGCAATTATAATGTTCGACCAAAAGTTGCAGAAATCATGGTTAAGGGAAACAAATTCGAAATTATCAAATCAAGAGAAACATTTAGCGATTTAGTTCGCGGTGAGAAAATTCCGGGGTTTTTAAAATGAAGAGTCTTTCTTTTACAAAAATGAATGGTGCAGGTAATGATTTTATTATCATCAATGCTTTTCCTAAACTAAATGCCAAAAGCGTTGCCAAGAAAATCTGCCATCGTACAGATGGAATTGGCGCAGATGGATTGATGATTTTAGATAAATCTAAAAAAGCTGATTATAAAATGCGTATTATCAATCCAGATGGCTCAGAAGCCGAAATGTGTGGCAACGGCGCAAGATGCATGGCAGCTTATATTTTTAAAACAAAAAAACTTAAGAAAAAAATATTTAGCATGGAAACAAAATCTGGAATTATTTTAGCTGAGAAAAAAGGAAAACTAATTAGTGTTCGGCTAAGCGATCCTAAAGATTATACTGAAGATATTGCAATTTCTATTAACAATCGTCCGCTTCACGTAAGCTATATTGATACAGGCGTTCCACATGTTATTTGTTTTGTAGATAATTTAAGCAACATTGACGTAAACACGTTGGGCGAAAAAATTCGATTCTCTGAAAAATTTCAGCCTCGAGGAACAAATGTCAACTTCGTTGAACAATCAAACAAGCGTCTTGTTTCTGTTCGCACGTATGAACGAGGAGTTGAAGCTGAAACACGCGCCTGCGGCACAGGAAGTGTTGCAAGCGGCATTGTGGCCTTACTAAAAGCAAATCCAGAAATAACAGCTAAAACAAATGCTGCTATAAAAGTTAAAACAAAAAGCGGTGAAGTGCTTTCAATTTCTTTTGATTTAAATGAAGATAAAATTACAAATGTTTGGTTAACCGGCAGTGCAAATTTTATTGCAGATGGAAGTTTTTTAATTAACGGAGGAAAAAATGTTTAAAGGATCTATCGTTGCTATCGTTACGCCTTTTAAGAATGGCTTAGTTGATGAGCAAAAATTACAAGAGCTCGTTGAATTTCATATCGAGAGTGGAACAAATGCGATTCTACCATGTGGCACAACCGGGGAATCTCCAACATTATCTCCTAAAGAACACGAAAAAGTTATTGAGATCTGTATTAAGGCTTCTAACAAAAGAATCCTAATTCTTGCAGGAACTGGATCAAATTCAACAGCAGAAGCTATTGAACTTACAAAACATGCTGCTCAAGCTGGAGCTGATGCTTCTTTACAGGTAACACCATACTACAACAAACCAATGCAAGAAGGACTTTATCAACATTTTAAGGCTGTTGCCGAAAGCGTTAATATTCCAATCATGCTTTATAATATTGCAGGCCGCACAGCACGCAACATTGAACCAGAAACAATTGCTCGACTTGCAAAAGACTGCAAAAATATTATCGGTGTTAAAGAAGCGTCTGGATCGCTTGATCAAACAAGTGCGATTAAGGCCCTTTGCCCAAAAGATTTTTTAATCTTTTCTGGTGATGACGCTCTAACGCTTCCAACAATGGCTGTTGGCGGTTCTGGCGTTGTTTCAGTTATTGCCAATATTCTTCCTAAAGAAACTGCAAGTCTTTGCGCTGCGATGGAAAAAGGAGATTTAAAAACTGCACAAGAGCTTCACTACAAACTATTGCCACTTGTCAAAGCCATGTTTGTTGAAACAAACCCAGCACCAATTAAAACAGCAATGGGTATTTTAGGCATGTGCTCTGACGAGTTACGCTTACCGTTGTCGCCAATGGCAACTTCAAATGTTGACAAATTAAAAACAGCTTTAAAAAACTACGGTTTATTAAAATAAGAAGGGAACTCTTATGATTCGTTTAGCTATCACTGGATCACTAGGAAGAATGGGCCAAAGCATTTATCGACTTGCAAAAAGTGATAACAACTTTGATATTGTTGCTTTGCTAGAGCGAAAAGAACATCCAGACATTGGAAAAACAATTGATGGAATCGATGTCACGTCGCATCTTGAAGAGCTAAAGAATGCCGATGTATTAATCGATTTTACATCACCTGAATCAACGACTAAAAATGTATCTTTTTGCGCACAAAATAATATCAAAATCATAATTGGAACAACGGGTCTTGCCCAAAGCGACATCAAAACCATTGAAAATGCTGCTTCAAAAACAGGAATTGTATTTTCATCGAACATGTCTGTTGGTGTTAATATTGTATTTAAGATGGCTGAAGAACTTTCTCAGAGGACGGGGAATAACTACAAAGTTCGCATTACTGAGGCGCATCATATTCACAAGAAAGACGCACCTTCTGGAACAGCCAAAACTCTTGCCAATTACATCGAAAAAGAAAATGCAAAAAAAGTTGATTCTATCGACTCTATCCGTGAAGGGGAGATTATCGGTGATCATGATGTTGTTTTTGAAAGCGATGTTGACACGATCACAGTTCGTCATCATGCAAAAACAAGAGATATTTTCTCTCAAGGTTCACTAGTAGCCGCAAAATTTATCATAAACCACAAAACAGGTTTGTTTAACATGCACGATGTTTTAGGAATCAAGTAGAAGAAAGGTATCAGATTTTATGAATATTGAATTTTCAGATCGCTTAAAACAACTACCACCATATCTTTTTGCTGAAATTGATAAAGCCAAACGTCAAGCAAAATCAGAAGGCAGAGACATTATCGATCTTGGTATTGGAGATCCAGACTCACCAACGCCACAATTTATTATAGATGCGCTTACGAAAGCCGCTCAAGACGGAGATAATCATCACTATGCACTAGATGCCGGTCTTTCAGGGCTTCGTGAAACAATTGCCACCTGGTCTAAAAAACGTTTTAATATTGATCTTGATCCGTCTACAGAAATCTATCCCTTGATTGGATCAAAAGAAGGTTTAACACATTTACCTCTTGGCATTATTAATCCTGGTGATAAAGTTTTGATTCCAGATCCATGTTATCCAGCTTATCGGTCGTCTGTTATGTTTGCAGGCGGTGAAGTTATTTCTATCGAACTTTCTGCTGAGAATGGATTTTTACCAAAACTTGAAGATTTAAAAGATGCTAAAGCTCTCTTTTTAAATTATCCAAATAATCCAACAGCTGCCATTATCACAAAAGACTATCTTAAAAAACTTATCGCTCTTGCAAAAGAAAATGAAATTATTATTATTTCTGATCTTGCCTATTCCGAAGTCTATTATGATGGCAAAAAACCAATCAGCCTTTTAGAAGTTGAAGGAGCAAAGGATGTTGTTATTGAATTTCATTCACTATCAAAAACATTTTTTATGACTGGCTGGCGCATTGGATGGGCTTGTGGAAATCCAAAACTTATTGCAGCTCTTGCTAAAGTTAAAGCAAATATTGATTCTGGTATTTTTCAAGCTATTCAAGTTGCTGGCATTGAAGCCTTAGAAAACGGAGACAAAGCAGTAGAAGGTATGCGCACGCTCTGCCAAGAGAGACGCGACATCTTTGTGCAAGCTCTAAAAGAAGCGGGATGGGATGTCCCTGCACCAAAAGCCACATTTTATATCTGGGCACCAATTCCAAAGAAATTTAAAAATTCCATAGAAACCGCCAAAGCTTTTCTAGATGAAGCAAATATTGTTGCGACACCTGGTCTTGGTTTTGGAAAGTTTGGCAAAGGATATATTCGCATGGCGTTAACAGTGTCTAAAGAACGTCTTTTAGAAGCAGCAGAACGTCTGAAGAAAATCCTTTAACACAGTTGGAGTAATCAAGCGTGAGCGTAGTTTATCTGGGCTTAGGATCAAACATTGGCAATCGAAAAGAAAATATAGAGCGCACAATTAACGCGCTTGAAGATAACGGTGTTGCAATCGAAACTGTTTCATCGATTATTGAAACAGATCCTATCGGTCCTTCGCAAAATAAATTCTTAAACGCAGCAGCAAAAGCAACAACAACACTTTCACCCGAAAACCTTCTAGACACTCTTAAGCAAATAGAAAAAGACCTTGGTCGAATAAAAACTATTCATCACGGCCCCCGCACAATTGATATTGATATTCTTTTTTATGATGATATTAAAATCAATTCTAAAGATTTAATTATTCCTCATCCTGAAATATTTAATCGTGATTTTGTAATGACCCCTCTAAAAGAAATCTATCCTGAGTTAGCCAAAAGAAGAGAAGTGCTTCAATGAAAATAATCAAAACAATAAAACAGATGCAGGCGTTTTCTCTTAAAGCAAAACAAAGCAAGAAAACAATTGGATTTATTCCAACCATGGGATACCTGCACAAAGGACATCTCTCTCTTATTAAAAAATCTAAGAAAGAAAATGACATAACAGTTCTTAGCATCTTTGTTAACCCTACGCAGTTTGGTCCTCATGAAGATTTTAAAAAATACCCTCGAGATAAAAAACAAGATCAACTCTTAGCAAAAAAAGAAGAAATTGATATAATATTTTATCCGTCGATAAAAGAAATGTACCCGACGGACTATTTGACATCTATAAGCGTTGGTGATATTGAAAATGTTCTCTGCGGAAAAACACGACCTGGTCATTTTAAAGGCGTTGCAACAATTGTTGCAAAACTAATTAATACTGTTACGCCCAGCGCACTTTATCTCGGCGAGAAAGACGCACAGCAAGTTGTTGTCATCAAGACAATGGCAAAAGACTTAAATTGGCGGTTAAATATAAAATCGCTTCCAATCATTCGAGAAAAAGATGGACTTGCCATGAGCTCTAGAAATAAATACCTAAGCTCTGACGAGAGAAAACAAGCTGTTTGTCTTTATCAAAGCTTAAAAAATACAAGAAAATTAATTCGCGCCGGAGAGAGGCGTTCAACAAAAATTTACAAACAAATAAAAAAGATTGTTTTAAAAAACTCTCGTGCTAGAATTGATTATATCGCTTGCGTTGATACGAAAACTTTAAAAGAAGAAAAAATGATCTCTAAGAAAATTTTAATTGCCCTTGCAATATTTATTGGCAAAACTCGATTGATTGATAACATTACCATTGATGTATGAAATCAAAAAAACAAAAACTTAAAATTGGATTTATAGGTTGTGGTGCTATTGGATCGCGTCTTGCCAAAAGTGTCAAGCAAGACCTAAAAACCTACTGCACAATTGCTGGGCTTTATGATGTTATTCCTGAAAAGCCTCTTTCTCTTGCTTCTAATTTAAAAATCGAAAAAAAACTTATCAAAAAATCCGTTACGCAACTTATAAAATCTTGTGATTTTATTATTGAGGCCATCGCTTCAACCGAAACAACAAAGATTATTCGTCAAGTTGTTCGCGCCAAAAAGAATATTTTAATCATGAGCGTTGGCAAAGTCTTAAACGCTCAAGATGTCTTTAAGCTAGCTAAGAAAAATCAAACAAATATTCTTGTTCCGTCAGGCGCAATTAGCGGCCTTGATGTTATTAAATCTGTCGGTGCTGATAATATTTCAAATATAACGCTAACAACACGAAAGCCACCATCGGGCTTAAGTCAATCAGATTACTTAACTAGAAAAGGTATCAACATTGATCAAATTAAAGCTGAAACTGTTATCTTTGATGGAACTGTTGATCAAGCCGTTGAACTTTTTCCTCGCAACATTAATGTTGCCGCAACGATTGCATTAGCATCAGGACTAAAAAACCGTATTCGTATTCGAATTATTACATCACCAAAATTCAAAGTAAATTCACATGAAATTGAAGTCTATGGAAAATTCGGCCATTTAACCACGCGAACAGACAACGTGGTTTGTCCTGACAATCCAAAAACAAGCTATCTTGCTGTATTGTCAGCAATGCAGACACTAACACAATTTTTTAATCCTATTAAAATAGGTACATGAGAGGGGGTGAAAGAAAAATGGCAAAGAAAGTAACGAAGGTCGGAATCAAAAGAGAAAAAGGATATCTTTATTTTATCGACAAGAATGGGGATGTATCTT
>CAZYOA010000001.1:34264-243387 GCA_964648665.1 uncultured Planctomycetales bacterium | reverse complement strand
TAGAAATATCATAAACACCTTGCCAGTTAATGCCTTTCTTTGCGATGTCATAAACACCCTGCCAATTGATGCCCTTTTTGCTCATATCATAAATGCTCTGCCAATTGACACCGCGAGAAGATAAGTATTCAATGTCTGTCCAGTTTATGTTAGCATGTGCCATCTCAGAAATATCGCTCCAATCAATACCTTGAGCAGATAAATCGTAAAGACTTTCCCAATTAACGCCTTGCTTACTCAAAACATTAATGTCAGACCAATTAATACCTTTTTTTGAAATATCATAAACACCTTGCCAGTTGATGCCCTTCTTTGCGATGTCATAAACGCCTTGCCAATTGATACCTTTCTTGCTCATATCATAAATGCCTTGCCAGTTGATACCTTTTTTAGAGATATCGTAAATACCTTGCCAGTTGACACCGCGAGACGACATGTATTCAATGTCTGTCCAATTAACGCTAGAATTTGACATATAAGCAACATCTAGCCAATCAATGCCTTGCTGTGCTAAATCGTAAATTGATAACCAATTAACTCCCTGCCGGCTTAAAACATTCAGATCAGACCAGTTAATACCTTTCTTGCTAACATCATAAATACCTTGCCAGTTGATACCTTTTTTAGAGATATCATAAACACCTTGCCAATTGATACCCTTTTTAGAGATATCATAAACGCCTTGCCAATTAATGCCTTTCTTGCTCATGTCATAAATGCTCTGCCAATTAACACCACGCGAAGAAAGATATTCAATATCTGTCCAATTGATGCCTTGCATGCTTAAATCATAAATGCTTTGCCAGTTCGTTCCTTGAGCACTTAAATCATAAATGCTTTGCCAATTAATGCCTTTCTTTGCAATATCATAAACACCTTGCCAATTAATACCTTTCTTTGCGATATCATAAACACCTTGCCAATTAATGCCCTTTTTGCTCATATCATAAATGCTATTCCAATTGACGCCGCGAGAAGATAAGTATTCAATGTCTGTCCAGTTGATGCCCTGACTGCTTAAGACATTAATGTCTGACCAGTTCGTTCCTTGCGTACTAAGATCATAGAGACTCATCCAGTTAACACCTTGTTTCGTCATGACACTTAAATCAGCCCAATTTAATCCTTCGTCAGACATAACCTTTAGATCTGTCCAGTTTGTTCCTGCTGTTGTCAATTCTGCCAAATTATCCCAATTAACCGTTTCACTCCAATCAACTGAAGAGCCCGTCATATACGCTAAATCAACCCAATTAACACTTGACTGAGACATAGTCTGAATATCTGTCCAATTAACATTTAACTGATTGCTTATGTTGATTCCAAACTCAGTCCAGATGCTCTCGGTAGTCAAGCCTGCTCCATACATTGCGTTAGAAACATCCTTTAGCTGACTCCACGTAAATCCTGTAAAACCTTCACTCATCTCTTTAATATCTAGCCAATTCACACCTTGCTTTGTTAAAACATACAAATCATCCCAATTCACACCTTTATTCGTCATATCATAAATGCTCGTCCAGTTGATCCCCCTCTTGCTCATAACCTCAAAATCAGTCCAGTTAACACCATCCATAGCCGCTGTATCGACCAAAATACTGCTCACGTCACCTTGCAAGTCAGAAATTTCTGTCCAATCAATTGTTGCCGTATCTAACAAAATTGCATCAACGATACCATCAATCGCATCAACTTTACTTTCAATTGATGCAATATCTGTCCAATCAATTTCTGCCGTATCTAACAAGATTGCATCAACGATGCCGTCGACCGTATCAATTTTACTTTCAATGGATGTAATATCTGTCCAATCAATTGCTGCCGTATCTAGCAAAATTGCATCAACGATGCCATCAATAGTCGTAGCTTTATTACTAATAGTATCGACAACAGTATCAACTATACTAATGTTAGTTAAAATTTGTGCCGTATCTAGCAAAGCTTGATCAACATCCCAGCCAATATTTAAAGCCTCATTATATATATTATCAACAATGCCATCAATAGTGCCAACCTCAGAATCAATCGTTGCGAGATCAGCAAGAATGTCTGTGGCATCGCTTTTTAAAACACCAGTATCTGTCAAGAGCGTATCGACATTACCATCAATAACGCCAACCTCAGAATCAATCGTATCAATCTTAGTCTCAATGCCAGAGAGTGTTGTAGAGAGTGTGCCGAGGGTTTTTACATTTGCATTAAAAGTTGTGGTTCCATGATAAGTGTTTCCATTGTAGTCAACAGTTACATCTGCCATGAGAGACGTATATGTCGATGTCGGAGTAAATTCATATCGAAACGAATTAGGCGTAGCAAGCGGAGTCATCGGAACCCAAATACACAAAGGATCCGATGCTGATTCGCTACACGTTTCAGCCCAGCCAGAGGCATAAGTAATCGTAACATCTACTGTTGCATCAGAATAAAATCCAGTAGGTTTTGTTCCATCGATAAACAACGCAGCCGTAATTTCATACAGAGAATTAGCCACGTAATACTCAACAAAAACTTCAACTCTTGCTTCTGTCGACAAAACATTAAATGCATCGGATATGCCTGTGTAAGCAGGACTACCATCTGTTCTAATCGCCTTAAGCGTATAGAGTTCACCCCGCTTTGAAATGCCAAGATCGGTAAACGTTGCAACTCCAGAACTAAACGCCTCAGTAGTGTCTCCAGACAAAGTCGCGTTGCCAGAATTGTTGTAAATAGACATTGTGATACCACCTGCTGTCGTATCTATAAGCCCTCGTCCATCATAATGCGTAACAATCGGCTGGGTTGCAAAGGTTACTCCGGCATAAGAATCACCTGGGGTATTCGAATCAAAGACAAGATATGAAAAAAGATCTTCATCCGATGCCAGCGAAGAATCACCAGCACCAGATCCCCCAAGATATTGAGCATAAGCATTTGGGCAAAGCATCAAAGATCCCCAAGCAAGGCACAAGCCAACACACAAAATTTGGCTTATTTTTCTAAAGCTTTGCTTGGAAGAAAAGAAATAAGTAAGAATTGAATAATAACATTTTATTAATATCATATATATATAGTAAAAAAAATATTTATACTTTTCTTCCTTTGTATAAGTATAAAATATATAGTGTACATTTTCAACCTAAGTGGTTGAAAACAAAACAAGTTAGAGAAATATCAAAGAAAGCGCTTTTTATTTTAAAAAACACTTAAACCCTTGCAAAGTATAGAGATACTAAAGAAATAAAAATTACGGTTTTTCTCGATCAATCATCGAATTTATTTTATTTCGTATCTTTAGTTTTAATTTCACGATTCTATTTTTAACAACGCCTGCATCCTTTGCATTTGGACTCACAATCAAATATTTCTTGTAATGCTCAAGCGCTGTTTTATAATCATCAAGATATTCTTCGCTAACAAATGCTAAATTAAAATGCGTTGCCGCATCTTGCGGCATAAGATCCAAGACGCGGTTATATTCAGCTGCTGCCATTTCATATTCACCTTGCTCAAAAAATAAATTTGCTAAATTGTAATGCAGCCGAATTGTATCTTTGCGCAAAACTTGATTTTCTTGCATCAAATCACTAAGCTCTTGAATTGTTTCTTTCGAGAGAATCGATGAGCTTTCCGTTTCTTGCTTTACAGCATATACAACTCTTTCTACAGCCTGAGGCTCCGCTTCGGTACCAATACTTGTTTGATCTTTTTCAATTAATGAATCTAATTCTGTTAATGATCGAATTTCTTCTGCACTTAATCCTTTTGTCTTTTCCACACTTGTTGTCAAATCTTGAAGTTGTTTTTCATAATCTCTTGTCATCGCATTCGCATTTTCAAATTTTTTAAGAAGATCTTTTCGTTCACCAGCTAAAACATTTAAACGACTATCTTGAATCATTCTCTCTCCACGCAAACGTTCAACTTCAACCTGAATTTCTTCATTATTACGTGTTAATTTTTGATTTTCATCAATCAGCGCTTTTAAGCTTTTATTAATCTGCATCATTTGCTTTTCTTTTGCTGATAGAAAAGGCACCTCTTGATTTAAAATATTATTATCATCTCCTCCAACAATTTGATCGATCCCTATTTCCGTCTCAATCATCTGCACAGAATCATTTGAAAAATTATTTTGTGCATACACAAATATCGGCATTAAAAATAAAATCAAGAAAATGATCAAAAAACTTAAAAAGTAATTTTGGAAAATATGTTTTTTCATGAGCTCCTCTTTTAAATATCAAAAAAAATAAAGATTAAAATTCCTCATCCCGATAAGATTTATATGGTTTAATTGTGCCTTTTTCGTCAAGATAATGCTCTTCACCCGATACGATATGAGGTGTAATAAAGATTACAATTTCTGTTTTTGAAATATCATCACTTGTCGCACTAAACAATTTTCCAATAAACGGAATATCCATTAAAAGCGGAAAACCTTTTTTAACATGAGACTTATCGTCTTTCTTTAAGCCTCCCATAATAATTGTCGTTCCGTCTTTAATCAAAACTGATGTTTCGACTTCAGTCTTATTAACCTGAGGAATTCCTCCCCCTTGCGAATCCACATAACGCGTCACCGTTGAAATTTCAGGAGCAAGATTCATCGTTACAAAACCTTCGTCATTAATATCTGCAGAAACAGTCAGCTTCAAACCAACATCAACAAAACGAACATCCTCACTCGTAATCGCGTTATCACCAGTTCCCGATGTTGTGGATATAATATATGGGATCGTGTCACCAATATGGATCTTGGCCTCCTCACCATCAATAACAAGCAACTGAGGATTTGATAAAATCTTTGTGTCGCTAACTTGCTTAAGTGCACGAAGACTTGCATTAAAATGATCTTGATTAAGCACTCCAACGGCCATCTTTCCAAACTGGGAATATAGCGGATCAGATGACGTCAAATTATTTTCGTCTAAATAAACATTTTCAAAATCAAGCTTTCGGATATTAGGATCAGAGCTATCAAGAAAATCTAAATTCCAATCAATGCCGATATCATACTGAGGACGAAAAGTTATTTGTACAATTTGAGCTTCAATACGTACTTCTTTAGTCTTTGTATCTAATTTTTTTATCGCCTCTAAAATCTCATCGCGACGACCCGGAAAAGCACGAACAATAATTTGATTTGATCGTTCATCAGCGATAATGGATCCGACAGCATTATCTTCAAGTTGTCCTCTTAGTTTCTCGACAACAACATCAGCCTTTGCATACTGCAAAGTATATGTATATGTTTCTATTGGTTTTTCAATTTCAACTAAAGCTTTTTCCATCAAAGCAATAGCCTCGGGAGTATCGATCATGACAACTGTTCCGGTATCTTCATCGATAACAATTTTACCTAAACTACTTTTTATGCTATCGAGCGTTGACAAAACATACGTTGGTTTTGAATAATTTAAATGCATAGTCTTAACAACGCTTCGATCATTAAACTTGCGTCCGTAAGTCGCAACGTATTCAACCTCTGACATAACATGGACAATGTCATTTTGAATTTGATAAGCCAAGGCATTTGATATTAAAACAATATCAAGTGCATCTTGAATCGAAACACTTTTAAGATAAAGCGTTACGCGTCCTTCAACACTTTTGCTTGTTACAACATTAAAATCGCCCTTGATTGCTAGAAACTTAATGACATCGATAATATTCATATCTCTAACGTCGAGTGTGATCTTTCGATTAATACGCTCTTCTAAAGGTTCTTGCTTTTCCTCAAACTGGATAGAACGAGGTTGATCCACTGGGCCAAGAGCAAAGATTCTCGACGGGAAAACCATCAAAACAACAAAAGCCAAAACAAACAAAACCATTCTCAAATATTTTGTATATTTTTTTTGATTTATCATAAACGAATTTCCATTTCTTGATCTTCAAAACTAAAAATAACACGATCAGCGTAAATCTTCTTAATTTTTACTTGATTAATATTTTCACCTTCTTTTAAAAAAAATGTCATCCCTTCAGCATTCTCGACCATCGCAGATGCTGAGCCTGGTATATCCAACCAGGAAATACCGACTAGCTTTAAGCTCTCAAGCTTAGCAGCTACTCTCTGAGTTCCAATGGGAGCATTGCTCGCAACTTCAGATTCTTTCTGCTCATAAGGTCTAAAAATATTTCGTCTTAAAATTGTCTCTAAAAATGATGTCAGCTTCTCATAGCTTGGCATAATTCCAGACCCTGAACCAAATTTTGATTTTGTAATATTTTTTACAAAATTTAAATTTGCTGATAATTTCTTATTTTCACCCTGATAAGTAATCCCAAGAAAAAGAACTGAACCAATAATCATTGCCGTCAAGACAAGATTTGCCTCCTTAAGACCAATTGATTTCAAATTTGGTACACTAAAATTAAACCCTCTAAGTTTTTCAGAAAAATCAGAAATGATTGAAGAACCAGAAGCTCCTGATCCTTTTACTGCAGAAGCAATTTCTTGAGCAACGTGTTCGGTTTGCTGAGAATCCTGAGACTGATCAGCTGATGCAGACTGATTTTCCTCTTTAGCTCCGTCTTCAATAATCTTTAAAAGTTTTTGTTCTGCGGTTTCTTTTTTAGACATTTTCTTTGCACATTAAAATGTAGGATTTCCTCGGTGGAATTTTTCAGCACGCCCCCACCCGACACGACGCTCTTTCTCTAAAACACTCAAAACAATATCGCGATCAACAACTTCTCGATTCTGTAAAATTAATTCTTTTAAAACTTTATGGCATAACATTGTAATGTGTCGAGGATATCCACGCGAGTAATTGTAAATCTCGCTGACAGCTTCATTGTTAAAAAGCTCCATGTGACCTTCATATCCAGCTTTTTGTATTCGATAATGAATAAGCCCCTTTGTCTCCTCGAGATCAAGAGGGTTTAACGTATATTTAAAACTTACACGATCAATAAAATTTGGCATCGAAACAATTTTCGAATAAAGTTCAAGCTGACCTAAAAGAACGAGTTGGATAAGCTTGTATTCATTTGTTTCAAAATTTAAAAGAACACGTAAGACTTCAAGTGTAACTAAGTTTAATTTTTGCGCTTCATCAACAATCAAGATAATCGTTTGTTTTTGCTCAGCCTTTTGAATAAGAAACCTCTCGACAGAGTCTCTTAACTCTAAGATTCCCGCCATATCTGAAACAGAATCACTTTTCATTTCAATGTCAAAGTTTCTTAGAAGAGTTGTTAAAAATTGCTCTTCTGTCTCAAAATCAGGATTTAAAATCATATGAAAAATCATATTTCCGCGATCTTTAAGCTCTTGAACAAGTTTTCTAGAAAGCGTTGTTTTACCAGTTCCAATATCGCCAAGAATAACAGTGAGTCCGCGCCGTAAACGAAGCTCAATTAAAATGCTTGTTAATGCCATATCGTGTTCTTTGGTAAGATAAAAGAATTGGGGATCTGGGCTGGTTGAAAAAGGTTCTTTTTTAAATCCGAGTAGTGTGTGGTATGCCATAGGACGCTATATACTCTTAGAATGTATTATAACATTATTTATTTAAATATATATATTTGATAGGAGTATCTTATCATAAGTACCTGTCTTTGCAAGTACTTATTGATTCTTTTTGAATAACTTTGGAAGGAAAAAACGGGTGATTCCGTAAGCAAAGCCGAGGCTTCGATAGAATGAACGAATAAACATAATGCCAGACAAAAAGATGCCTTCCGGCACATTTTTTGTCATTAAAAATCCATAAAAAAGCTCAATTGCAAGAAGCAAAAGAAGCAATAAAATTGCACCCGAGAAAACAGGAAAACCGACTATAGACAAAAGAGTTGCCATTAAAAAACTAAAAACAAGTCCAGGTTCAGCAATATCTTTCCAAAAAGTGTAGTCGTCTCCTCGAGCCATAAGCGGATGGCTAATATAAACTTTAACACGCCAGAATCCATGACGAAACTGTTCTAAAAAATATTTTTTAAAAGAAACTGGGAAAAAATGATCAACAATAGACCTACGCTCAAAATAGATCTTTGATCCCAGATTTAAAATTTTATAACTTAAATTGTTATCCTCCCCGCTTGGGCTACGGTACTGAGAATCAAACCCGCCAGCAGCTTCAAAAATATTCTTTCTGACGCAAAAGTTATAGCTACCAAAAGACTTGGGAAAATCTGGCATAAGGGTTTTGTGACGAAAGAGAATTTCTTTGTGGATGCATCTTGCTAATAAATTCTTTGGATTTGCAATCCCATAGCTACCGCAAACAACACCAATCGAGATATCAGAAAAATGATCCATTGATTTTTGAATCCAATCTACATGAGGAATACAATCTGAATCCGTAAAAAAAACAAAATCGCCTTTAGCTATTGAAAAGCCACGATTTCGCGCTGTTGCTGGACCTGCATTTTTTTGATAAATATAAACAATATTTTCAAAAGACTTAACAAGATCTGTTGTTTGATCAGTTGATCCATCATCTACAACAATAATTTCTATAGAATCTGAATATGTCTGACTTAAAATAGCTTTTAGAGTTGAACCTAAAGTTTTTTGTGCATTGTATGCGGGCACGACTATTGAAACAAGCGAATTTACCATGAAAAGCTATTCTCCTTTAAGAGTGCAAACTTCTTTTTCTAACAAAGCAATCTTTTGCGCCATAATATCATTGCGTTTATTTTGATCGCATAAAAACGTAGACAACAAAAGACTCAAAAAAAGGAAAAAACAAAATAAAGAAAAGAAAATAAAATTACTCATCAACTTAAATCCAAAGAAATCCGAACAAAGAAATAAAAAACGATCAAAAGTTGCAAAACCAGCTCCTAGGATTCCTAAACAAATCCATCCAGCAGCATATTTAAAAGTTAACTTTCCTCGTCGAGAAAAATCAATAACAATAAAAAGAATTGCGAGAGACAGCCCTATCGTTACAATTTTAAGTGTCATAATCACCTACCTCTTTTTTGTTTGAATCATGCATAACAATATTGCAAACGTTACCTTAACCATATAATACAAAGTTCTAAAATATCGAATTGATGAATGTCCTGAAATGCGCTGTTTCATCTCAACAGGTATCTCAAGAATGCGAAGTCCGCACCGTTTCACCTCAACAATAGATTCTGGCTCTGGAAAATCTAGAGGATAATCTTCTGAAAAAATTTCAATAACTTTTCTTCCACAAGCACGAAAACCAGATGTCGGATCAGTTATTTTTAATCGAGTTAAGAAACTAATTAAATTTGAAAAGAAATGAATACCGATACGGCGAACCCATGATGACTGATATCCAAGATTTGGCGGTAAAAATCGACTTCCAATAACTAGATCAGCATCACTGCTAACAATAGGATCAATAAGTTGAGCTAAAAATCGCGCATCGTGCTGCCCATCTCCATCAAATTGAATCGCTATATCGAATCCACATCGCGCTGCATAAAGAAATCCCGTTTGAACAGCCCCACCAATTCCAAGATTAAAAGGCAATCTTGCAACATGAACATTGCACATTTTTGCAGCTTCATACGTATTATCGCTAGAGCCGTCATCAACGATTAAAATCTCGCAATCAAATCCACTTGTTCGAATATCTTCAACAACTTGAGCTATATTACCACTCTCATTAAACGCTGGAACAATGACTAAAATTTTCATTCTATTTCTTTCTAATAATGCCGCCCTCTTTAAGGCGTCCCACCAAACTATAATCAACGATCAAACTATTCAAATAAATAATCATGCCCCCTTTTAATGACCGATCCTTCTTAATCACAATAGACATAGGGCGCCCAAACTTCTTTTTTGCAATTTCAACAATACGATCTTGAATTTTCTTCGATATTCGAAAAGGCGATGATACAAGAATGCTTCCTAGCTTTAAATCATCAGGTTCAAGCTTTGCATTCTTAAATGTTTTAACAGCAAGCTCATTAAGCTGGTGATCAAGAATTTTCTTAAGAACAAAAATAACAATCGACCCCAAAATAATTTGCATTATAAATATTTGCGTAAGGGCTTCAATCATTTAATTCTCCTAATTCTTCTTAAAATATATTTTTACTAAGATTTGCCTGTAAAAAACCAGCTGCAAAATACAATAAATCGACACCTTTGTTGTCGACAAGAACTTGTGGCATTAAACCATCAAAATCAAATGCCTCCCCATTCGGGAAATATCCTCTAGCCGTAACTAAAACAAGCATAGAATCATTATCCAAATTAAACATACTCTTTAAGAAAACTTGTCCTGCTGTTCGCTTTCCAAGTAAAACTGCTCTATTTTGCTTTTGCATAACTCCAGAAAAAAGTTCAGAAGCACTTCCACTTTTTTCATCAACAAGAATTGCAATTGGCCCAGAATATCGATACGGCAAAGGAACCTCAGGAACATCTAACGTATTGCGGTGATCATCTTTTCTTAAGAAATACACAAATTCAGGACTTGGTTCAAGAAAAAATGAAAGAATTTCACGCGCAGCTAACGGAGGTCCTCCAGGATTACCCCTTAAATCTAAAATTAATCCTGTTGACCCTTGCTGATTAATCATAAATAAGTAGCGCGACAAATCTTCAGATGTCTTTCGATTAAAACGCTCAATCAAAAGACAATAAACATTTGGCAAATATGTTGCTACTGGAAATACAGTTTGCTTAAAATATTCTTTGGATACAACAACAATTGTTTTTTTATGATTTTGAGTATCAAAATATCGAATTTTTACTCGCTTACTAATTTCAGGAGTTAATCTTTCGATAATTTTATCAACTGTTAAACGCAAAACTTTTTTGCCATCAATTGAAATTAAAACATCATTTACTCGTAACCCTTTTAAGAACGCATCAGACCTTGGCTCAATAAAAGTTACACGATACCCTTGCTCTGTCAACTCCCCTTCAATGCCAAGATCAGATTTTCTGCCCAACACTTCATCCTTAAAATCATCAACAGCCTGAGGAGGAAATAAAGCTGAAAAGATATCTTCTTTTGTCTTTAAGAAATCAACAAGCAACGCTCCCGAGCGCATCGAAATGAAATCATCAAAATTCTTTCTGTCGTCGATCTTTGTGTAGATTTCCGAATCAAACTTCTTCAAGAAACGATCAAAATCGTTTCTACGAATTGGATAATAATACTTTTGATCCATCGTCAGATAAATTTCTTCAAAGAAGTCTAAATAACTTTGATAAACTTCATTTTTCTCTAAATTAGGATCTATGTTTAGTTGGGCAAAAACATTTTGAAGAAAAATAGAAGAAATAAAAAGAGTGCCAATCAAAAAACAAATACTTCGATTTTTCATGTTTTTATTATAACATATTTGTATTAATGTCTATGGTTTTTAACAAAAATTTGCAAATAAAAAGGCTCGCTTATTTTATCAAGCGAGCCTTTTTATTTATATTTTAAAAAAAATCTATAAAACGTCTTCTCGAACTTCTTTTACTTCCACAAGCGAAATAACACCATCTCCATTTGTATCATATTCTTCTAAAATATCAGACCTTGAAACAATTTTTCCACCTTTTTCAACTGTTTTAATAACTCTTCGCAAGTAAACCTTAGATTCCGCAGGTTGAAATTTACCATCACGGTTTACGTCATATCTCTTCTCTGCACGCGTTTTTATTATAGGCTCTTCTCTCATCCAAAGAGGAAGATCATCTTCAGTCATAGCTTTTTCGGATCCGCTATTTTGCTGTCTCTCTTTTAAAAATCGATTTCGGCGTTCCCAATCAATTAATCCGGCAAAAGAATCAAAACAAAAAATTAAAGCTAGAGCGCAAACAACAGATAAACTAAATATTTTTTTCATCAAACCCTCCTTAAAGGATTAAGACTAAAACCTTCTTTTAATCATAAATTTATTATATAAGACAAGCCCGACTTGTCAATGAATTTAGAAAAATTTAACAAAAATTCTTGCTTTTAAATATATTACTAATATTTTTTACTAATTAAACCTTAAGAATCTCTCCAAACACTCTTTCTCGTCAAGATTTATGCTATTCTCAACTGAGGAAATAGGAAATTGCTTTGCAATCGCCATCTTAATATTCTCTGAAGTTTTATCAATATTTGCGACAAATTCTTTATGGACTCTGCCATTCCGATAATCAGGACAACTTTTAGGAACTTTAAGATATTTTTCAATGTTTTTTAAATTAAAATCATAAAGAATTGTCCCATGATGAAGAATAAATTTCTTTGCTCGCTTTTGTGCGTTTCCAGAAATTTTTTTATCTGATCCTTTAATCGCAATGTCAGAAATAGGATGCCAAACTGCCTGAACTCCAAGAGATATTAATGCCTTTATGACTTTTTTTAAAATAAATTGATAAGATTTTTGGATAATAAGCAAATCAGAATGACTATCTTTAGATAAAATGAAAGAAAAATTTAGACATCCCTTCCCTTGCAAAACAGTTCCACCTCCGGAGCTCCTTCGTAAAATAGGAATGTTATTTCTTCTAGCATTATCAATGCGAACATCATCTTCAAGACTAGAAGTTTTTCCTAAAACAATAAATAGTTTGCGCGATTCCCATAATCGTAAAGTTTCTGACGCCTTTTGTTCCTCAGCTAAAGAAAGCAAAACATCATCAAATAAAATATTTTTACGAGGATCTAAAAAAGAAATGTTCTTCAGTTTCATTTATTTAAGAAATAATTGCAGGCAACATCGCGAGCGGCCTTGACCTCATCTGGTCTGCAGACAGAAGTTGTTTTTGGGAAATTTTTGAATTCCTCAGGATTATTTTCAGCTAGTTTAGCAGCTTCAATCATAACTTCGATAAATTCATCAATTTGCTGTTTTGATTCTGTTTCAGTAGGCTCAATCATGATAGCCTCTTTAACAATTAAGGGAAAATATATCGTCGGAGGATGAAATCCCTTATCAATTAAGAATTTTGCAATATCAATCGCATGAACTCCATTCTTTTCTTGCCGAGATGCTGAAAAAACACATTCATGCATGCATGTTCGATCAAAAGGCAAATCAAAATACTTTTTAAGACTTTCCATAATATAATTTGCGTTTAAAACCGCGTGATCGCTAACTTCTTTCAATCCTTCTTTTCCAAGCATCATAATATAAACATAAGCCTTTAAAATAACGGAGAAATTTCCATAAAATGCTGCTACATAACCAATGCTCTTTGAATAATCATAATCCAAAGCATAAACATCATCTTTTTTCTTAATCACCCTCGAAATTGGAAGAAATTCACAAAGAGATTTTTTAACCCCTACGGGTCCAGATCCAGGGCCACCTCCGCCATGTGGCGTTGCAAACGTTTTATGTAAATTAATATGAACAATATCAAAACCCAAATCTCCAGGACGCGCACGACCCAACACTGCATTTAAATTTGCACCATCATAATACATAAGCCCATCAACTTTATGCACAGCCTCGGAAATCTTATCAACATCTGAATTAAATATTCCTAAAGTATTCGGCGCTGTAAGCATAACTCCAGCAAGTTCATCAGTAATTTTGTCTTCAATATCTTTTAAACTTAAAACACCATTTTTATCTGTTGGAACTGAAACAATATCATACCCTGCAATCGTCGCGCTTGCTGGATTTGTTCCATGCGCTGAATCAGGCACAATAATATATTTTTTCTTATTTCCTTTTGCGCGATGATATGCAGAAATTAACATGACTCCCGTTAGTTCTCCATGCGCACCAGCCAACGGTTGCATAGTAAAACAATGCATTCCTGCAATTTCCGAAAGAAGCTGATCCATTTCATAAAGAACCTGTAACGCGCCCTGAACAAGATCTGGATCTAATTGCGGCAAAACAGGATGCAAGTTTGCAAATCCATCAATACTAGCAACTGTTTCGGAAATTTTCGGATTATATTTCATCGTACAAGATCCAAGTGGATAAAAATTTGCATCAACAGAATAATTTAATTTTGAAAGTCTTGTAAAATGACGCACAACATCTAATTCTGAAACTTCTGGCCACTGGCACTCCGTCTTCCTTATATATTGAGACGGAATCTTTGATGTAACATTAACGTCCGATTTCGGAAGTTGATATCCTCTTCGCCCTGCAACGCTTTTTTCAAAAATTAATTGCACAAGACCTCCTTTAAAGCATCTACAAAATCAATAATTTCCTGTCTTGTTCGCTTTTCAGTTACAGCAATCAATAAATAATTCTTCATTTCTGGATAATACCGCGACAAAGGAAATCCTGCCGCAAAACCTTTCTTGATCATCTTCTTTACAACATCACTTGCATCAGATGGCAATTTTACAGTAAATTCATTAAACGTAGGCGATGAACGCTTAACCTCAACACCCTTGACGCTTTCAAGCATTTCACGTGCAAATTCAGCTTTTTCAAAATTCAATTGAGCCAAATCAATAAGTCCCCTCTTTCCTAAAAGAGACATAAACATAGACGCTTGCACTGCACACAGCGCAACATTAGTACAAATATTTGATGTTGCTTTCTCTCGACGAATATGCTGTTCTCTCGCCTGCAATGTATTAACAAAACAACGACTTCCTTCTTTATCTTCAGTTTGTCCAACAATGCGACCTGGCATTTTTCGAACATATTTCTTTTTAGTTGCCATAAATCCTAAATAAGGACCCCCAAAATTCAATGGAATGCCAAGACTTTGTCCTTCCCCTGTAACAATATCGACATCCATTTCCCCGGGTGTCTTTAAAATTCCCAAAGAAACAGGATAAACGCTTTCAATAACCAAAATACCCAGCTTATGTGCAGATTCAATGATATCGCTATGATCATCGATGGCACCAAAGAAATTTGGATTTTGCAATATAATTGCCGAAGTATTTTTATCTAGCATACCGAGGATTTCTTTACGATCCGCACGCCCATGAACAACACTCGCTTCTTTGAATTCAATATCTAGGTTTGAAGTATAACTTCGAATAATTTTTCTATAAATTGGGCTAACACCACCATCCATAATAATTTTTTTTCTGCGATTAATACGGATCGCCATCATCATTGCTTCATATAAAGCCGTTCCACCATCATAAAGAGATGCATTAACCATATCCATGTCTGTCAATGTCGCTATCATGCTTTGAAATTCATAAAGAGATTGCAAAATGCCTTGTGAAGTTTCTGGCTGATACGGAGTATACGCTGTATAAAATTCTGCTCTTGAAGAAAGAGCTCCTACTACCTGCGGAACATAATGATCATAAAAACCAGCTCCTAAAAAAGAAACTAACTTTACATTATTCTTTTCTGCAATTAAATTAAATTTCGTTAAAATCTCAAATTCAGAAATACCAGGCGGAATATTGAAAGATTTTGGTTCATGCCGTGGTTGAATATCAGAAAAAAGACTATCAATGGACTTCTTTCCAATAATTTTTAGCATTTCGTCAACATCTTGTGCGGTGTTTGCAATAAAAGAGCTCAACGATCCAGCCCTTCTAGAAACTTCCTATATCCCTCGACTGTCATCAAATCATCTTTTTCACCAACATCCGATGACACCATCTTAGCAATCCATCCTTTTTGATAACAAGATTTATTCATAAGCTCTGGTGATGATGAAAGATTTTGATTAACCTCAATAATTTTTCCAGAAATAGGAGCAAAAATATCACTTGCGGCTTTAACAGATTCAACTGAGGCAAATTGTTCAAATTGATCAACTTCAACGCCAACCTCAGGCAATTCAACAAAAGTAATATCGCCTAAAGCGTTCTGTGCATATTCTGCAATGCCGACAAAGGCGCTTCCTTCTTCGAAACAAACCCATTCATGATCTTTAGTATAGAAATATTCTTCTTCATTACCCATAACAAGCTCCTTTTGAAACGATTTATTTTTTTAATGATCCATTCTTTAAAAACGGCTTTTTTACTAAATCTGCTGCTGCCAAGCTTTTTTCATTACCAAAAAATATTTTATCGCTCAACAGCTGTATGTCAACATTAATTAAACCAATTCCAATACCCTTCTCCATAAATGGAGAAAAAACACCACTCGTAACAATTCCAATCTCTGCATGATTTTCATCATAAAGCATCTGTCCATGACGAGGAGATCGACGTGTTTCTGAAACAAAATAAATAATTTTTCGCTTTAAGCCTGCTTTGCTTTGTCCTGATATTGAATCGCTTCCAATAAATTTCTTATCTAAATAAATAAAACGACTCAAACCCGCTTCTAACGGAGAAATTTCATCAGTGATTTCATGACCGTAAAGACTATACGCCATCTCCGTTCTAAGAATATCGCGTGCACCTAACCCAGCTGGCCCAACTCTTGGATCATCAAGCAGTTTCTCCCAAACATCTTTTGCATGATCAAAGTCTAGAAAGATTTCATATCCCAATTCTCCAGTATATCCGGTTCGACTAATAATACTTTCTTGACCTAGAATATTGAAAGTATCAAAAGAAAAATATTTTAAATTCTCAATGCCAGGCACAATTTCTTTCAGAACATCTCGAGCTAAAGGCCCTTGCAAATCAAGCTTTGCTGTTATATTAGAAATATCCGAAATCGCATTCGGGCTTACAAGGTGACTTTTTAAATAATCAAAATCTTTTTTAATATTTGCCGCATTAACAACAAGCAAGAATTCTTTTTTTGAAATACAAAAAATAATTAAATCATCAACAACTCCGCCCTCATCGTTGAGCATCAAACCATATCGAGACGCCCCAACCTTTAAATCCTGAAGAGAACAAGTAACAACTCGATCCAGCCCATCTTTAACAAGATCTCCTTTAAACATAATCTCTCCCATGTGGGATATGTCAAAAAGTGCACAACTTTTACGACATTGCTCATACTCTGAAAGAATGCCATCATACTGAACAGGCATAAGCCACCCACCAAAATCAACCATGCGCGCATTAAGCGTACAATGATTTTGATATAAAGGTGTTTTTTTAAGAGAAGATTCTATCTGCATGGAAACCATCTATGATTTACTGAAATCGTCATATAAAAAGAAGAAACCTTTGTAAAGATGATTTCGATTTTTTTTAGAAATTTGAAAAACAAATAAAAAACGCGCCTGGGTGGATTCGAACCCCCGACACCTAGTTCCGAAGACTAGTGCTCTATCCAACTGAGCTACAGGCGCAATTTATTAAAATCATTGCTCAAAACAGGTTCTATTTATACCAAAAATATTTGCCTATGTAAAGAGCGAAGCGTCCCTCCTTGTATTTACATTTTTTTTAAGATATAATGTCGTTGAAATTTAATTCTATAAATATGAAAAATAAAAAAATACCCTATTTATCAAAGTTCTTAATTGGCGCACTTGTTATTCTAATCGTCAGCAACCTTGTTCTGAATTTTATTAGCATCATGGCTCAGATTACAACAGTAGCAAACCGATCAGTTGAACCAGGTTTTCAATATTTCGATCTCAAAGAAAAACTTGAAGATTATGACATTGTTGGATTCTTGAGCGAAACAACACCAACACCAGAAGATAACGACGGACGCTTTATGATGGCTCAATACATACTTGCACCAATTTTGCTTGATCTAAACAATCCAGCTCATCACATTAACATTATTGATGCATCAACACCTCAAAAAGCTGGATCAATTTTATCCATTATTAAAGGAAAACCTATCTATATAAACCCTTTTGGGAAAATAATTGTCGAGCGTAAACTATGATTAATCTCCTCACATATCTGATATCTCTTTTTATCGGATTCTTTACTATTCGCCTTATTCTTAGAAATCAACCTCAAATTTCAGGCCTACTAATTCTCTGCCTATCTCTGGGTTTAGGACTTGGAATATCAGCATCTATCACATTTTATTCATTCTTTATTTTTAGGGAATTTAATCAAACCGCAATTTTAACAATTAATATTGCCACCCTTTTAAGTTTATTTATTACAAATATTTTCTATTTCTCTTCGCCAGAAAACAAGATTGAAACTGAAAATCAATTACCAAAAATTAATAATAAATTCTGGATAACAGCATTTATTGCTTGGGGAGTTGCGATTATCGGCATCTCCATCTTGTCTCAACAATATCCATCTGGTGGTTGGGATGCTTGGGGACTCTACAACATGAAAGCCAAATTTCTTGTTTTCGGCTCTGAACGTTGGGCAGATTTTGCAAAAGCTCATTGGCACACGCAACCAAGCTACCCAATCTTGCTTCCGTTAATTAACACATGGATTTACTCAGTATTTCAAAGTGGTATCGTCAAAGCAGCATCGTTAACTTCTATAATTTTTTCGGCTACATGCGGACTTCTCATCTACAGCGGCCTCTCCCAATTTATAAAAAAATGGGTTGCCTTATTAGCGTCTGTTTTATTAATGACAACACCTTCTTATATTTTCTGGAGCACAACTCAATATGCAGATATCGTTTTAGCTTATTTTCTTCTTTCCAGCGTCATCCTGCTAACTCTGACAATGAAAACAAAGAATCACAGATTTTCTCTACTGACTGGATTATTTCTGGGATTAATGCCGTTTGCAAAAAATGAAGGCATCGTCATGCTTTTCCTTCTGATTGGACTTACCATTGGATATTTGTTTTTAAATAAAAATATTGATCCTGATAAAAGACTTAAAATTATTAAATTTTTATTAATCGGATTTGCCTGCACAGGTGCAGCAACTATAATTTTTAAAATCTTTCTTGCTCCAAGCACTCGAGAAGTTTTATTTAATCCTTTAACAAAGAATCTGGAATTTTGCAATCTAAACGGGTTATTAACAACTGTTGGCTTTTACGGATCAGAGCTTACGGATAAGAAGTGGAACTTTATTTGGATATTTATTTTTCTACTTGGGATATTTAAACCAAAAAATCTTATTCAAAATGAAAATAAAATTTTTAGCATCTTCTTTGTTCTTTTTGGTTTTATCCTTCTTTATGTTTACCTCACAACGGCACACTTTGACCTAACCTGGCGCCTTGAATGCACAGCAAGCCGCATCATTCTTTATCTTCTTCCAACTGCTTTATTTGTTAGTTTTTACTCTTTTTGGCAGGAAAAATCTTAATAAGCTTTAAGTTCTGGTTTCTTGATACCATGCGCTTCCATTTGACGCACCAAAGATTGACCATAATGATACAATGCATTTACAGAAAATCCACCGACAAATAAATTTGCATATTTATTTCCAACTTCCAGCTCTTCAATAATTAAATCATGCAGACCATACGGCACATGCTCGCTAAACATAAACGGAGTCTTAACGCCAACCCAAACAATATTTTTTGGGTTAATCTTTTCAAATCCTTCAAAATTTCGAACTCCCCCATACGTGCACGGATATAGATAAATCATAATATCTAATTTCTTGGAAGTAAATCCCATCTCTGGAAATGCTAATACTTGAGCTAACGTAAATGGCGCACCAATAATTAAGTTTGAATACTTTTCTTCAAGCAATTTCGCAAGTTTCATGTGCAACAAAACATCATTTCTATATTCAAGGCTTCGTTCTGTAATCGCATGATCCTGAATTTTAACAGGCTCATAAGGAAGTCCGTAGGAACACAAAAATCCAATAAAGATTAGAGCCATTACGCCCTGCTCTAATAATTTCTTATTTTGAATTAAATTGTTTGCAACATAAAAAGCGCCAAGAATCAACGATGGCAACAAAAGCAATGTATATCGTGGAGGAATCCAGCCTGAGTTTAAGAATAAAACAAACCACCCCATCGAGCAAACAAAAATAACCATAACTTCGAAATGAGAAAGTATAAACTCATTCAAAGATCTTAAAACACTCTTATTCTGCTTTCGAATAAATAAAATTGCAAAAACAATTAATGCGATAAAACTAAACGTATAAAAATAAGTCACAGGAAATGTCTTGATTAAATAAAATCCCTGAAACATGCCCACCTTATCAACCTTGCTTCCATCCAAATTCATAAAAAAGAACAAGCTAAGTGCTCCCGCTATTGCAAAGAAAACAGAAAGAATGCTTGAGCCTAGAACTTTTAAATTTCCTTTTTGTTTCTCTGCAAAGAAAAACAAATATAATCCAACAAATAAAACAACTCCGCCCATATACACTGAATACAATTTTGTAAAAATAGCAAGACCGGCAAAAAGAGCGCCACGAAGAATCTTCTTATTTGCTACATAATAAAGACATGCCATCGCAAAGAACAGAACAGGAATTTCCATGTTAATTTGTTCAATTTGACTTTGCACAAGAGGCAACGATAAAAGAAAAATAGTCAACAATACAGATAAACGCTTATTAAAAATTTTATAAGCCAGTGAACGAAAATATGAAAGAATAATCGCACTGGCTCCAAAGATAAGAACATGATTCACGGCGACAAACATTTTTCCATTTGTAAATATTTTCATCAAAATAGCTAAATAAGTCGGATATAAAGAAAAAAGGTAGACTTTCGGTCCGCCTCTAACAAAAACAACCTCTCCTGCCAGCTTCGCATAATTAAAATCATTATGTAAAAGCCAAATTCCTTCAATGACAGGCCCGCTTGCCGAATCGCCATAAGGTGGAAAAAATAAAATTTCAAATTTTGTAATAATAAGGAAGATGAAAAGTGTGGCGGCAAATTTCCAAAAGGTTAATCTCTCAAGATATTTTAAACAAAACAAAATAAGAGCTGATCCAGAAAAAATAAGGCTTACTGGACCAAAAAGAACCTCCTGAGATCGACCCAAATAAAAATCAACAGATTCTGCAACCTTGCCTAAATTGCCAGAAAATAAATTAAGTAAAAAGATTTCATTATTTGCATAAAGATTTTGAATCAAATATGGACTCAAATGCTTAATTGCCAAAGACAGCAACATTAAAGAAAAAATTAACACTTCAATTGCAATTTTATTTCTTTTCATAATCTTTAATCAATTTTATACTCAATAACAAACCTCGGTCTTCGACGAGATTCATCAAATGTTCTCCAAAGATATTCACCTAAAACACCAAGCATCATCATTTGAATGCCACCAACAACAAGAATAGCCACCATAAGTGAAGACCACCCCTGAACTGCAAATCCATACAACAATGCCTTTCCGACAATCCAAGCCGCATAGGCAAAGCCAACAAGCGCTGTTACAAAACCAAAAATGCTCATTGATCGAATCAAGACATGACTAAATGATAAAATCGAATCAATCATAAGTTTAATTTTTTTACTTAAACTCCACTTTGAAGCCCCATTAGCTCTTGCTTCTTTAACATATTCAATTGTTGCTTGAGGGAAACCAAGCCACGCAAGCGCCATATAAATAGAGCTATGTTTTTCTGGCATGCTTTTTAAAGATTCAATAGCTATGCGATCTGCCAAGAAAACATCAACTCCCAAACTCGGCATTTGAACATTTGTTAAAACATTGATTAACGTATAATAAAACTTAGAAAATATTTTTACTGAAAAACTTTCGCCTTGTCGTTTTAATCTTGCTGCCCAAACAATTTTTGCTCCTTCTTTCCAGTTCGCAATTAAATCAAATATCAATTCAGGCGGATCTTGAAGATCTGCAGCCAACGCTATCGCGCAATCACCCTTGCAAGAATAAAGACCAGCCATGAGAGCCGCATGACCTCCACAGTTACGTGCAAATCGAATGATCTTCACGCGCTGATCTTTTGAATGTAAATCTTTTAAAATTTCTGGCGTTTTATCAGCCGAGCAATCATCAACAAAAATAAATTCAAAGTCATACCCCTCTACCTTTTCTACCGCGGATGACAAGCGCTGATATAATTCTTGGAGATTATCCTGCTCATTAAATACGGGAAAAATTACTGAGATCATTTTTATTTCCTTGTATAATTTTTTATACTATTCTTTTCGAATTTCTTTTGCCGGATTTCCAACAACAACAACACCTGACTGAAGATTACCAACAACATTAGATCCCATGCCAACTAAAGCACCTCTACCTATTGAAATATCTTCTCGAATTGTTGCCGATGATCCAATATAAGATTGCTCATCAATCACAACAGATCCAGAGATTGTTACATGGCCACCAAGGCAACAATAATCCTTTATTTTTACATCATGTGAAATAATAGATCGCGATAAAATAACACAATGATTACCAATACTTGCTTTAGAACTTATAAATCCATAAGGCATAACGATTGTATTTACGCCTATTTGCGCATCTTTCGAAACAACACAACTCGAATGAATAATCGTTGCCCATCTTTTAAAATCAATGCCAAGATTATCAATAATCATTTTTCTTTTTAAATAACTATCTGGATGAGCCGGAACAGCCAAAACATAAGCATTTTTATTTTGATCAAAAACTTCACGCCCTCCTAAAACTTTAACATCACAACATTCTTTATCTTTTAACTCCGAGTTGTCGTCTACGAAACCAAGAATATTCCACTCGTCAGATAAAATAGAGCACGACTGAATTGTCACAAGAGCTTCTCTTGCACTACCACCAAATGGAAATAAAATTAAATCTTTAGACATTCTTAAAAGCCTCAACAATTTGTTCTAATTCCTGATCAGTTATCTCGTAAAATAAAGGCAACAAAATACCTCGATTGCGAGTCCGATCTGAATTTGGCAAAGACCATAAATCTGATTTATAAGGAATTTCATGATGTGAATTCATAACACACGGACGCGTTGAAATACCTCGATCCAAGAAATATTGCATTATTTCGTCTCGATCCAATGGTGCAGATTCGTTTAAAACAATAGGAAAATTTTGACAGTTCGAATGACCATAAGATGGATCTAAAATCTTTTCTGCCCATGAAATTTCTGAGAAATTCTTTAAATAAAACTCAGAAATTTCTTTCTTCTTTCGAATCATCTCCGGTAAACGCTTAAGCTGCTCGACACCGATAGCGGCTTGGATATCTGTCATACGGTAATTGTATCCAGTGACAATATAATCTTCGATAATAATTTTCTTTGACTGATGACGAACTAAATCTGAAACTGCCATGCCCTGATGGCGCATCAAGCGAAACATACTATCATATTGCTCATTTGCTGTTGTTAGCATTCCACCTTCCCCTGTGACCAAAGGTTTTCTAGGGTGAAAAGAAAAACATGCAATGTCGCCATGAGGCTTTCCGATTTTTTCCCAAACTTTCCCATCATCAAAAGAAATTTCACTTCCAGTAGCAAATGCAGCATCTTCAACAACAGGAATTTTATACAAATTTGAAAGCGGTAAAATATTCCTTAAATCACACGGAATTCCTAATTGATGAACAGCAACAATAGCAGAAATTCGTCCAACATTCTCTATTTTCCCTTTATCCTGCCCAACTAAATTAGACAAAGGCGATTCTTTTCGAATTAAACGATTAACATGCTTATAAAATAAACCAGTCGGCCTTTTTTCACAATCATTCTCTAAAAAAAGTTTCAAAGCTTTCGGGCACATATTAACACTCTGTGATTCAATATCTACAAAAACTGGCTCTCCGCCACAATAACGCACACTATTCGCTGTTGCGATAAAAGAATGACTAACAGTTATAACAACATCACCAGGCTTAACCCCAACCGCCAACAGAGCTAAATGAAGTGCGGTTGTACAATTTGATACCGCACAAGCATGTTTGGCGCCAACAAACGACGCAAAAGCATCTTCAAATTCCTTAACTTTTGGACCTTGCGTAACCCAACCCGAGCGAATAGATCGCGCTGCTGCCTCAACCTCTTCTTCACCTAAAAAAGGACGCGTGATAGGTATCATTTTCATTAAATTTTCTCCGCCTCAAGCCATTGCACAAGTCTTTCTAGCCCCTGCCTTAAGTCAACCTCAACCTGAAAATCAATATTTTCTCTTGCCTTTGAAACATCTGCCAATCGTCTAAGAACTTCAATTTTATTCCTATCCGCTGGCATGTCTATATACTTTGGCTTTAAATCAGATTTCATAACTTCTAGCAGTGCACAACAAAGTTCTTCAAGCGAGGTTTCTTTTCCGCTTGCGCAATTAAAAACTTGATTACAAGTATCTGCCGTTAAAGCTAAAACGGTTGCGCGCGCAACATCTTCAACATAAATAAAATCCATAGTTTGCTTTCCATCACCATAAATTAAAGGCTGCTCACCTTTCTTAATCAACTGATACCAACGAATCAAAACTTCTGTATATTTTCCATGCGCGTCCATTCTCGGCCCAAAAACATTAAAATAACGAAGAGTATTAAACTTTAGTCCATTCATCTGGTAAAAGGACTGAAACATCAATTCATTGGCAACCTTAAAAGCACCATACAAAGTATAACTATTATAAGGATGATGAGTTTCTTGAGTCGGAAAATTATCCGCATGTCCATAAACTGAAGCGGTTGAAGATAAAACAATTTTTTTAACATTATTTTGTGCACATGCTTCTAAAACATTAAATGTTCCATCAACATTAACTTCTAAAGCATGACGAGGTTCAGCATTACACTGAATAATTTTTAAAGATGCTAAATGAAAACAATAATCAACACCCTTAAAAGCTTCTTTCATAGCATCAGCATCTCTAATATCTTCCTCCATCAAACGTGCTCTTCCCGTTGATAAGGCAGGTTCAATATTTTTCTTTAATCCACGTACAAAATTATCAACAACAACAACTTCTTTGGCACCCTGTCGCAAAACTTCATCAACAACAAAAGAACCAATACACCCAGCTCCACCCGTAACAACAACTTTTGAATCTTTTAAACTATTCATTAAAAATACTCCTGGTAAATTTCTTTAACTCGATTAGAAAAACGCTTAACCACTGATCCACTTTCATTTGGTGAAAAAATATTATTCAACGAATCCTTGCCATTATCTTGCGCTAAACCTATTGCTGCCGCATAAACAGCCGGATTACTTAAGCGCCTAGACTCAACCCCAACTTTTCCGATTTGAGTCTGCAACTTTGTTTTCTTCTCAATTTGTTCAAGCAATCCAGGCAACAAAGATCCACCCCCACTCATAACGATACCCTGAGATAAATGTTCAATAATTTTCTCCTGATTAAGAAGATTACAGAATTGCTTAATAAAATCATGCACCGATGAACAAATTGCTTTCGAAACATCTCCTCGCTGTATTGGAATATATCCAGAATCTTTTTTTACTAAAATTTCACCCTGCTCGACTTCTTGGTCGCAATCCGAAACAGATGCATATGATCGCTTGATATCCTCAGACAAATCAAACGGCAAGCCAAGCTCTTTACTAATTGCATTCGTTAAATGATTTCCGCCCCAAGGAATAATCCGTACAGCTTTCAAAAGATAATCTTTAAAAAATAAAATATCCGTCACTTCAGTTCCTATGCTTACAAAAAGACATCCATCTTTTTTTTGTTGCGAAGATAAGCCAATTTTAGCAGCAGAAAGCGAAGAAAAAAAGATTCTTGAGATCTCAAAACCCGCTTGATTAACAGATTTATAAATGTTATTAACTAAATTATTCTTTGCAACTAACAAAAGACTGTCTACTTCAAGCTTTCGTCCATACAACCCCAAAGGGTTCGTCGCAACATTAAAACCATCAACAACGTATCGTGTTGGGAAATTATGAAATAATCGCTCATCTAAATTTACACCTAAAAGACAAGTTTGCCGACTAATTTTTCGAATATCAAAAGATGTAATCACCTTGCTTCCTCGATCTGTAAGAGGAATAACTGTCTGACTGTTACGGCTATCAACTAGATGACCACCCAGACCAAGATTAACATTCTTAATTTTTATGCCAGATTTCTTAGACAAGCCTGATAGAATGCGATGCGTACAATCACAAAGCTCTCTTAAGTCAGTAACTGATGAACTTAAGATACCTTGAGCATTAATTTGCGAAACACCCAAAAGATCAAGTTGATCCTTTGAAATCCGCATTATACTCGCCTTGATTTTCTGAGAACCCAAATCTAGACCACAATAAATCTTTTCCTTGATCATTTCTTCCTTATAACAGGCTCTTTAAATCGTAAATCAATATATCGAAGATCTTCGATTTTTACGCTCATTTTATTAAGCACCATTTTTAAAGTCTTAGTTTTTTCTGTAACACGATCCTGGTCGATAATAACCTCTGGTCCATCTTTAATATAACAATAAATTTTTGATAAATTCCCGATATTCACTTTTTCAATTTTAATACGTGATGATAGAGATTCACTTTTAAATGCCTTTAAGATTGAAATAGCAAGCTGAGCGCTCTTGCTCTCGATGACACGACCAACCAATACTTTATCTGATCGATATGAAACGCCAAGAATAAGAGGAAGATTTTTATTTACCGCTGTTTTAGAAACAACAAATCCCTTTTCATCAACAGTTACATTTAATCGAGCAATTGAAATAATTGCAAACGGCACACGCTCACTAATCTCAACCGTAATCACATTTGGCAATTGACGCAACACGCGCACACTCTTTGCCTGAGGATATGCCCATCTCAATTGACGCTCAAATTCCTGAAGATCAACTGAGAAAATATTTTTTCCTTTTAAATAAGAAAAGCGTTTTTCTTCTTTAAAAATCTCTCCCGTCGAAGAACGAATAGATGAAACTTTAAAATAAGATAAATTTCTAAAAGCCTGAATACCCTTCTTTGTTGATATAAAAACAATAAATCCAATTAAAAGGATTGCAACAAAATAACGGACAAACTGACCTTGAAAGATCGAGAAATTAAATGTTTGCTTTTTACGTCTTTTATATCGTTTTGCCATAAGTTAAACTCATTAAGATTAAACAAAGTTTTTTAAAATCAATACCGATCGCTAATGCTGCCTTAGGAAGCAAGCTCGTATTTGTCATACCTGGGATCGTATTAACCTCTAAAACATAAGCCACACCATCATCGCCTAAAATAAAATCGGTTCTCGACAAGTCAACACAACCAACAGCTTCATGCACGCATTTTGCAATTTTTTGCATATTTTCTGCAATATCATTGCCAATCTGCGCTGGAACAATATATTTAGTCTCGCCATCTTCATATTTAGCTGAAAAATCAAAAAAACTATTTTTCGAACAAATTTCAACAACAGGCAAGGGCTCAGAACCAATAATTCCAACAGTAAACTCTCTACCAGAAATATATTGCTCAACAATAACTTCTTTATCATAGCAAAAAGCTTTCGTAATCGCATCATTTAAATTATTATAATTATTAATAATATTAATACCTATACTAGAACCTTCAGAACATGGTTTTACAATAAGAGATTCGCCTGAAAATTCTTTTTTAATAATCTGATTATAATCATTACTTGTATCAGAAGAAAGTGCAATGTAGGGCGAAACTTGAACGTTTTTTTCTTTGATCGCTTCATAAGTCAGAATTTTATTTATTGCAATGCGACTTGCAGCTGGACCTGATCCAGAATACGGAATTCTCAATTTCTCTAAAATCTTCTGAATTATTCCGTCCTCTCCAAAGCGACCATGGAGTGCAATAAAAGCGAGATCTACTTCCTGACTTCTTAGCTGATCAACTACTTCATTTTCATCCTCAGAAACAATATCAATTAATAAAACAGAACACCCTGACTCTTTCAATGCATTATAAACAGCTGTTCCTGACTTAATCGAAATATTTCTTTCAGAAGAACATCCGCCCATCAAAACACCAATACGTTTTTCAAAAATATTCTTATCAATATCAAAATTAAAATTCATTTATACTCACCCTGCCAATTGTTCAGAAAGCTTCTTAGCTAATCGGTTAATATTTCCAGCACCTAAAAATAAAACAAAATCCCCTTCTACAGAGTTTTCTAAAAGATAATCAACAATACAATCATATTCTTGATAAACAGCGAAATTTTCTCGTTTCTGACTTATTTCATCGCAGATCATAGACGCTGATATTTGACCCTGAGGTTTTTCACTAGCGCTATAGATATCAGTAATAATAAGTTGATCGCAATTTTGTAAAACATCAACAAACTCATCCTTAAAATGACTCGTTCTTGAAAACCGATGAGGCTGAAAAACAACAACAACTCTCTTCTTCTTAAAATTCTTTGCAGCTTTAAGCGTTACAGCTATTTCCTTTGGATGATGTGCATAATCATCAACAACACAAACACCCTTGAAATCTCCATGCCAAGAAAAACGTCTTTCCACGCCCTGAAATGTTTCTAAACTTTTCTTAATATTTTCCACAGAAACACCCAACGACAATGACATTCCAATAGCCCCTAACGCATTTAAGATATTATGATATCCCGGAATATTAAGTTCAAATTCAAAACTATCTTGTTCTTTGCCGTGATAACAAAATTTAGTTTTAAAACCATTTGATATGATTTCATCTGCAAAAATATCATTACTAGAATCAAGTCCGTAGCTTGTTTTTGATCCTTTAAATTCTTGAGCTAATTGATTTAACGTTTTATCATCACCACAATAAAAAAGACTTCCATTTTCATGAATCTGAGAAATAAATTTCTTATATGCATCAATCAAGTTTTCCAAATTTTTATAAAAATCAACATGCTCAAAATCAGCATTAGTAATAATCGCTTGTTTCGGATGAAAATATAAAAATGATCCATCGCTTTCATCTGCTTCAGCAACAAAATGCTTTCCCTTTCCACAAAGACTACTATATTGGCCCGTCTTTACAACTCCTCCAATGGCAGCGGCTGGATCTAATCCAGCAATAGATAAAATATGTGCAACTAAAGCACTTGTCGTTGTTTTTCCGTGTGCCCCTGCAATAATGATCGTCTCTTTTTCCTCAACCAACTCAGCAAGCGCCTGACCTCTTTTTTTAATTAAAATCTTTTTTTTCTTTGCTTCAATGATTTCCGGATTATCTTGTGATATAGCTGATGAGCAAATAACACAATCTGGATTTGAAATATTCTCAGCTAAATGCCCAATAAAAATCTTCGCCCCTCTATCTCTTAAAAGCCGAGTCATATCATTATCTGCAAGATCTGATCCACTAATTGAAATCCCATTATCTAAAAAGAGTAACGCCAATGTTCCGACGCCAATTCCACCGATTCCTATAAGATGATAATATTTAGTCATTTTTTAAATATGATACCCAAGCTTTATTTAACTGCTCAACATTAGAAAAACGATAATAAGCTTTTTTAAGTGAACGATTAAACGATAATCCTTTTTTAAGATTTCGGCAAAAATTCTGAAATCTAAAACTTCCAAATTCAGAAATCAAATAATAAACAATACTTGCTGATTCTGCATAAAATAAATTAACATCCTCCTGCGTCGATTTACGCGTAAGAGTTAATTCTGATAAATTTTTAAAAGTTTTTTCTTTAATCGCCTGACTCACAAGCTGATTTGAACCCCAGCGTTTTGCTTTTTCCTGATACATCGCAACACCCTCATCAAACCATAAAGGAATCTTAGATTCAAATCCAACGTAATCTCTAAAAATTATATGCCCAAGTTCATGAGGCAAAAGTGAATCAAAAAAACCATGAGCCGACGGAAATGTTCGTATTGTTTTTGAACCTAACATTGTTGATCCAGCCGACCAATGGGCCTGCTTGGCACCCGTAATATAATCATCTTGACTATCATAAATATAAATTTTCACCCGTTCATCCCATGTCCAAATCTTATCTCTTGTGAATCCAAAATCATCAATAATCGTATAATAATAATCCTCTGCAGAATCTAAAACCGTCTTGATAAAATCGCGAGGTGAAGACTTATAATATATAACAAAATGACGCCCCTTCAATTCTTTCCATTCGCTTGATGCCGATGAAACAGGAAGAAATCCCAAGAGTAATGTTACTAAAATAAAAAATGTTAATCTCTTCAAAAAGCAGTCCTCTCTACTTCTTGAGCCAAACGCTGAGATGCCTGTATATCCGATTCCGGAAATAAATTTTTATCTAAATTTATTTTATTCTCTTTATCTTTGAAGAATGACAAAATTTGATTATACAGCCGGTTCGAAGAAAGATTCGAATCCTCAATGACTGTAGAGACACCCAAATTCGAAAGCACTAAAGCATTTTCTTTTTGATGAACTTTTTCGGATGGATACGGAACTAAAATCGAATACTTTTTAAATGCAATAAGTTCAGAAATTGTCGAGGCGCCTGATCGTGCAATAACTAAGTCCGCAACACGATAAGCAGATCCTATGTCATCAAAGAAATCAAAAAGCTTAAAATTTAATTTATTTTCAGAATATTTCTTCCAAAGCTTAGAATAATCGTCTTTGCCGCAAATATGAATGAACTGAAAATTAAAATTCCCTTTAAAAAAGACAGCTGCCTCTGAAAATGCCTTGTTAATTCTTTGGCTTGCTTGACTCCCACCAAAAACAAGAACTGTTGGACATCCGATTTTAAAATCAAAACTCTCAAAATCTTCTCGGGTTCTTGTCTGATTACTCGTGAAACGTGAAGGACATCCGGTCAAAACAACCTTTTTAGAATCAAAGTATCGACTTGCTTCATCAAAACTAATGGCAATTTTACTAGCAAACATTGCCGCTAATCGGTTTGCTCGACCAGCAACAACATTCTGCTCATGAATGACAACCGGAATTTTTAGAATCCAAGCAGCAAAAACAACTGGAAACGACGGATAGCCTCCAAAGCCAACAACAACATCTGGTAAAATCTTTCTTAAAATATAAAAACACTCCCTCGCAGCTTGAATCATTTTTATTACAAAAATAATAATATTATCTGATGACCTTTTCTTTTGACAAACTATCCAAGGCTGAAATTTAGATTTCTTTATAATTTCTGCAGCCAAACCATCAGTCGTAAAAAAAATAACTTGATGAGACCTTAGCAATTCTTGTGCAGTTGATATTGCTGGAAAAACATGCCCACCCGTTCCTCCTGCTGCAATAATTATTTTCATAAATCCTCTTAAAGTAAATCTTGAATTCTTGAAATATTTAACAATATTCCGACGCAAATCATTTGCATGATTAAAGCAGATCCACCGTAACTAATAAACGGTAACGGTAATCCCTTTGTTGGAAAAGCACCAATACTAACACCAATATTAACAATTGCCTGCAAACCTATCAGTGAGACGATCCCAATTGCTAAGAAATATCCAAAAGGCTCCTCTATTCGTTTTGCTATTCTAGCGCCTTGCCAAATAAAAAGCACAAATAAAATAACAACCGTCACTGTGCCTAGAAGTCCTAGCTCCTCACCAATAATTGACAAAATAAAGTCTGTATGAGCAGCTGGAAGATAAAACAATTTTTGCATGCTTTTTCCCAAACCAATACCAAAAATTCCACCTGAGCCCAATGCAATCTGTGATTGAACAAGCTGAAATCCAGCACCCTGCTTATCGCTCCAAGGATCAAGAAACGCCTGAATACGTCTCAATCGATACGGAACACGTGCGATTAAATAATATGCCGCAGGAAGACTCAATACAAGAATACCGGATAAATACAAAAAACGAGTTCCAGCAATAAAAAGCATTATAAAAACAACTGCAGCAATCAAAACAGTTGTGCCAAGATCTGGCTGCTTTAGGATTAAAAACGAAATAGCTCCCAAAACACACATAAGCGGAAAAAATCCATGCAGAAAACTTTTCATCTTATGCTGTTTGCGTGCTATAAAATCTGCAACATAAATTAAAACTGCCAATTTAACAAACTCAGAAGGCTGAAAACCAAACCCGAGAAATCGAAACCACCGACGAGCCCCATAAACCTCTGTTCCAATTCCTGGAATCAAAACTAAAGAAAGTAAAACAATAGATCCAATTAAAATTGGCTTTGCATAACGCGCTAAAATTCGATAATCAATAGCCATAAACGCCACCATGCACATAAATCCAATCACCAAATAAACCAAATGCCTTTGTAAAAAATATCCACTAGATCCAAGTTCTTGCAACGCATAAATTCCGCTCGAACTAAAAATCATAACAACGCCCAGACAAAGTAAAACTGTCACAATAACGCCAATCGATATTCTCAAATCTCTCATTATAATTTCTCAACTATGTTTTTAAAAACTTTCCCGCGCTCTTCAAAATTCTTAAACATATCAAAGCTAGTACACATCGGTGAAAATAATACGCAATCGCCTTTACTAGAAAACTCTTTAGCCCTCAAAACAGCTTTCTCTAAATCATCTTCCATCTGAACATCAATAATATCACAAAACGCATCCTTAATCTTTTCTCGAGACTCCCCAATAACAACCATCACCCTTACCTTCTCTTTAACAATATTTTTTAAAACTTTGAAATCAATATTCTTATCTCGTCCTCCGCAAATCATAACCACTGGACGATCCGCCCTCTCAAGAGCCCAACGTCCAGCTTCAGCCGTCGTTGCCTTTGAATCGTTAATAAAAACAATATCATCAATGCATCGTACTCGCTCAAGCCTGTGTTCAACACCTTTAAAATCTTTAATAGCTTGGTCTACAACTTCATCCTCTATCTCAAATAAATGAGCAACACCTCTTGCAGCAAGAAAATTTGGATTCTCTTTTGAATATTTCTTTAAATTATCAGGACCATTAAAATAAACAACTTTTGATTTAATATTAGAGACATTATTTTTTATACGATCATCATCAAAATTAATAACAGCATAATCATTTCTATTTTGATTAAGAAAAATTTTAGATTTTGCTTCAAAATATTCGTCCATATCTCGATGACGATCAAGATGATTTTGAGTACAATTAAGCAATACTGCAATATGTGGATGAAAATTCTTAATGGATTCTAATTGAAATGAGCTCACCTCAAGAACAACAATCTGATCCTCCGAAAGACTTAAAACATGTTTCGAAAACGCCGATCCGATATTCCCGCACAAACATGTTTTCTTACCGCCAGCGCGAAGCATTTGATCAATCAAAGTCGATACAGTTGTTTTTCCATTGCTTCCTGTTATCGCAACAATCAGCCCCTTACAAAACATCGACGCAAACTCAATTTCACTAAAGCATGAAATATTTTCTTCTTTTGCCCACTTGACAGACTGAGAATCAAATCGCACACCAGGGCTCAAAATAACAAAATCACTATTCTTAATAAAACTTTCGCTGTGACCATCTGATTCAAAATCAATATCAATCCCAAGATTTGCCTGAAAAATAGAATCAGAAACTTTTTGTTTTGATGCGCACTCAGAAACTTGAACAATTCCACCAAGTTGAATTGCAAGGCTTGCAATCCCGGCTCCGCTTCGTCCAAAGCCAATAATTGTAATTTTTTTCTTATTCAGATCCACAGATTATCTAATCTTAAGCGTTGTTAATGTTATGAAGGCTAAAATAATAGCAACAATCCAAAATCGTATAATAATTTTAGATTCATTCCAACCTAAGAATTGAAGATGATGATGAAAAGGAGCTATTTTAAACATGCGTTTTTTGCGTATTTTAACAGAAGCGACCTGCAAAATTACGGATAAGGCCTCAGCAACAAATATCCCTCCAAGAATGACAAGAAGCAATTCCTTTTTAATTAAAATTGCAATTATTCCTAAAGTTCCACCGAGCGCAAGAGAACCTGTGTCCCCCATAAAAATCGATGCCGGATAACAGTTAAACCATAAAAAACCTAAACTAGCACCAACAATCGCTGCACAAAAAACTGACAGCTCTCCACCTCCAGCTATATATGGTAAAAATAAATACTCAGCAAAATTAAAATGACCAGAAATATACGAAAGGGCTCCTAGACCCATCGCAACAATTAAAACACATCCCGATGCAAGCCCATCTAGCCCATCTGTAAGGTTTACAGCATTTGAACTTCCAACAATAATCAAAATAGCAAAAGGAATATAAAAAATACCGAGATTAAGTATTAACGATTTGAAAAAAGGAACATCGAGAACCGTTGATATTTCAGGACGCCAGAAAATAAAATACCCAACCAAGCAACCCAAAATAGATTGCCAAAGCAATTTTGTCCAGCCACGAATTCCACGATGTTTTCCATGAGCAATCTTTAAGAAATCATCAACAAAGCCAAGAACCGCAAGCCAAGCACATGTTAAAATCGTAATCAAAATATAAGGGCTAGTTAAATCAGACCATAACAAAACAGAAAACAAAATACTTCCAATAACAAAGATGCCTCCCATTGTCGGAGTGCCTTGCTTATCCTTTTGCATATCCGATAATTTTTCACAGTACTCTCTTTTAACATCTTCTCCAATCTTATGCTGCTTCAATTTTCGAATGATCATAGGAGCAAAAAAAATACATAACAAAAAAGACGTTACAGCCGCAGCACCTGCCCTAAATGTAATATATTTAAAAATATTAAGCTGAGGATATGTGTCCCGAAGGGTCGAAAAGAAATAAAACATGCAAGCTCCTTAAATATTAGTATTAATCATATTATATAAAAATGATAGGAAATTTAAAGAGATTCCTTTAAATTTATTTTTTTAGCTGAGAAACAATCTCTTCAAGGTGAAAGCTGCGAGAACCTTTAATTAACACGGAATCACCAGCACAAACAAAACTTTTCAAGAATGTCAAAGCAGGTTTACAAGAATCAAAGCTTAAAGTCGAAATATGTCTTTGGCCAACTGCCTTTATTGCAAGACGAGCATTCTTCCCAATTGTTATAAAATAGTCCACTTTATTCTTATCAATCAAATGACCAATATCTTTATGAGCTTGAGATGATGATCGGCCAAGCTCTCCCATGCCCCCAAAAACAAAGATTCTCTTTCTCTTTGTTGGAAGATAGCAAAGAGACTCTAAAGCAAACTTAACAGAAAGAGGATTTGCGTTGTAGCTATCATCAATAATCCAGAATTTCTTTTTTGTAAAACATAAGCTTTGTCTTTGTCCTGGTAATCTTGCTTTTAAAAGAGCTAGGGCCATAGTTTTTTTAGGAAAATTAAAAAGCGTACCTACGGAAATCGCACAAAGCGCATTGTAAACTCCAGAATAAGAGAAAGAGTTTACAAAAAACTTTTGCTTTCCAACAAAAAAATGAATTCCTTTTGGCATCCGCTGTATTTTTAAGGCCTGGATATTAGATTTTTGATTAATTGAGAAAGTAAGTTTCTGCGCTAAAGTTTTTTCTTTAAAAATTTTAGATAAAAATTCATCATCCCTATTAAAAATAATAGTTCCAGATTTCTCTAAATTTGCATATATTCCTTTTTTTTCCTTAAAAACGCCAGCTGATGTCTTTAAAAACTCAAGATGTGACTTGCCAACATTGGTCAATACGCAAATTGTAGGATTGGCAATATTTACAAGATTTTTAATTTCCCCAAAATGATTTGTCCCAAACTCTAAAATCAAAACATCATGCTTTGACTTTAATTCTAAAATTGTTTTAGAGACGCCAATGAAGTTATTTTCTGTCGAAAAGTTCTTAAGAACACATAACTTCTTTGACAAAACAGAAGCGATCAACTCTTTTGTTGTTGTTTTTCCACAGCTTCCTGTAATTGCAATGACAGGAATTTGAAAATTCTCACGATGCGATCGAGCAAGGTCTTGCAAAGCAAAAGATGTATCCTTAACAAGAATAACAGAAATATTCGAATACTTCTTCTCAGGCTTTTTTGATACTAAAACGACCTTTATATTCTTTCGCGCAACAGATAATAGAAATTTATGCCCATCAAATCTTTTTCCCTTTAACGCAATAAAAAGATTATTCTTCTTAATTGTTCGTGAATCCGTTGAAACTCCACTAGATTTTTGCTTTAAGTCACCATGAATTAGGCGCCCATTTGTTAAGCTTATAATTTCCTTAACAGTCATCATGCCAAGCACTCTCTGGCAGCTTGCCGATCATCGAAATGAATTGTTTCATGTTTCAGAATTTGATAATTTTCATGACCTTTTCCTGCTATTAAAACAATATCATTCTTTTCTGCCATCGAAAAAGCCTTCTTGATGGCTTCTCTTCTATCTAGAATCATCAAATATCGATCATGATCAAATCCCGAAGAAATCTTATGTGCAATCTCTTGAGGATTTTCACTTCGAGGATTATCATTTGTGATAATGGCAAAATCTGAAAGCGCACTTGCAACAGCACCCATTTTGATTCTTTTTGTTTTATCTCGATCTCCACCACATCCAAAAACAACAATAAGCTTTCCAGTCTTAACATCTTGAAGTGTCTGCAAAACATTCTTTAGAGCATCATCTGTATGCGCATAATCAACAAAAATAAAGAAATTTTGATCCTCGATAATTGGCTCAAGTCTGCCTGAAATAAAATTTAGATATTCAATGCCTGATTGAATATCTTCAAAACTAACACCATAATTTAAACAAGCTGCAACTGCTGCCAAAATATTATAAATGTTATGCCGTCCAATCAAAGTTGTTTCAAACTCAGAATGCACATCATTTGTTTTGAGTATAAATCTAGATCCATTTAACGCTAAAGAGATATCGCTTGCCATAATGTCAGCTTGACGATCAATTCCATAAGTTATTACTTTTGCCTGTGTTCTCTCTATCATTTTCTGACCCCAAACATCATCAGTATTAATAACCGCACAAGAATCCTTTGAAAGCGTTGAAAAAAGCTTCGATTTTGCCAAGAAATAACTTTCCATGCTTTGATGATAGTCGAGATGATCCTGGGTTAAATTGGTGAAGATTGCCGTTTTAAAATCTATTCCTAAAACTCTATCTTGATCCAAGGCATGAGATGAAACCTCCATGATGCAGTCGCGAACGTTTCTAATCTTCATATCAGTTAAATAGTGGCAAATATCAACAATGCTAGGAGTCGTATTATTAATAGGAATTACCTGGCCGCTATAGTGACAATTGATTGTTCCGATAACGCCACATTTCCTTTGGGCAGATTTAAGGATTGATTCTATTAAATATGAAATTGTTGTTTTTCCGTTGGTTCCAGTAATTCCAAAACAATTTATTTGCTCCCAAGGAAAATTATAAATTTGGCCTGCGGCTTCGGCTAAAAACTTTCTTGTATTCTCAACTTTAAGAATGCAAACATTCTTGTTAAAAGAGTTTATTACTTCATTCTGATCAATAGCAACAGCAACGGCACCTTTAGAAATAGCCTCATCAATAAAATCAGCACCATCAACGCCAGATCCCCTGATGGCAACAAAAATCCCTCCCTCTTGAGCGTCTCTTGAATCACAAGAAATGCCATGAATATCATAGAGCTGAAAATGCTCTTCGATTTCAAAACTGTAAATATCTTTAAGTAAATCTTTTAATTTCATTTTTTCTAATTTCCTCTACTGGCTCCAAGGTATTTTAGCACATTTTCTGCAACTTCTCTAAAAACTGGAGCAGAAACAGTTCCTCCGTAATGACTGGGATGAGGCTCATCAAAAAATACAACCATAGCAAGCTTAGGATCATCAGCTGGAGCAAACCCAATAAATGTTGCATAAAATTTGCTATGAGAATAAACACCATCAACAATCTTTTGCGCTGTCCCAGTTTTTCCTGCAACCTTTACATTCTTAATCCTTGCTCTGCGTCCAGTTCCATTATCAACAACCCCAACTAAAATATCTCGAACGCGACTTGCTGTTTCCCGATTAATAGATTCTGTAATTGGATGTGGCAAGAAACCTTCTACAATATCTCCATTCTGATCCCGAATATATTGAACAATAAATGGCCTCATGTAAATACCATCATTGGCTACTGCTGATACCGCACAAACAAGTTGTAAAGCTGTTACTCCTACTTCATGTCCTATAGGAACGGCTCCAATCGATGTTCCGGACCAACGTGACACAGGCTTAAGCACTCCTGGCACCTCTCCGGGTAAATCAACACCAGTTTTCTTTCCAAACTGAAACAAGCGTGCATAATGATTAACAGTCTCGCCTGTAAGCTTCTGCGCAACCTTCACCGTTCCAATATTACTTGATTGCTCTATAACTTCTCTAAAAGTTAACATTCCATGCGAATGATGATCATGAAGGATATGATTAGCAACGCGGTACTCTCCATTTTCACAAAATATTTCATCACTCTCAACAACCGCCCCCTCTTGCAATGCGGCAGAAGCTGTTACAATTTTAAAAACCGATCCAGGCTCAAACATATCACTTACCGCTCGATTACGACGACTATCTAAAGAATTAGATTTAATATTACTCAAATCATACGTTGGACGATTAGCAAGAGCTAATATTTCTCCTGTTTTGGGATTCATAATGATAATGCATGCAGCCTTTGCATCATGTTTTACAAATGCTTTATCTAAAGCTTTTTCAGCAAAATATTGAATAGTTTCATCAATAGTTAAAACAAGATCATAGCCATTCTTAGGTTGCAAAAAACTTTCTTGAATCAAAAGATCTCTTTGTTTGGCATCACGCAAAATTTGAGCCATTCCAAATTGACCACGCAAATAATCATTATATTTTAACTCAAGACCTTCTAGCCCATAATTATCTATCCCTGCAAATCCTATAAAATGTGCTCCCAAAGACTGCCCAGGATAATAACGCTTAGTTTCCTTTATAAAATCTAACCCCTTAAGCTTCAGAGCCCTTATTTTCTCAGCCTTTTTTGGAGATAATTTTCGAGCGATCCAAATAAAATTCTTGTCTCGATTCATACGGCCATCTAAAAAACTTTTTTTAAGATTTAGCGCACCACTTAAAACCTTCACAGCCCTGATCTTTTGATCTTCGGTCATAGTGCGCGGCGATGCATATAATGAAAACGCAGCCACATTCAGGGCCAAAGGACGAAGCTTTCGATCGTAAATCGTTCCTCTTTTAGGCTCAAGCTTTAAGACATAACTATGTTGTTTTTTTGCAAGATTTGAAAGATATTCAGATTTAAAAACCTGAATCATGATTAATTTAAAAACAAAGAATACAAGCAAAAAGAAAAAGGAAAGGAAGAGAAAAACAAATCGGAGTGAATGTCTTTTAAAATACACGGATCGCCATTATATTGGTGTTATCGTATTGATTTTGCTTCTGCAACAGATTTTACAGAAAAAACGCTCGCCAAGATGGCGGTTGTTTTCTTTAGCACCGATTCTGGGGTAAAAATCTTTTGTACCGCAAGTTGACTTGGGATCTTAACTTGAACAATATTTTGAGAATCTAAGAAATCAATATCGCTATTCTTCGCTAAAAATCGCTCTACCAAAGAATTTGGTGACTTAAGCTTAGCAATATTATAGGAGACATAACCATTATCATCAATAAGTTTAAATATTTTTGTTTCTCGGCTTTTCCCTTGATAAGCTAGATCATAAATCTTGACCTGCATCTGAATATAAACCAATGTCACAGCCGTCACACTTAGCATTATAATTAGAAATTTCCTAAAATTCATTCTTTTCCTCTTTTAATTCGTTTGGCTACGCGTAATTTTGCGCTTCGTGCGCGTGCATTATTTTGAATTTCTTGTTCAGATGAACGCAAAGGCTTCTTAGTAATAATTTCTAAGATCTGTTCTTTTGCGCAATATTTAAATTTTTCTTTTACAATACGATCCTCTAGCGAATGAAATGAAATAACACAAATAGATGCGCCTGGCTTTAAATATTGAATAGCTTTCGTTAAAGCAATCTCAAGAGCCTCTAATTCGCGATTAACAGCAATACGAAATGCTTGAAATACTCGAGTCGCTGGATGAATATGATGATCTTGAAAACGATTTGGAATTGCTCTTAAAATAATATTCTTAAGCTCTTCCGTTGACTCAATTGGATGCTTTATGCGAGATTTGACCAAATAATCAGCAATACGATCATGCCACCTTTCTTCTCCGAAATTCTTCAATATAGATGAAATTTCTTTACTTGAAAGCGAATTAATCAAATCATATGCGCTAATGAGACTATTTCGATCCATGCGCATATCTAATGGCCCATCTGATCGTATGCTAAAGCCTCTCTCTGACGTATCAAGCTGATAGCTAGAGATTCCCAAATCAAGCAAAATGCCATCAACCTGATCAATGCCAAAGCTATCTAATGCAACATCTAAATCTCTAAAATCTTTTTGAGCAAAAGCACATCGACCTGAAAATTCTTCTAAATTTTGCTGAGCAAGAGCAATAGAATCCTCATCCCTATCAATTCCAATTAAAAGACCCTGAGGTCCTATTTTTCTTGCAATTTCCTTGCTGTGACCTCCAAGCCCTAAGGTGCAATCCAAGATACAAGCACCCTCAAAGAGATCCAAGTGCTCAAGGATTTCATTAATCATAACAGGAACATGTTTAATATTATTTGCCATAGTAACCATAGTTAAATGTCCAATATGTTTTCAGCAACATCCTCAAATGAATTCTGTGAATCACTATAAAAATCTTTCCAGATTTTCTGATCCCAAATTTCTATGCGATTAGAGACTCCAATGACAACAACATCTTTTCGTATCTGTGCAAAATCTTTTAAATATCCAGGAATGATAAAGCGGCCCTGCTTATCAGGAGAAACATCAGCAGCACCGGAGAAAAACATGCGATTAAAACTGCGGCTTTCGCGTTTAGTAAAAGACATACCTTTGAACTTTTGCTCTTGGGTCATCCATTCGTGTTCTGTGAACATAAAAATACATTTATCTAAACCACGCGTAAGGAAAAAGCGCTCAATTCCATTTTCTTTCGAAACGTCTCGAAAACGAGCCGGAAGTATGAGGCGTCCTTTTTTATCTATGTTATGCGAATATTCACCATAAAACATTTTAGATTTCCTCCACTTTCCTCCACTTTATTCCACAGTTATGAGTATATAGAACATATTTAGGCATGTCAATATCTAATTCTCATATTTTTATGCCCTACAACAAGTTGTGTAAAATTACAATTTCTATCCCAGATATTGTGTCATTTTGGACAAAGAAATAGAGTTATGAAAAAATGTACACTTTTCGTAAAATTTAAAAAGGTGGAGTAAAGTTTTAATGATTATTATTTTGAGAAATACTGGAGGGCTTTTTTCTTGTCACGTTCAACCTGATCAATCAAAAGTTTTGTTGTTTTAAATTTTTTTTCATTGCGAATTTTCTTTAAAAACAAAACTTCAATTTCTTGACCATAAATATTTTTATTAAAATCAAACAAATGAGCCTCAAGATTAATTGCATTATTCTCTTTAAACGATGGTCTAAAACCAACATTTGCAATAGCACCAAAAGATTTATTTCTTAAATAAACGCGCGAAATATAAACTCCTGTTGGAGGCAAAATCTCTCTTCCTGGATTAATGTTAGCTGTTGGAGTTCCAATATGTTTTCCTATGCGATCACCATAAATCACTTTTCCAAGAATTGAGACTGTTCGTCCAAGAAGTTTTTTGGCATGCTCTAACTTTCCTTGAGCAATTAATTTCCTAAGAAGCGAACTACTAATTCGTTTATTTCCATGTGTTACAGATCGAACAATATTAACCTTAACACCAAATGTTTTTGCTATTTTCTTAAGGATGCATCCATTTCCAGCACCCTTTTTTCCAAAATGAAAATCATCACCAATAAAAACCTCGGATACTCTTAAAGAATCAATTAAATACTTCTTAACAAAAGTTTCTGGAGTCAGCAAAGAAAACTTTTTTGTAAAACGAATGACAACACATGTTTCAACGCCTAGCTTTTCAATAAGCTGAAAACGATGATCTAGAGAAACCAAGAGCGAAACATCAACGTCTTTATTCAAAACCTGAACAGGATGAGGAAAAAAAGTTATGACAACCGGCTTACGATTCAACTTCTTTGCTCTGCGTATCATCCTCTTGATGAGATCTTGATGTCCACAGTGAACTCCATCAAAAACACCAATAGCAGCAACTGAATTCCTTATTTTAAATTTTGATAAATCTTTTACTATTTTCATAATTTATAAATTAGATTTCTCATCTTTTATGCTTTGATCAACATCCTCAGCAGAAATGCTGTTTAGATCTTTTGCCTGACTAACATCAAAAGAACCAGATTTAGTTCTACGGATTTGAGTAATACATCCCCCACACCCTAAAAGCGAGCCAACATCCTCAGCAATCTTTCGAACATATGTCCCCTTAGAACAATTAATTAAAACCTGAGCATGAGGCAAAGAAAACTTAACAAGCTCAATCGAAGAAATATAAACCGTTCTCGGCTTAATCTCAACTTTTATTCCCTCTCTAGCCAACTCATATAAACGCTTACCTTTATGCTTAAGCGCAGAAACCATCGGAGGAATTTGCTGAATTTCTCCAGAAAAGTTTTTTAAAGCGTCCTTAACCATAGATTCGCTAATATGCTCAAAAGACTTTTGCTCAAGAATTTTTCCTTCGATATCTGCTGTATCAGTTGTTTTTCCCAGTGTGATTGTCGCAAGATACTCTTTATCGCATGACGAAAATTCAATAAAACGTTTTGTTGCTTTACCAATAAGCATAACCAAAACTCCGGTTGCCAAAGGATCAAGTGTTCCAGCATGACCAACACGTTTCATCTTCAGTTTCTTTCTTACAACATCAACAACATCGTGCGATGTCATGCCAGATGGCTTATCAACAACTAAAATACCGTTTATAGAATTTTTCTGTTCTTGCATTAGCTTAAAATTGCCTTCTTAAAGATGAAATAACGCTTTTCTTTGCGTTCTCTAAATTTCCTTTATATCGACATCCACTAGCGGCCTTATGTCCACCACCCCCATATTGAGATGCCAAAGAAGCGACATTGATTTTTCCAGATGATCTAAGGTTGACCTTTGTCAAATTCTTTGAATCTTCTGAGAAAATGAGAATAACTTCACAATCATTAACCATTCTCAAAAAAGAAAAAATCTTATCCCTAAGATCAAACTTCCCTTCTGACTTTAATAAGACTTCCTTCTTTAAATCAACACAAAGAATTCTTCCATTTTCTATCGATGTAAAATCTTTAAGAACGTCCAATAAAACTTTTAAGTCAGAAAAATTCAAGTTTTCATAGACTTTTTTATATAAATCAGATGTTGGAAGATTAAATTTTAAAAGCTGAGCAGCAATCTCATGAGTATAGCTACTAGTACTCTGATAACGAAATGATCCAGTATCCGTTAAAATACCCAAATACAAAAGCTCTGAAGTTTCTTTTGTAAGCTTAAACTTTTGTTTATTTAAAAAACTAAATAAAACTTCTGCACTAGAAGATGCCTTTGGAAGAACAAGATTATACGTGCCAAATTCTTTATTTGTTTGATGATGATCAATATTAATAATTTTAATGCCCTCTGGCAAGAAATTCTTAACCTCTCCTATTCGGTTTAAATCACCGCAATCAAAAATAATAGCAAGATCGCATTGTTTCGCTGTTTTGCTTATCTTTTTAATTTGCTTTGCACCCTTTAAAAATTCATACATTGCAGGCACTTTTTCTGCATTAGCAATCAAGACTTTCTTTCCTAGAGATTTTAAATATTTTGTCATAACAAGCTCACAAGACAAGCCATCTAAGTCTGGATTGATATGCGTACTAATTAAAATATGGTTTGCCTTTTTAATAGCATTAAGAATTTTCTTAGTGTTCATCATTCAACCTTTCTAATTGCTGCTCAAGTTCAATATTAAATTCCAAAGATTTATCGTGATAAAAACTAAAGTCTGGAATAAATTTAAGACGCACTCTTTGGGCGACACGTTTTCGAATAAGACTACGTGCACTATTGAGAGCATTTTGCGCACCCTCTACTCTTTCTTCTTCCCCTAAAACACTAAAATAAACCTTAGAATGCTGCAAATCCTTGCTTACTTCAATCCTGCTAATTGAAACAAGATGCAAGCGTGGATCTTCTAGCTCTCGCTGAATAATATTACAAACTTCACGCTTTATCATTTGATTAACTCGATCCATTCGCTCCATTAAATACTCCTTTGGAAATAATTTCCTTTAAATCCTCATCAATACATTGTTGAACTAAGATTTTCTTATTCTTACAATAAAAAAAGATCATCTCCTCAACACTCAAAGTTTTAAAACCATCAAAAACCTCATCCAAATTTATCTGTTCAATCAAAAGCTGTTTACTCAAATTAGAATTTTTCTTTAAAAAAATAATTTTTTGCTGATCTTTCTTTTCAATCGAAAATCGGACAAGCATTTTCTTTGCTTCTTCCAAAGAAAAACAATCTAAGATTGCCATCATATAAATAATCCAAGACTTAAATGAAAAATTCTTAAAATTAGAGCCTACCAAGAAACTTTCAATCGAATCAAATAATTCAAAACATTTATCATCAAAAGCAAAATTATCAAAAATATTCTTAAGCATGCCAATATCAGCTAGTCGCCTAAAACAACTAGCCGCTCTTGGTTCAACACAAATTTTCTTAAACTCCTCGAAATATCTAATAGGCGTAACTGACATGATGACAGGTTCGCTTAGCGCAATTTCCATTGCCTTTTCTGTATTGTCATCCATCTTAAAATCAAAACGCTGCTCAAAGCGAATAGCTCTAAGAATTCGCGTTGGATCATCGACAAAACTCTGCTCATGAAACACGCGAATAATTTTATCTTCTAAATCTTTCTGCCCCTGATAAAAATCAACAATCTTTCCAAAGTTTGAATCATTAATTACGAGTGCCATCGCATTAATTGTAAAATCTCTTCGAAAAAGATCATCTTCAATTGTTGACGGGACAACATCGGGAAGAGCTCCTGGCTTTGTATAGCTTTCCTTGCGAGCCGTTACAAAATCAATATGTATATTCTTATCAATATTAACAGTTGCTGTCATAAATTTAGGATGTTTTACAAATAAAAATCCATTCACTTTAGAAAAGGTTTCAGCAAAATCAATCGCATTAATCTCAATGACAATATCAAGATCAAAATTTTCTTTCTTAAGCAACAAATCTCGAACAACTCCTCCAACAAGATACGCAGAAGCATTTTCATGATCCGCATGTTGTCCAACATACTTAATAAGATCTACAATATTATTTGGTAAATTCTTTAACGAAACATTTGACACTTTAAGGCCTTGGATGAAATTGCTTATGAATTGATTTTAATCTTTCACGATCAACATGTGTATAAATTTGAGTCGTTGATATATCAGAATGTCCGAGCATTTCCTGAACCGATCTCAAGTCCGCACCATGCTCCAAAAGATGTGTTGCAAATGAATGGCGCAGCGTGTGAGGTTTAATTTCTTTTTTTATTTTTGCAAGACGAGCATGACGTTTAATAATTTTCCAAATACTCTGGCGACTAATCTTTCTTCCAAGACGGCTCAAGAATAAAGATGAACTAAAATCCTTCTTAAGTAATTTTGCTCGAACTTTCTCCAGATATTTAATAACCGCATCCTTTGCCTTGCGTCCAACAGGAATAATGCGTTCCTTCTGGCCTTTTCCAATACAACGCACATATCCAATCTCTGTATTTATATTCTCGACATTTAAATCAACTAGCTCAGAAACGCGCATACCACTTGCATACAAAAGCTCCAATATCGCGTTATCTCTAACTTGCTGCCACTTTCGACCTTGTGAGACTTTGATAATTTGTTCGATTTCACTCAAGGTCAAAACATCTGGAATCCGTTTCCACGTTTTCGGTGTTTCAAGTAAATGCGTAGGGTCTTCTTTGGCTAGTCTTTCGCGCGCCAAGAATCGATGAAACATGCGAATCGCGGCCAGGCTTCGGCAAATTGAACCTGCAGATAACCCTCTAGTCTTCTGACTTTGCATGTACTCAGTAATATTGCTACGCTTGATTACATCGGGATCTTTAATGCTTCTACGAGAGAAATACTTAATATACTGCATAAGATCTTTCTGGTAGGCCATAATTGTATTTTTAGCCAATCCCCGCTCAACAAACAAATGATTAAGAAATTCCTCTAAGAAATCTTTCATGATTTATTTCTTAATCTGTTCCTTAACTGAATCAAGAGAGAAGTCAGAGATAATCTCGTTCGAAACTGACTTTACTTTTCTTTTTACAGATGTTAGATCCCGAAAACCTTCAGGTTTTTGTAAATTTACCTGGCACTCTTTTAATCTATCAATTTGCACTTTGAGCTCACTAGACTTTTTATCTGAAAGCAAGCCTTGCATCTCTTCAATCTGGGTCATTAAATTATTCATCAAATAATTTAAACGTTTTTCATGAGATCGATCATCAATAGCAGAAATAAATTCTTTTTGCCAAACACGAAACAATGAAAATCTTTTTTCATATTCGTCACTTGGATTAAATATTTTTTCTGGATAAACAATAGGCTCTAAAATAGGCTCGAACTCCTGTTCTCCTGTTGATATTTTCTTTTTTCGAGTAAACTTCTTTCTCAATGGCTCACAGCCTGAAGCTAAAACTGAAAAACAAAAAATTAATAAAACTAAGCTGGTACTTAAAACTTTAACTCTCTTATTATTCATGAATCATCTCCTTGAATTTTTCTTCATTTAAAATAGGTATTCCTAATTTTAAGGCTTTTTGATATTTTGATCCTGGATTTTCTCCACTTAAAAGAAAGCTTGTCTTTTTGCTTACTTGAGAAACAACATCACCGCCCAAATCTTTAATTAAACTAGAAGCCTGTCCGCGTGTCCAAGCCGTAAGTTCTCCAGTCAAAACAAACTTCTTTTCAGCTAAAATATTCGATATCTTATTCTCTTTTGGTTGAATCATAGAAACGCCACAAGATTTTAAACTCTTAATCAACTTTTTTGTTGAGCTTTGAGCAAAGAAATTATTAATTGATTCAGCCATAACATCACCAACTTCATCAATTTCAACAAAATTTTCTATTTTAGCCGATAAAATACAATCAATATTTAAAAATGTAGTAGCCAAGACATATGCTGCTTTTTCTCCAATATGTTCAATCCCAAGACCAAATAATAATTTTGACAAAGGTTTTTTCTTACTTTCTTCAATCGCACTCAAAAGATTATCTGCTTTTTTATCCTTAAATAAATTCAAAGTTAAAAGATCTTCCTTTTTAAGAAGATAAATATCTGAAAAATCTTTTACCAAGCCTTTATCGAGCAATTCGCCAACAACAGATTCCCCCAAACCTTCAATGTCCATAGCGTTTCGCGATGCGAAATGAATTAATTTTCGCTCAATTTGTTTTGGGCAAATAGGATTAACGCACTGATAAGCAACCTGCGTATCATCTTGCTTAACAATGCGACTCTTGCAAGCCGGACACTTTTGCGGTATCAAGAAATTCGTGCGCTTCTTCCCTTTTTCTGAGTCAACAACCTTGATAATCTTTGGAATGACATCCCCAGCACGTTCTAATAAAACGCGATCACCTTTTTGAACACCCAGCCTTTGGATTTCATCAAAATTATGAAGCGTTGCTCGTGAAATTGTAACACCAGCACATTCTACAGGCTCAAGCTCAGCAACAGGCGTCAACACGCCTGTGCGTCCAACCTGCACAACGATATCCTTAATGTATGTTGTTGCTTGATGCGCTGGAAACTTGTAGGCAACGGCCCACCTTGGGCTTTTTAGCGTGTTTCCAAGTTTTTTCTGCTGGCTAAATAAATTAACCTTGATAACAACACCATCAACCTCATAAGGAATTTCATTTCGCTTAGATTCAAACTCTTTGCAATAAGAAATAACCTCATCAAAATTCTTACACAGGCGATTAAAAGGGTTTATGCAGAATCCTAAACTCTTAATCATATTTAAGAAATCCCATTGATTTAAAATATCTTGATCATTCTCAAGAAGACCGAACGAATGAACAAAACAGCTTAATCGACGCTTAGCCGTAATCGTTGAATCTAAAAGTTTAGCCGATCCACTTGTAGCATTTCGGGCATTTGCAAAAAGAAGCTCTCCTTTTTTTTTGCGGTCTTCGTTAAGTAAGCGAAAATCGTTTTTAGTCATATAAATTTCAGATCGCACTTCAAGATTTTTAGGAGTTTTAGATAAATCTTTTTCAAAGATTTTAATAGGAATTGAGCGAACAGTTTTCAAGTTTTGCGTAACATCTTCTCCTGTTATTCCATCTCCTCGAGTTACCCCTAGAAAGAATATTCCATTACGATATATTAATGATGCACTAATTCCATCAATTTTAAGTTCAACAGTATAATGAATAGATTGACCCAAGCACTTCTTTTCAACGCGCTTTTTCCAATCATTGAGTTCTTGCATGGAGTATGTATTGTCCAAAGAGTACATTTTTGACGTATGGCGAATACTTGAACCAGAAGATTCTAGCTTTACGCCAACTCTTTGCGTTGGAGAATCTTTTGATACATGCTCTGGAAATTTCCTTTCAAGATCAATCAAGCTTTTAAGAAGATCATCATATTCTTTATCAGAAATTATCGGATCACTTAAAGCATAATAACGATGATTATGCTCTTCAAGAGTTCTTTGCAAATTAACAATTTTATTTTTTATTGAATCACTCATCTTTTATATTCCCAACAAAAGCCTCGAGGCTAAAGCCTTCGGAAGATTTACAGCCATAATTTTATTTTGTGTTTTCTTAATATCGTACGATACGCGCTTAAGATCAATCATTTTGGTCTCTGTGTCATAAACACAATATGCAGCATTCGGATCCCGATCACGAGGCTGACCAACGCTTCCCACATTAACCAAATACTTGCAATCTGGCTCAAGGTGAAAAGAATAAGTTTTCAAATGATCAATTTTATTTTCCTTCTGAACAAAAATTTCTTGGATGTGCGAATGACCAATAAAACAAACAGGTTCGTCAAGCAAAGACAATGTTCGCTGCACATGAAAAAAGCTAAGTAAATAATGAAACGCTTCAGGTGCATGTAATGTACCATGAACTAAAACGAAATCGTTATTTCTAAATACTAATTCTAGGCCTAACAAAAAATCTCTTTCTTCTTTCGAAATCACACTTGCCGTCCAAAGAATCGATTCTCGAGCTAAAGCATTTAACCTCATATGCTGAGACTTACCACAAACAGCCCAATCATGATTTCCCGCAACGCTTATCGCGCCAATTTCTCTAATGCGATTAATGCATCGAGATGGATCTGCACCATAACCAACAATATCACCACAACAAAAATACGCATCAATATTCTGATCTTGAAGATCTTTTAAAACCGCATTTAAAGCTTCTAAATTACTGTGAATATCTGAGAAAATAGCATAACGCATAAAACACCTCTTATTTTAAGATGTTGGCGCGACAGAAAACGTTAAGAATTTTCCTATAGCTGAATAATAGTTAACTTGTCGCTTCTTAATATACTGAGAAAAGCGTTCATCAACCTCGACAAGAAATTGCTCAATCGTCTCCTTAGGCCCTTCAACTAATAATTCAACTCGTCCATCTGAAAGATTTCTAACCCAACCCATTAAACTTAAGTTTAATGCAATTTGTTGTGCGGTGTAGCGAAATCCAACGCCCTGAACCATTCCAGAATAAAAAATATGTGCTTGTGTCATAACTTTACAGGGAAGATGAAACTTGAGCTCACGACCTTAACGCCCCGAACGTCACACGCTAACCAGGCTGCGCTACTTCCCATTTTCTTCATTCTATACTAAAGAAGTTAACAATAACGATATTGGGCAATAGTTTATCACCGAAATAAAGATGAGTCAAATAAGGAATTTGAAAGAAAGCTTTGTTTTTGAGAAATACTTATGAAAGGAATGTTCTATGATGCAGGAAACTGCTCTTTTATGCTCGGTCGCGTCAAAAAGAAAATTGGACCTCCTATAAATATAAGAAAGAAAAAAAGGTACATAAATAAAGCTGGAGTATTTATAAAAAGCTTGTGAGCTTTTCCTGTTTGCAAGCTCAGAATAATGGCTGCAACTCCCTGAAGAACAAAAAAACCAACAACAATCTTGCGAGCCCATTCTTTAAGAGTACAAATCCCCCATCCGCAAACAAGGAAAAAACATCCAATGAAAACAACGACGAAAGAAATTCCTGCCTGTACAAACACTGGGCTACTTAAAAAATCTGGCTGTTTAAGCATTTTCATTAAGAAATTGCCAAAAAGATTTATACCAAATAGCGCAATTAGTATTCCAAAAATAAAAACACCATTACTAGCTCTTTTTTGCCCCATTACACTTTACCTCTTAAAAGATTAAATCTCTTTCGTAGAGAAAACAATATCGGCTTCAGCAACAAGCTTATCTCCAACAAAAGCTTGATTCTTTAGAATTCCTGTATTTTTTAAGAATTTTATCGTTGTTACCTCTAAACGAAGTTGATCCCCTGGAACAACAGGAGCCATATATTTAACTGTAGCTTTACCAAGATAATAATAAAGATTTTTTCCTTGAAGATTTCGGCTATAGTAAAAATAAACACATCCAGCCTGAGCCATTGCCTCTAAAATAAGAACTCCAGGCATAACTTTCTCATTTGGAAAATGTCCTTCAAAGAATTGCTCGTTAGCCGTAACATTCTTAATCGCAACAAGCTTCTCATTTGGCTGAAGATCAATAACTCGATCAATAAGTAAAAACGGAAAACGATGTGGAATAACTTTCTTAATCTCTTGAATATTTAATTGCATAAAAATCTCCTTTTATCGAATAGCAAGTCCGCCATCCATCTGAATATCTTCTCCAACAATATATTTCGCCTCTTCGCTTAATAAAAATTTAACACATCCCGCCACGTCTTCAGGCGTTCCTATCTTTCCCAGTGGAATCATTTTGTTAATTTTTTCAATATCTTCTTCTGAGAAATCCCTTAAAATATCCGTTTCAATAAAACCAGGTGAAACACTATTAACTTTTACATTATATGCTGCAACTTCCTTAGCTAATGCTTTCGTAAAAGCATTCACCCCTCCCTTGCTTGCCGAATAATTTGACTGGCGAGGAAGACCAATCTTGCCGCTTACAGATGATACATTGACAACATAGCCTTGCTTTTGCTTAAGCATTGTTGTAATACAGCATCGCGTTAAATTAAAAACACCGGTTAAGTTTGTATCAATAACTTTTTGCCAATCATCAGGATGCATTAACATCAAAGCTTTATCACAAATGATGCCAGCATTATTAATTAGAATATGAAACGTGCCAAATTCTTTCTTTATAGACTCAATCCATTCTTTTACCTTATCAAAATCTCGAACATCTAGCTGATCTGCTCTGCATTTAACTTTAAGAGTCTTAATTTCTTTCTCAAGCGTTGCAGCTGCATCCTTATTTTGCGCATAATTAAAAACAACATGACATCCCTGTTTAGCAAGCATTAAGCAAATTGCTCGTCCAATTCCACGAGAACCACCTGTCACGATTGCAACTTTATCTTTTAGTAAATTCACTTTTCAAATCTCCGTAAAATCATACATGTATTATTTCCACTTGGCGCTGAAATAATCACAAGAACGTTATTAACCTTTGCTTTGCGCGATTTATTGACAACATAATCCAAATCGCATTCCGGATCTTTTTTCTTATAATTGATAGTTGGGAAAATTTCATCTTGCTCAAAAACAGATAAAGCCGCAGATGCTGCAAGTGCTCCAGAAAGGCTGTATGATTCACCAAACATCGACTTAGGGGCAGTAATCGCAATATCTTTAGCCGCCTTACCAAAAACCTGCTTAATTGCAAAAGCCTCAACACGATCTGCTGATGGAGTTGAATTAGCCGTCGATACAATCAAATCAATATCTGTTTCTTTAAGATTAGCATCTTCGAGCGCAAAACGAATTGCACGCTGCAAACCTTCTGCCTTTGGATTATATTTATGAATTCGATAAGGATCAAAAGCAACTCCAAAACCTAAAACCTCACCTAAAACTGGAGCCTTTCGCTTTATAGCATGATCATAATCTTCCATAGCTAACAAGCAAGCCCCTTCAGAAAAGACAATACCATTGCGCCTCTTGTCAAATGGGCAATTAATGAATTCATCGCCCTCGATCGATCCAGAAAGAAATTTAAGAGCATGAAGCCCAAGAAACGTTTGCGAACACATCTCCTCAACTCCGCCCGCATAAACTAATTTTGAACGCTCAAGCTGAATAAAATCATAAGCATATTTCATTGCATCAATACTTGCAGTAAATCCAGTTGAAATCGTAGTGTTAAAACCTTTGATGTTGTTCCAAATAGAAACTTGACTCGCGGGAGAATTAATAACAGTATTTGGAAACAAAGATGGATTCGTATAACGCGGACCTTCTTTTAATGTAACTTCTTGAAAATCTCCAATACTTTTAACACTTCCAAGCGTTGTACCCACAGACACTCCTAGATCATCAGTATTTTCTTCAGTAATCGTAAACTGGCTATCTTCAATAGCAAGCTTTGCCGCTGAAACTAAAAGCTTTGTACTGCGATCAAGAGACCTTAGCCCTTTTTGCCCCATATAAATCTTGGGATCAAAATCCCAAACCTCTCCAGCTTGATTCACTAAGAAATCTGATGTATCAAATAATGTTATCGGGCCCCAACCTGGCTTTCCAGAGCTTAGCGAATTAAAAAATTCTTTTCGCCCTTTGCCGATACATGACAAAACACCCAAACCTGTTATAAGAACTCTTTTTTTCATCGCAATTATTTTTAACCTTTTTTCTGAAGAATTAAATCTTGTTCACGTGCCGACAAAATATATTTTGCTAAAAGATCTGTTTCAACATTAACCTTATCACCAGTCTTTTTAGATCCAAGAGTTGTTACTTTAAGCGTATGCGGAATAATATAAACCGAAAACTGATTCCCTTTAACTTTTCCAAGCGTAAGACTAATACCGTCAATACATGCTGATCCTTTTGGCGCTAAATATCGTGCAAGACTTTTTGAAATCACAACTTGAAACTCTTCATAATTAACCAAAGATATTCTTTTCTTAATCACCCCAACACCATCAACATGTCCAGAAACAAAATGACCACCAAGCCGATCATTAACACGAAGAGCACCTTCAAGATTAACTTTGCTTTTAGGCTTTAAATAATTCAATGTTGTCGCATCCATTGTTTCTTTCATTAAATCAAAAGTAAAAACATCATCTCTGCGCTTTGTCACAGTTAAACAAACACCATCGACAGAAATACTATCTCCAATTTTGATACCTTTTAAAACCTTCTTAGCTTTTATAGATAAAACAATTAGATTTTCTTTTCTTTCTATTTTCTGAACAATACCTTTTTCTTCAACAATTCCTGAAAACATCTTGCTTCCTCTCTTCTAAAATCTATTTAATATAACCTTGAACCAAAAGATCACTTTGTAAACATTTTAAACAAATATCGCGCAATTTTAAAGAGCGATTAATGTTTTTTATATTTAATCCTGAAATTGAAGATTTTGCATCTTGGTCACCAATAATCTTTGGTGCAATCAAAATCATCATCTTGTCTGCCAATTTTTCTTTAATAATGCTGCCTGCAACGGTAGCCCCACCTTCAACCAAAATATTAGTAATTTCATTTCTTGCTAAAATCTTAAAGAATTCCTTTAAATCAACTCGTCCATCTTTGCCCGTGCAAACATAAACATTAATTCCTTTTTTCTGAAACTGACCTATCTTATTTTTACTCGCATTCTTCGTCGTCGCAATATAGACATTTTTATGATTTGTTTTTTTAAATAAATTAGCACTCAATGAAACTTTTAAATTCGAATCAATAACAATCTTCTTTAATATTTTTGTTTTAAGAGTCGGGTTCAAATTTGGATTATCTTTAATAACCGTGTTGATGCCGACTAAAATAGAATCAAACTCATTGCGCAATTGATGAGTAAAACTACGCGCTTCTTTACTTGTAATCCATTTCGAGTGACCTGTTACCGTTGCAATCTTTCCGTCAAGAGTCTGTGCACATTTAATCATAACAAAAGGCATTTTTTTCTTCATCCACTTGAAAAAACTCTCATTAATCGTAAGCGCTTCTTTTTCAAGAACGCCAACGGTTACTTTTAAACCAGCCCGCTTAAGCTTTTGAATTGATTTTCCGTTATTTTTTAAATTAGGATCTTTGGTTGCGATAACAACTTCCTTGATACCGCTTTGAACAATAGCATCAACACACGGCGGTGTTCGCCCAAAATGACCACAAGGCTCAAGCGTCACATAAAGCTTTGCGCCTTTAGCTTTGCTACCCGCCTTTTTTAATGCCACAATTTCTGCATGATCGCTCCCACACCGCTTATGATATCCTTTTGCAATAATACTTTTATTCTTAACAATCACAGCGCCAACCATAGGATTCGGCGAAGTCTTACCTTTAGCCATAATCGCAAGATCAAGAGCTACCTTCATGTATATGTGATCTAAATCTTGTTTCATGCTATTTCTTAGCTAATGCTTTAATTTGTTCAACAGTTTCATAAGGCACTTTTGCTTTTCCAATAAATGTATTTTCTTTTCCAGCACCATGAGAATCCGACCCGCCCGTTAGGATTAAATTATATTTCTTCCCAAGATTCTCATAATATTCAATTACCGATCTTGAACAATTAGGATAATAAACTTCTATTCCCTGCAAGCCTGCGCTAACAAGACCTGGAATGATCTCATCGCGATTCGTAGCCATAGGATGCGCTAAAACGGCAACTCCACCAGATAAACGAATAAGATCAACAGCTTGCTTTGGAGTTTGTTTATATTTCTCAACATAAGCCACTTTTCCTGCAGCAAGAAATCGATTAAAGGCTTCCCTAATCGAAGAAACCCATTTCTTCTTTTTTAAAATAAATGCTAAATGCGGCCTACCAACAGATTTTGTCTTTGTTAAAGCACAAACTTCTTCTAACTCAATATTATCAACACCAACGCCTCGCAATTTCTCAATCATTTTTTCAATCCGTGCAACACGGGCATTCTGTATCTCGTCAATCTTATCTTGAAGAGTTTTATTTGTACGATCTAAGCAATAACCCAATATATGAATATCCTGACCATCTAGCTCAGAAGATAACTCTATTCCAGAAATAACTTCAATATTCTTTTCTCGACCCTCTTCTCTTGCCGAATCAACACCTTCTAACGTATCATGATCTGTAATCGCAACACAGCAAAGTCCAACACGCAAAGATTCACAAACTACTTCTTTCGGCGTTAAGCTGCTGTCCGAATAATTTGTGTGTATGTGCAGATCAGCAAATTGAGTCATCACTTCTTATCTTTCACTACTGAACTTGTTTTATGAGCTTTATCTAGAATTCCATTAACAAACTTACTGGACTCAATATCTCCATACTTTTTGGCAAGTTCAATTGCCTCGTTAATGGAAACTTTAGATGGAATATCTTTTGTATAGAGTAATTCGAAGATACCAATCCTTAAAATGTTTCGATCAATAAATGCCATCCGATTCAAATTCCAATTGGATGCATATTTAAGAATTTTCTGATCAATTTCTTTTAGATTGGATTCAATACCGAAGAGGATAGTCTTAGAAAAAATTTTAATTTCAGGATCTGTTGTGTCGCAGAATTCAGAAGAATTACCAACAACATCAGAAATAGGCTCTTTTCTGATATCAGCCTGATAAAGAATTCTTAGAATTAACTCACGAGCTAATGTTCGTTTTCTCATTTTAAAATAATTGAATCAAAGACCTAGAGCTTATACGCTCTTTATTTTTTTAAGAACTTGGACCATTTCCACAGCTGCACAAGCAGCATCGCGTCCCTTGTTGTTCGTCTTGTTTGATCGCTTGTATGCCTGATCAACGGTGTCTGTTGTCAAAATTCCTAAAATTGCAGGCTTTCCGGTTGATAAAGCAACTTCCTGAACACCAAAACAAGACCCCTGTGAAACAAAATCAAAATGCGGCGTCTCACCTCGGATAACTGCTCCAAGGCAAATAACAGCATCAATATCTTTCTTTTTAGCAAACTTAAGAGCTACAATAGGAATTTCCCATGCCCCTGGAACCCAAGCAACCTTAATAGATGAAGACTTCACGCCAAGTTTAGATAATTTATCTAAGCATCCATCAAGAAGCTTTGAAGTTATGAAATCATTAAAACGAGAAACAACAATTCCAAGCTTAATGTTTGTTACTTTTAAATTTCCTTCAATAATTTTTGCCATTTAGAATCTCAAAGTTTCAAGAAAATGACCTAACTTTTCTTTCTTGGTTTTTAAATACTTCTTATTCTTTTCATTATGCTGAACAACAATAGGAACCCGCTCAACAACTTTTAAACCATAACCTTCAAGCCCAACAATTTTCTTAGGATTATTGGTTAGCAACTTAATTTCCTTAACGTTCAAATCAACAAGAATTTGTGCACCAATGCCATAATCTCGTAAATCAGCACCAAAGCCTAAAGCCTCATTAGCCTCAACCGTATCCATGCCTTGATCTTGAAGATGGTATGCCTTAATTTTATTTTGCAAGCCAATACCTCTTCCTTCTTGACGCATATAAAGAACGATGCCATTACCCTCTTTTTCAATAGCACTAAATGCCGCGTCAAGCTGCTCCCGACAATCACATCGCTTTGATCCAAAAACATCGCCAGTCAAACACTCAGATTGAACGCGAACCAAAACTGGAGAATCGCTCGAAATATCACCGTGAACAAGCGCAATATGAGTTGTTCCATCAACAGTTGAATCGTATCCAATCATTCGAAAATCGCCATGAACTGTTGGAAGTTCTGCCTCACCGGATTTCTCAATAAGCTTATCTTTTTTACGACGGTATTCAATGATACTATCGATTGTACAAATCTTTAATCCCTGCTCTTTTGCAAATTCTTTAAGCTCTGTGGTTCTCGCCATCGTACCATCAGATTTCATAATCTCGCAAATAACGCCAGCCGGATATAGTCCTGAAATTTTCATTAAATCAACAGTAGCCTCAGTATGACCTGCACGAACCAACACGCCTCCCTCTCTAGCTCTCAACGGAAATAAATGTCCTGGTCGAATCAAATCCTGTGGATCTGATTTTGGATCAATTAAAACCTTAACTGTTTGAGCTCGATCTGCTGCAGAGATTCCGGTTGTTGAGTTCTTAGCTGCATCAACAGAAACTGTCCATCCTGTATTGCCTTCATCTTGCCAATCGCTATTGGCATGCACCATTGGATTCAAACGAAGCTCATCAAGACGCCGCCCCTCCATAGGCATGCAAATAAGGCCTCTTGCCTCTCGTGCCATAAAATTAATATCATCAGGATTTACAAATTCTGCAGCGATCAAAAGGTCTCCTTCATTTTCACGACCTTCATCATCAATAACTATAATCATCTTGCCATCTTTAAGATCCGCGATGATTTCTTCAATTGGATTACTCATGTTATTCCGTCCTTTGTATATTTATTTCTATATTTATATTACACCAAATAATAAAACGAATTATAAGTCTTTTTGGCAAAAAATTCAAGATGTTTATATTGTCAAGAGTATTTAAGTTGTCTATAATACATATATGCGTATCGAAGAAAAAATAGCTAAAATTTTAATCAACAGTAAAAAAACACTTTGCCTTGCTGAATCTTGCACCGGAGGTCTTATTTCAAGTCGCTTAATTAATGTTAGCGGAAGCTCCAAATTCTTAAAAGCTGGTATTACAGCATATTCAAATCAAGCAAAAACAAAATTTTTAAAAATCCCTGCAGATTTTATTAAATCAAAAGGTGCAGTAAGTTCTGAAGTTGCTATAAAAATGGCTAATGGTGCGCGCAAAGCCATAGATGCCGACTACGGAATTGGCGTCACAGGAATAGCTGGACCTACTGGCGCAACAAAGAAAAAACCTATTGGCCTTACGTTTATTGCCGCAAGTTCTAAAAAAAGAGACCTTTGTATTCAATGTCATTTCAAAGGTTCTCGTCTTGAAGTTCGATCAAAAGCCTGCAAAAAAGCTCTTGAGCTACTCCTTGTGCTCTTAGCATAAAAACTTTTCTTAAATTCTATATCTATGATTTTTAAAACGGCTAAATTGGTTTCAAGCCCAATGTCCACCTCGAAGGTGGGATAGGTTTAATTAACCATCTTTGAGATCAAGAGCAACAAGGGCGTGGAATTGTTGCGAATTATTTTGACTAATCACATTAACAAGATCATCGCCTTTATCATCTAGACCTAAAAGACCTATAAAATTTGTCACTGGAGTAATATTAATAATAATCGGCACAAAACCTTCGATGCTGCTCGAGCTAATATTTTGAAGATCCAATGGAAGATTAAAATCAATTTCATCCCCTTTAGTTATAATGTTCATATTCTCAGCGTTAAAGTCGATACCGCCTTTAAGATTTTTTTTGTTTAAAATTGAAGACGAGTTCTTCTCATTTATAACAATCCTTTCTCCGATGCCCATCGATTCAATAACTAAATCTTTTCTTTCTTCGACATATCCTTTTCGAAACCATTCAAGCGAATCCTTATTGAAAGGAATATATGTAAGCTCGCCAATTCCACCTCTTCTAAGTTCGTCAATGAGCTCATCCATCAACTGACTTCCAACACCTAAACCCTGCCTTTTGCTAGAAAAAGCTATTTTATAAAGATAAGCTTCTCTCTTTTCTGAAAAACCAAGCGCATCTATAGAATAAAGGGCAAAACCTAAAACTTTATTATTTTTTATTGCGATCAGGACTCTTTTCCCTTCTTGACGAATATAATCAAAAACCTCTGCTTCATTTAACCTTTGAGATTTTGGAAAATTTTCTTTATCAATTTTTAATATCTCTCGAACCGCCTGTTTTTGTTCTTGACGTGTTGAAAAAACATCAATAAGCTCTAAATTAACAAGCGCGCTAGAACCCTTTCTCTTGATGTTTTCAGCATTAAAATCGAGACCACCTTTGATGCCATTTACGCCAAGAGGAGTCGAAGCATCGATACCTTTGGCACGAATAACAGGTTCATCCTCACCGCTTATCTGCGCTTTATCTAAAATTTTTTCTGGATCCATTGAAATCCTGTTAAAACTATTAGGAATGCGATCAACTTCAGCCCAGAAAGTCGTGATCATGTCGCCACTTTTATTTCTGAAAAACTCAAGAGCTGTCTTTTGAACTTTCCCTCGAGGTTCAGCATCGGGACCGGCACCTCTTGTCAACCACGCATAAAACCGAAAAGCTCGTCCTCCTCCTTCTCTTAAATTGTTATTCGTCCGATATTTTAAATCGTTTAATTCTGATATGGACAATTTCGAATTACCGACAATCTTTTGCCATCTTCCAGGACTAACAACTGGTTGAAAAGCAACGAGCTTAAAGAATAATTCACCCTGAGGTCCGCGAAGAATCGAGATATCCGCCCTTGTTCTCATACTAGAAATATTTTCTTGATCACGAAAAAGATTGTCAATGATCTCTGCAACGGTATCCTCTAAATACGCTTTTCTTGCGTAAGATCCATTTAAATCTAGCTCATGAGTCGTTCTTGATGTTCTAGCAGGCGCCGCAATCAGCTGACCAGCAAAATTTCCGAAATCATTGCCTCTTCCAAAGAATTCATTGATCTGTTGATGAAATAGAATTTCAGGATTCGTCATTCGTTCAAACTCATCAATATTAAGCGTTCCTGGGAAACTTGCGTGATCTGGAGAATTCATAGAACTCGAGACAACTGACGATGCAGTTTGACTTGAGTTGACATCAATGATCTTTTTGCTACCTTTTAAAGTTGATTTCTTATTAGAACTCATCACCCTGTCCTTCTTTTCAGCTACTAAATACAATACGTCTTTAGAATTCTTTGCGCTTTTTAAATCAAGCTCCTTGAGCTCTTGCAATTCATCGAGTATGGCAGTTCCAGAAGAAGAACTTATGCTTCTTTCGTCATTAAATCCAAAGATATATTTAATGTCAAAATCATCAGATTCAAAAATATCAACAATATCCTTATTGGATTTTGCCCCATCAGGCGAAAAAGAATTAGGATCTCCGAATCCTACGTGATTTTGAATAACTATTTTTGTTCCTGGCGCTACTGTTTGCGCCACTTGTTTTACTAGGGATCTATAGTCAACATAATTAAAAAGATTTGAAATAACCACAGTGTCGAATAAATGGAAAATAGATTGTTTTGTCTCACCCTCATTCGCACCTAGAAATTCTTTAATAGCTTCTAACCCTACATCAGATAGATTGCTAAAATCTTCGACATTATTCTCCACAAATAAAGCCTTGGGGTAGTAGTCTTTGTCGACAGGCTTTCGAATGCCCATATCCAAAACTACAATCTTGCCATCCTTAAATCCTCCAGACACCGGATCATTCCCTCCTCCAAGCTCTAAAATAGTTTTTCCTAATATTCCATCATCAAACATTCTCGCATAAACATCAATCAGTTTTCCCTTGTAGTTCTTTCTTCTATTTTTCCAAATATTTTTTAAATGTAATTTGTATTCTTCTTTCCAGAAAATATCATCACCTTTTGATTTTGTGTCATTTGGAAGTTTAGGAGAAATCTGAACTGTTAAGCTGTTCTCTTTGCCAATCAGCTCTCTTCTAACCTCCGGCCATTTATAGCTTTCTTCCCTAATGAACTCTATTCTAGCCTTTGGCCCTTTATAATATTTAATTTTAATTTCGGCGTAAGGGTTTCCATATTTTTCTTTAGAAAATTTTAAGTAATCTGTGCCTTCCGCCAATTCCACATCTTTCGATTTCCAACGTCTATCAAAATCTGTTAGAAAACCAGAACTCCCGCCTAAATGCGCAAAATAAGGAATATTTTTCTGAAAAAATTTAAGTGCTTTTACTAGCTCTTCTGGGATATCACCAAATACGTTCATTTTTTTTGTGCCAAACTTTCCTTCAGAATAACCCATTAAAACATGCCCTGTTGGATATACTCCACGTATATAAAAATTAACTTTTTTAGAATCACCTTTCTCTGGAACAAAGTTGACTGCATAGTGGTCTCCAGTAGTAGGATGGTAAAATGAAAACAAATATTTCTCTGAAGAATCAAGCTGAACATCGCTAAAAGTTAATCCCCCAAGCATTGGGGTTGTACCATCCAGAGATTTTTTAATACTCAGAATTCCTTTAGCGACGAGGCGTCCAATTATACGAATAGCATCTGGAGAAAAGTATTTTCTGGAATTAACAATTTCGTCTTGCTCTAAAAGATTAACAACAGTATTATTATCAAACCTTTGAATTCCGAGTTTTTTAGCCATAGAGGCAAATTCTTGATTTATTTCATTAACAAAGCCTTCTAGCGTTGCATCCTGACCAGAATAACTTTTTAAGTAATTCGATAAAAGAAGAACCATCTTTGAGCTTGTGATTAATTGGCCAGAGGTAACTTTAGGATCAAAACTATCGATAGTTTTTTGATTCTTGCTAAATTTATCATACGTGTTCCCTTTTGGTAAATTTAAATATCCTCGATCTATCAATATTTGCAATACTTTCATAATTAATATTTCATCAGAAGAATCCTTCTTGGCATAATCAAAATATTTTATATTACTTAAAAACCCCGTAATGTTATCATCTTTTTCTGAGAGCAATTGCTTTGCTGTACTTTTATCTTCTACAATAAGCATACCTTTTTCCTGAGAATCTATAGAAACTATCAACATTTTTAAATCTTTAGTATCTGGGGGCGTATATGCAACATGCAACACACCATTATCATCAATCTTAATTTGAGAAACTTTCCCATCAAGAACCTCATCAAAATCATTTAAGTTTACCGGCCTGATAATCTGGTTCAGATCGATATCACCGGTAGAGGTAATTTTAGATGATGCTGCTTGATTACTGGAGGCCTTTTTGTGATTTTTAACACGCTCAACCAAAACATCTTCATGAAAAGTTACCAATTGCGCAAACTTATCCTCTTGGCCCTCTACCTTCTCAACCAACGAATAACGCTTTGCTCCATTATCACCCATCGCCCAAACAGATAAGGTTTTTCTTTGAGCAAACGCAAGCGCAACCAGTACATCTAGTTTCTCTGGGGCATTGTCCTTTTTATCGAAATCAAAATACTTTCCATTTAGCTCATAACTAGATATATTTTGATAATTGGATTTTACAAAATCAATGTTACTAAGCACTGTCCTCATCCTACTAATATCTCCTACGTCAAAGTCATCGTTTAATTCTATTTCTGATTTAAGCTTTAGCATTTCCGGAATTATGCCTAGAAGTATTAACCATAAAATCACTTCTCGCCCTTTCTTACCTTGAGTCAAAGAATCAAAGATGCTCATAAGCTGTACTGAAACATTGGGAAGTTTATCTGTTTTAGCAAGAATTTTATTAAGTTGATCATCTGACAAGATACCTTGAAATTTCTCAGTGATAACCTCTTTGAATTTCTGAGGTGATATCGAAAAGAAGGCAGACGGATCCTGCTTTCCTAACACCTTAGATGTCTCACCCATAAGAATATCCCAAAATGTAACAGGAGACTTTTCTTTTCCGTTTGCTTTTCTTTGCTTTTGGATATGCTTTAAGAAATTCCTTGGACCTCCAAACGATAGAGCATCTTCACTAGCTTGTGAAATATCAAATTTAGGTGAAGGATATCCTTCTTTTTGCAAATATCTTTTAAGATTTTCATTAAAGTTTCTTGAAAGGCAGCTAAAGTTTAATAAATAAACATTTTCAATGTTGCCTCTGCCTCTTTTTATAAGTGCCTCTCCCATCTCTTGATATGTCAAATGATTCCACACATTTAAATAATTTCTTCCTGCATGTCCATCATAAACAATCCTCAACGGTCCTATTGATTTTTCGACAGCTTCAATAGCATTTCTTTCTAAATGTATACCCTCTTTAAAAGACTGAATATTTTTCTCTAATACTCCAGCTGAAATTTCAAATGTTTCCAATTTATTCTTATTAAAACGTGACTGCCAACCTACTATATTGATAACATGAATCTCTTTTCCCTGTGCATCAGTTTTACCAAATATGATCTCTTCTAAAGCAACATCTATAAGCTCCAGAATGACATCAACACTTATACTAAAATATTGCAAATTCTTGAAAGAAATGTCTAGCATGCGACATAAGCGAATGGAGGAAACAGCAGCTGAGGTCTTTTGTCCCTCAGTTAAATTAAGATGATTCGTTTTGTTATCCATTATTTCTTTGTACGGAGTGTCTTTTAAAGCAATATTAAAATACGACATTTCTTCTGAATAAAATGCTTTAGATAAGAATAAATCTGGATTATCGTCTACAAGATTTTTAAAAGAATCTTGATTGAAAGGAGAATTGTTAAGTCTTAAAAGAAATCCCCTAAATCGATACGCATCTCTAGGGGATTTTTTTGAAGCAATCAAAAGAAGCTCATTTCGCTGTTCTTTATTAAATTCTTTAAATCGTTCTGGATCTTTAAGTGAAAAATAAGCTGCCCCATCGCTATTTTCCACCGCCTTCTTAACAAAATCATAGTCAACCCAACCAAAATCTGAAATATTCGAAAGAAATAAAATTGCTGCAGCTTTACTAGTATCTGCTGCGATTTCAAGGAGTTGGCTTTTCTGTTTGTCATCGAATTTATCTAATAAGCTAGGATCTTCAAGAACACAGTAGGCTGCCCATCTCTCACCTTTCAAAGCTTCTTCCACAAATCCATAATCAGCCCAACCATAGCCTGAAATAACCTTAAAATTTTCAATTGCCGCGGCTTTGTCAATATATGCTGCAACTTTCAGAACCTCTTCTCTAAAGGGAGCATCTTTAAATTCAGATTCTCTTTTAAAAACCTCAGATGATTTTTGCTTTGCTAATTTTATCCAATAATCTTTTTCAGTATCGTCTTTATAAGAAAGGGGGGCATTTTCTTTATCATTATTCTGGGCTAAAACATCTGATTGCTGAAAAATACTTAATCCTACCGTCACAAGAACAATCGTTGCGATCTTTAACTTAGCGACAAGATTGCTTCCTGCTCTTCTGCCATTTCTTGTTTTTGCTTCAATAAATTCTATGCTTTCACCAACTTTAAGTTTTCCAGTAAAACCTCCAGAGAAATACTTTCTAGGAATGTTCTTTCGCGTATATTGATCGTATTCAACCTTAATAAAATCGCAGACACCTTTTTCAAAAGATTTAAGATATTGCTTATAAATATCTTGAGAGACATTCTCAGCATCTATACCCTTAATCTTTTGCTGATCAGAATAAACTTTATTTACGATAGATTCCTTTAAATTATTCTTAAACCAATACGCTAAAATTAAAGAATTATAGATTTGTCTAAGTTGAGCAAAGTTTTTGCCTTCATTGACTTCTTTTTCAAGAGCAGGAATAACAATTTCACGGACGATTTCAGAAGCGAGCTTGTTATCAGTTTTAGATTCTGCATCCCTCGCTCCTTGAGACTCTGTGTTATTTTCAAGTGCAAGATAGTCCTCTTCCAGCATAACTTTAAGTTTTGATTCAACTACGAAAGCTCTATCATCCTTTACATAGACTTCAGCCTTGTCAGGCATGATCCAGACCTTATTAAAGGTATCTACAGGGATGTTAGTGGTTCCATACTGTTCATAGGCTTTCTTATAGATCTTTTGCCAGAACTGTTTACCGAGTTCATCTTCTGGATAGATTAAAGAAGCTGTGATTTGTTTTAAGAGATAGTCCTGAGAGAGCATATCTGTACCCATGTCTGTAACGGCTAGAGAACCAGGAATGATTCTGTCTTGTTCATGGGGAGATAGGTTAACCCATAGGTTGTCTTCAGGAATCGTTAAAGCGGTTAGAAAGTACTTAATGAGACGCTCAGAAACATCTTTTAACTCAGGTCCTTTAAGCCCGGTATCTCCAGAATCGACGATAAAGTCGAATTTAAGAGCATTGTCAGGATAGACTCTTATTCCACGAAGAATGGCTGGGGTGAAGGCCGGGCTTAAAGAAACCATAGTACCTGGCACAGGCAGTCCTGATACTACTTGCGCTAGGGCTTGATTAGGGCATATACTTGTAGCCGTAAAGAAGAATATTACAGCTAGAGCAATAATCTTTATTAAAATATGACTTTTATTTTTAAACATTCTCCATTCCCCATTAATACTGATATATATAATCTATCCCAACATATAAAGTATAGAATATTAATACTAATTTTAAGGGGAATTTTGGGGGTTTCGGGAAAGCGTTTTCTTGTTCATCAAAAAAAAAGAAAAATAAGTAGAAAAAATAAAAATACACTTATTAACTTTATTCATTTGAATTTAAATAAAATTAAAATACTCTCACGGATACAGAACCATTTTATGAAACCATAAGAAATTTGCCTTATATGGATCTATATGTATATATATAGTTCGAAGTGTATGAATATACTATCATAAGTAATCTTAAGTAGAGATAGGTAAGTCTATCATAATCTGAATACTTAATTATATATGTCTACTATATATCTAAGAGTAACTAGGAGTAAGTTTAAGTAAGTGTAGGAATTGGATTATTTATAATATCTATGAATGAATAACGATTAGATATTACTAGGAGTAAGTTTGAGTAAGTATCGATAATCCTAAAGCTATCTTCTTCTTGTTTTTGCTAGGAGAATCAAAATTTCTACATAAAGCCATACCAGTGTTACCATGATTCCAAGAGCGCCATACCATTCCATATATTTAGGCATGTGATTTTTTGCAGCACGATCAATAAAATCAAAATCTAAAACTAAATTTAAAGCGGCAATACCAACAACAAATAAACTAAAACCAATTCCAAACATACTTGAAGAATACATAATCGGTAAGCCATTTCCAAAAAAACGTAAAACCGCATTTAAAATATAAACAATCAATATTCCGCCAGTCGCAGCAGAAACGCCTAATCTAAATTTCTGAGTTACTTTAATCAGTCCTGATTTATAAAGAGATAACATTGCAAACAGCGTTCCAAATGTTAGCATCATAGCTTGAATAGCAATCCCAGGAAATTGCATTTCAAAGATCGCAGAAACTCCTCCTAAAAAAGCTCCCTCGCATAACGCATACGCCGGTGCTGTAAAACGAGCCCACTTAAGATTAAACATTGTTATCATCACAAGACCAAAAGCAACCAAGCCGAAAACTGAAGCAAATCCAATTGAAAAACCTGATGGCGCAAAAACAAACTCACCTGTATTTGAAACAACCGGAGCCTGATAAACCTTGCTCCAAGACCATGAAGCGGTAAGCAGAATGCCTAAAAGCAAAATAAAAATTTTATTAATTGTTCCTTGAATGCTCATAGCGCCATCTCCTTTCGCAACACCGACTTGCGAAAACAAAGATGGGTTTAAAGCTGGATTACTTGAACGTCTCATAAAGAATCTCCTAATTAAATTTATGCAAATTTTAAAACATACAAAGCAATGCGCATAATAACATTGGCATAAACGCCAGCAACAATGTCATCCATCATGATGCCTGTTGCTCCAGGTTTTCTCTCAAAATAGCTAACAGGATAAATCTTAAACATATCAAAAGCTCTAAATAAAAAGAATGCCAAGATTAAAACCTCAGGTGTTCTTGGCAACATAAAAAATGCAATCATAATTCCAGATGCCTCATCGATAACGACACAAGAAGGATCTTTTTCCTCTATAAGCCTTTCCATTTTTCCTGCAGACCAGAAACCTATTGCAGTAATTCCAACAAAAACAAAAATATACAAAAATAAATGCTCCATTAAAAGAATCGCTAATCCGCCTGCGGCAAAGCTCGCAACACTTCCTGGAGCAATAGGTGCATATCCAATACCAAAAAAAGTTGAAGCCATTTTTATTAAATTATTTTTCATTGATTTTTATAAGCTCTCTATTCCGCCATAAATAAGAAAGGCCTGATGTTACGGTTAAACAAACCGTAATAAGCATTGAAATGCTGATACCGATCTTCCACCAAAACTCAACATCTTCCGTCCACCCCCCAATAGCCACTGTTGATCTTTTAAAAATAATAAAACCTAAAATAACAAAAATAGCAACAATCTGAGATACCGTTTTGCGTTTGCCTCCCCGCTCGGCTGCCAAAACTTTATTCTTTGTTAATGCAAAAATTCTCAAACCCGTCACTATGATCTCACGGCTAAAAATTAAAATCACCATCCAATCATCCACAAGATGAAGACGAACGAAAGCTAAAAATGCAGCCAACATTAAAAACTTATCTGCAATGGGATCCATCAATTTCCCAAAATCGCTAATAAGATTATATTTCTTAGCAATATATCCGTCGAAATAATCTGTTAGCGATGCCAGAGCAAAAATAATTGTTGCCGAAACAGCAAACATCAAGCCTTCCTGACGAATTAAGAAAATAAATAAAAACGTCATTAAAATACGTAAAATAGTTAATTTATTTGGAAGGTTCACAAGCTATCGACTCCTTTTTATAATATCACTTAATATTGTCCAACAAGATCATACTCATAGCTATCTGCAATTTCAACTTCAATGAAATCGCCAGGTTTAATTTTCTTTTTGCTTTCAACGTAAACAACGCCATCGACTTCTGGAGCATCAAACTGACTACGTCCTATATAAATTCCCTTTTCATCTTTTACTTTTTCATCAATTAAAACAAAAATCTTCTTTCCAATAAATTTCTTAAGTTTAACCGTTGAAATCTTTTGCTGAATTTTCATTAAAATATCATATCTAGCTTGTTTAATCAACTCAGAAACTTGATTTTGCTCACACGCAGCTTTTGTTCCCTTTTCTTTAGAATATTTAAAAACACCAAGTCTATCAAATCGTATTGTTTTAACAAATAAACACAACTCATCAAACTGAACTTGAGTCTCTCCTGGATATCCAACAATAAAAGAAGTACGAATACAGCACTCTGGCATCTTTTTTCTAATCTTCTTTATCAGAGAAATAATCTTTTTCTTTGAAAAATTTCTATTCATTCTTTTTAGAACTTGATCATTAATATGCTGAAGAGGAATATCTAGATATTTACAAATACGTGAGTGAGCCGCCATAAAACTAAGAAGCTCGTCGGTAATATGCGCAGGATACAAATACAAAAGCCGAAACCATTTGATGCAACTTGTTTTAGCAACTAAACCTTCTAATAGCTCAACAAGCGCTTTATGCTTATAAAGATCAATACCGTAAGCTGTAATGTCCTGACCAATAATATCAACTTCTAGAAATCCCTTTCGATCAAGAACTTTTGCTTCATCGCTAATCGAAACCATAGACCGAGATTTAAACTTTCCTTTAATTTTTGGAATAACACAAAAATGACAAAGGTTATAACAACTTTCACAAATTTTTAAATACGCAAAAGATTTTGGCGTCAGAAAAACTTTGCTTTCTTTTTCATCCTTCTCCAGAGGAAGGATTCCATCAATAAAATCAATTTCTTTAAATTCTTTTTTTAACTCTTTTGGATACCTTTCAGAAAAACAACCAATAACCGCAATCTTTTTAATTGTTCCTTTTTTCTTTAAGGCAATCAAATCAAGAATAAAATCAATTGTTTCTTTCTTCGCACTTTCAATAAAAGCACATGTATTTAAAATAACAACATCAGCCTTAGAACGACTAGTAATTCGATGACCTTTTTTCTTCAGTCGTCCTAAAATTAATTGTGCATCTGCTAAATTACGAGCACAACCTAAATTAATCAATCTTATACTTGATGATTTTGGAATTTGATCAAAAATGGAAATTTTAGAGGATTGCACAATAAAGCTTTTGTTATTCTTCGACAGTAAAGCCGTTAGGCGTAATAATAATCTTTTGGGCTCTACGAACACCACTAGACAATGAACTAATAACTTTTCCGTTTAATTCAAGGTCGAGACCATTAAGATTCTTTCCAGACAATTCAATCTTTTCTTTAGCGCTCCAGGATTCAACCGCACCCTTAGACAAAGAGGAACGAAAAACTTCACTTCCATCCGTTGATACGCGAAGCCATATTCGTTTCTTTGCTCGAACAACAAGATTAACTTTCTTTTCAAGATCCGCTTGAACATTTTGTTGTTTCGCCTCTTCCTTCTTAACAGCTGGCTTTAAAGCAACAGTTCGAACTATTTTCTTTTTAGATTTCTTAACTTCTCTTGCCTTTTCTATCCTCTTCGAACTATCATTTGGCTTTCGATTAAAAATACAACCACCAATTCGAACGATAATAAAAATTCCAAATACTACCACAACAACTCTCACGATATTACGAACAACATCTGGAGACAACATTGGCAATTTTTCGTCTTCCCAAAATGTTCTACCCTTATGAAAAGAAGTTGGCTCAGGTAATTCTTCTGGCTTATAATCTTCTAATACTGTGGTGATTTCAATTTCTAAATATTTTGCATAAAGCTTAATAAATGCACGATAATAAAAATCTGTCATCGTACGAACTCGATACCCCTCTTCAATAGCCTTGAGAGCATCGAGAGGAATCTTTGTCGCCTCATGAATAGTTTCAAGGGCGATTCCCTTTGACTCACGAGCCTGCTTTAAAATCAATCCTTTTTGAGCACGATTATCCATCTTCACTCTCCATATTCTTTTCCATATCATCCCTAAGCCACTCTTCACGATTTACGAGAATCTCTCTAGGTTTGCTTCCACAATAAGACCCAACAATTCCCTCCTGTTCCATCATGTCAATAAGTCTGGCTGCCCGCGTATAGCCTAAACGCATACGTCTTTGTATAATTGAAACTGATGCCTGACTTGTTTCAATAACTAATCGAACAGCATCATCATAAAGCTCATCTTTTTGCTCAGAAATGCCAGATGCAGATTTCTTTTGCTTTGCAATTATTGTATCATCATAAGTAGGTTCTTGCTGCACTTTAATAAAATCAATAACTCGCGAAATTTCATCATCTGAAATATAACAACACTGCCCTCTGATAGGCTTTGCTTCGCCTGGCTTTAAAAATAGCATGTCACCTTTTCCGATTAAATTTTCAGCACCATTCATATCTAAAACAGTACGCGAATCAATTTTGGATGCAACCTTAAACGAAATACGTGCCGGAAAATTTGCTTTAATAACACCGGTAATAACATCAACAGACGGTCTTTGTGTTGCTAAAATTAAATGAATTCCAACAGCTCTCGATAATTGAGCCAAACGAGTAATTGCGCTTTCAACTTCTTTTGGACAAATTTGCATCAAATCCGCGAGCTCGTCGATAACAACAACAATATACGGCATATCGTTGCCTTTTTTATGATAATCGACAATATTACGCGACCCTGTTTTAGCAAGGGAAGAATAACGCGACTCCATCTCACCAACAACCCAGTGAAGAGCAGCTGTTACTTTCTTTGGATTTGTCACAGCAGGACACAAACAATGAGGAATCGGATTGTACTGACTCAACTCAACCATTTTAGGATCAACCATTAAAAACTTTACTTGATCAGGACCATATTTAAAAAGCATTGATAAAATAATAGCATTTAAACAAACTGTTTTTCCAGACCCTGTTGTTCCCGCAACTAAAAGATGTGGCATGTCTGCAAGATCAGCCACCATAGATTTTCCAGCAGTATCTTTTCCGAGAGCAAGAGCTAGTCGATATTTAGAAGATAAAAAATCTCCTTTAGCTAAAACTTCTTTAAGATATACCATCGTTGAGGAGCTATTTGGAACTTCAATTCCAACCCGGTTTTTTCCTGGAATTGGCGCTAAAATACGAATAGATTGGGCTTTCATAGCAAGAGAGATATTATCAGAAAGCGCTGTAATCCTCTGAACCTTCACACCAGGTGCTGGTTCAAGCTCATAGCGAGTAATAACTGGACCTTGCTCAATATCAACAACGCGAACAGCAACACCAAATTGCGCGAGTGTTTCTTCTAAAATTTTTGCGCCTTCAGATAGATCTTCTTCTGCTTTGTCAGATGACACTGAAGGAGGATCTTTTAATAAATTTAAAGTAGGTAAGTTGTATTCACCGGCAACTTGAGGTTCTTGCTCCTTTGAAGTATCTGCTTTTAACGAATCCGGCTTAGCAATACGAATCCTCGGTTTTCGAGACTTTGATGAAAATTCTTTTTCCTCGCCATCTTCCTCTTCATACTCTTCTTCGTCATCTTCATCTTTAGACTTTACAAATGCTTTCTTTGCTTGTGCCATTTTAGCTCGTGCTTTTTCTTGAAGGCGAGCTGCTAAACTTGGCTCTTTGTTTTCCTTCGATTTTTTAATCTTTTCTTTCAAAAATGCCCCAAACTCTTTTGCTCCTTCAACCGCTTTTAAAATAAAAGGATAAAGCAGGAACTCCCCAATAACAATAGAAGTTAAGATAGCAAGAGCACCTAAGATGATATAGGAACCAACTAATCCAAAATATTTAACAAGAAAATTTGAAACGAATATTCCAGTGATACCCGAACGGGCAAAACACAAGTTATCAGCTTGTGGGCCAAGAAGACTAAACAAAGAACTCAAAACAATAAAAATAACACCAAAGCTAACAAGCTTGGAAGCTGAAAGCTGCATTTCTCGATTTGCAAACTTATTCCAGCTCCAAAACAATAAAAAAAGCGCAATAAAATATGCGCTATATCCGATAACAAACAACAGACCTCCGGCCAAATAAGCACCGAAGATCTGAATAAGATTATGAGCTGGAACGTTTGGATGTGCCGTATACCACGAAAGATCCGCAGAGTCGAATGAAACTAAACTGGCCAGGAGAATCAAAGCTACAGCCAGTATTAAGACTCCCTTTATTTCGTTGATATACTGAGACTTCATTCAGCTTGCTTTTTACTTAAATTAACTCTCTTTTGATCGTCTATTTTAATAACTTTAACTTTGAACTTATCACCGACTTTAACAGCAGATTCCACGTCTTTGATATATTCACTTGATAATTCAGAAACATGAACCAAGCCGTCTTTGCCAGGTAAGAATTCACAAAAGACGCCAAAATTCATGATCTTCTTAACTTCTGCATCGTATATTCTACCAATTTCAGGCTCAACAACAATGCCGTTTATAATTTCAACAGCTTTATCACATGCCTCTTTGCTTGGCGATGAAACCAGAACGGTTCCTGTATCATCAATATCAATCGATGCTTCAGTATCAGCAATAATTTTCTTAATAACTCGACCACCTGGTCCAATTACCTCACCAATCTTAGATGGATCAATATGAAGTTCAATGATTTGAGGCGCATAGTCAGAAACAGATTCTCTAGACGATGGCAATGCAGCATGCATTTTATCAAGAATTCCAAAACGAGCCTGCCTAGCTTGCTCAATAGCCTTTATTAGCAACTCAACGCTGACACCTTTAATCTTAAGATCAAGCTGGATAGCCGTGATACCTTTGCGTGTACCAGCAACTTTAAAATCCATATCTCCAAAATGATCTTCGATTCCCAAAATATCAGTCATCAAAATTTCTTTATCTTTACCTGTAACAAGTCCAACAGAAATTCCAGCAACAGGATCCTTGATCGGGACACCTGCATCCATCAAACAAAGCGTTCCAGCACAAACTGTAGCCATGCTAGAAGAACCGTTTGACTCTAAAACCTCAGAAACAATTCGGACTGTGTAAGGAAAATCATCTTTACTTGGCATAATTGAGCGCAATGCTTTTTCAGCTAAGGCCCCATGTCCAATTTCTCGACGTCCTGGTCCTCGCATTGGACGTGTTTCTCCAACGCTAAATGATGGAAAATTGTAATGCAACATAAAAGACTTATTCGTCTTTCCCTCTAATGCATCAACCATTTGCTCATCACTACGCGTTCCAAGTGTTACAACAGATAAGCTCTGCGTTTGTCCACGTGTAAACAGCGCTGCACCATGTGTTCGAGGTAAAACATTGACTTCGCATGAAATAGCGCGAACTTCATCCATCGCTCGGCCATCAATGCGTCTATTTTCTTCTAAAGCAATTCGTCGTAATTCTTCTTCTTCGATTTGTTCAAGTGCCATTTTAATATCAGAAATCGCAACTTGATCTTTTTTCTCAGGTTTAAACTCATCAAAAATAGATAAATCTTCAGTCAGCTCTTTTGCTAAATTATCAACAGCTGCCTGTCGCTCTACTTTGTCAGCAATTTTATAACATTCAGAAATTTTCTTAGAAGCAAGCTCTTGAACCTTTGCAACTAGTCCAGGATTAATTTCTACAAGCTTAACAACTGTTTTTTCTTTTCCAATGCTACGCATTAATTCTTTTTGTACTGCAATTAGATTCTTTAGCTTCTCAGCACCAAAAGCAATACCTTTAACAATAACGTCTTCGGCAACCTCTGATGATTCGCCTTCGATCATAACCACGCCCTCTTCAGAACTAACAATCATCAGATCAAGAGGACTTTCTTCTCGCTGTGAATTCGTTGGATTTAAAACAAGCTCATCTTCAACCAATCCAACTCGCACAGAACCAATCGGTCCTTCAAACGGAATATCTGAAATTGATAAAGCCACAGAAGCCCCCATCAATGCAAGAATATCTGGCGCATTTTCACCATCGCTACTTAAAACAAGCGCTACAACCTGAACATTATTAAAAAATCCTTTTGGAAATAACGGTCGAATCGGTCTGTCAATAATTCGAGAAGTTAAAATCTCGCTTTCAGACGGACGTCCTTCCCGTTTAAAAAATCCACCTGGAATGCGTCCAGCAGCATATGTTCTTTCTTTGTATTCTACTGTTAATGGGAAAAAGCCAGCGTCTTCTCGCGCTTCTTTTGCCATACACGCCGTAACCAAAACAACAGTTCCTCCGCATGTCACCGTAACAGCCCCATTAGCTTGCTTCGCTAATTTACCAGTCTCAATAATAATATTTTGATCCCCAAAAGGAACCTCGATACGTTCAATATTCATTAACTAACCTCACTTACGTAAATTAAGCCTCTTAATTGTTTCTTCGTATTTTTGAAAATTCGTCTTCTTCAAATAAGCCAAATGACGTCTTCTGGCACCAATCATCACTAAAAGACCTCGACGGGAATGAAAATCCTTTTTATGGATTTTTAAATGCCCTGCAAGATCATTAATTCTTTCAGTTAAAATTGCAATCTGAACCACGGAAGATCCCGTGTCCTTCGCATGAACTTTAAAATTGTCTATTACTTCTGTTTTCTTATCCTTCAATAACGCCAACTTCCTATCCTCCTTCTATTTACTTTCAACTTGATTTAAATTTTGGTCATTATACTATTTATATATATTATAGTCAAGGCTTATATATATTCAAAAATATCATACCTCAAGCAAAGCAAACACAGTTTCGACCATCTGCTTTAGCCTGATAGAGTGCTTTATCAGCAAAATGAATAAATTCCTTGGTATTTTTTGCTTGATTGGCTGGATATGATGTCGCACCAATACTCAGCGTTGTTTTTATAACACTTTTATTGTTTAGCTGAAATTCTTTACTTGCAATTGTCTCTCTAATACGTTCCGCAGCAACAATAGCCCCAGACTGCTCAGTTCCAGTTAAAATAATTAAAAATTCATCTCCTCCGTAACGGCCAAGAAGATCTGTATTTCTTAAAAGTTTATCTAAAAACCCACCAATCTGCTTAAGCATGCGATCGCCGATCTGATGACCAAAATTATCATTGATTGGCTTAAAATAATCAACATCAAGCATTAGACAAGCCATAGGCGTGTTATATCGCTTACAACGATTAAGCTCCTCATCAACGCGCTTTGTGATTGTCTTGTGATTCAAGAGTCCAGTAAGGCTATCTTCCTGAGCGATACGCTTAAGATAATTTTCTCGTTTCTTTCGCTCAGTGATATCTTCAATTGTGAGAATAACACGAGAAAGCGTATTCTCATATTCGTTAGGCACAGCAACGCGAAGCCATAAATCATAATGCTTCCCGTTTGAACCTTTAGTTGAAAACTCAGCTTCAAAAATTTTCTCACCGCTTATCAAAGAAATAAATTCATCAATCAAAACCTTAACATCTTCTTTAGTTAAACTTGTCCCAAATCGATTTATAAGTTCTTTTTTAGTTTCTGCCCCGTAAAGCTTTAATGCTGCTCTGTTAACGTCACAAATTTTGATTCCCTGAAATGCTTTTGCCGCAATGCGTGGATGCTGAAGTAGATATTTTTGATAATTTAGAACGCCCTGCTTTTTAAGATCATCTTTGAGCTTAATAAAACATGACAGATCTTCTTCCCATATTGAAATTGGAGAATGCTCGAAAATTAATTTAAATTTTTGATCTTGAAGTTCGTTTTTCTTTTTATTCATCTTTTAACTTTATTAATTATATACAGTATATAGTCTTATATAGATAGTTTAAAGAATTTTATTTGTTTTATTATAAAGCTATTCTTTAAAAGAAATTAGAGACGGATCATAATCTTCGGGCTTTTCAAATCCAAGAAGATTCAAAAGAGTTGCCGCCACATTTGAAAGCCCCTTGCTTTCAAGGTTAGCCATCTCATAGCACACAGGATCATTCTGATCAACAATAATAAAAGGCACCGGATTAAGCGTATGTGCGGTTTTCACAACGCGCTTTCCATTCTTTTCTGTAAACATTTCATCTGCATTTCCATGATCTGCTGATATCACAGTAACACCTCCGAGATCATTTACCTCTTTGATCAACTTACAAACACATTCATCTAAAGATTCCATGGATATTTTAATGGCATCAACAACACCCGTATGCCCAACCATATCTCCATTCGGAAAATTAATACGACCAAACTTATATTCTCCGCTTTTTAAAAGCTCAATCGCCTTATCGGTAATTTCAAAAACCTTCATCTTTGGCGCTTGCTCAAAACGAATCTTGTCAGATGGAATTTCAATATATTTCTCTAACTTCTCATCAACATATCCAGATTTATTTCCATTCCAAAAATACGTAACATGTCCAAACTTTTGCGTTTCAGATAAAGCAAAAGATTTCACACCTTCAGCGCAAAGATATTCTCCGATAGTGCGATCAATCTCAGGAGGATTAACCAAATAATTTTTGGGAACTTTCAAGTCGCCATCATATTCCATTATTCCAGCATAAACAACATCTGGATAACGCTCCCTATCAAATTTGCTAAAATCTTTTTCATCAAACGCTCTTGATAATTCAATAGCACGATCCCCTCGAAAATTAAAAAACACAACTGAATCACCATCATTAATTGTACCAATTGGCTTTTGTTCTTGTGCAACAACAAAAGATTCTAAATACTGATCTGTAATTTTTGGATCCTCATTGTAATACGTTTCAATTGCTTCTTTTGCAGAACCAAACATGCGAGCCTTACCGAGAACATGAGTGTCCCATCCTTTTTTGACAACGCTCCAATCAGCATTATAGCGATCCATAGTTGTGATCATGCGACCACCTCCAGATGCAATCTTATAATCAAATCCAAATTCTTCATTAATCGTCTTAAAAAAATCTTCCACTTGATCAACATACGTCATAGCTGTTTTTTCTCCCACATCGCGTCCATCAAGCAAAACATGTAAACGCAGCACCTTAACATTCTGACTTGCGCATTGCTTAATTAAAGAAAAAAGCTGATTAATATGAGAATGAACATTTCCATCAGAAAGAAGTCCAATAAAATGCATCACACTCTTTCCCTGTAAAGGATTTTCTATTAATTTCTTCCAAATTGGTGTTTTAAAAATTTCTCCGCTTTCGATTGAACGATCAACAAGTTTTGTACCTTGCGAAAAAACCCTTCCCGCACCAAGCGCATTATGCCCTACCTCGCTATTTCCCATATCATTATCCGTAGGAAGTCCAACTGCTTTTCCATGTGCCTGCAACTGAGAAAAAAGATTACTTTTAAAAAGCTTATCAAGGCACGGTGTCTTAGCACTAAAGACACCATTTGTCTCATTTTCCTCTCCAAGTCCAACTCCATCCATAATAATAAACAAAAGTGGCCCAGGATATTCTTTAAAATTCTTTAGCTTCTCAAGCTTTAACGACATACACACTCCTCAATTTTTAATCTATAAGTATTAATATCTACCTATTGTACATAAAAAATAATGTTTGTTAAACTTTTTTAGAATTAATTAATTATGCGGAAAAACTGCAGTAGGGTCAAATCTTACGCTACGTTTTGTAAATCATGATATTTTAACCACTCGCGAGCAAATTTCTTATGCCAATCCTTGGCAGCAGCCTCAAAACCAATATCACAACCATTCTTTTCACTTTCAAACCATTGATGTCGCTGAATCTCCTCAACAACCCTTTTATCTTTAAGAAGTTCTTCAAGTGGTATTTTACACATTTTTATTCTTCTTTCTTTCGCATATTGTACCTCTTTTCAAGCCCATATGTCAAGAAAATTGATTTTCGCAATTTCAATGAAATTTTAAAGAGAAGCCTATGTTATTTCAATGCAAGGACTTGGGTCAAATGGATTTGTTCGAAGCGCTAGAGAGAACAAATATGGGTAATTCTTTCTCAAATGCTTCATATATTCAAGCCATTCGGAAAGAAGATGGCGATATGCACGTGTCAAGTCACCTACAAGATGTGCTGAATCAGAGCCTGACCGAGAAGTCAAATCTTTGCGCTCTGACAATTCTTCCATAAAATGAAAAACAGACCACAAGAGATCTGTAAAAGAATCATGTTCTAACATGCTAGGATTAGCCAAAAGATTAACCAAGAAATTTCTTTTCAAAACAAGTAAATTCTTAATTTCAATCAATTCTTCATCCTTAAGATCAATATCATGTTTGCAATGCTTAAGATCTTCAACAGCGATAGAAAAATCTTTAATTGTCTGATTTCCAGCCTGACAAAGCTTTTCTCGTATGCACTGAGACTCCTTATCCAATGCAATAAACTTTCTTAAGAGATCTGTTCCCACTTCACTAAAGAAAATACCGATAAGCATATTCAGCTTATTAAGCATTAAACGCTTCTCTCTTTGACTTAAAACCTGATGTAAAATCAAGGTCACAAATAAAACCTCAAGAAAAACAAAAGCAATATCACCAATCAAGTAAATAAAAATATGATGAGCATCTCTAAAAATTAAAAAATGAACACCATAAACCGCTGTTGAAAGCAAAACCAAAACAAAACCAAAAATAATTTGCCATCTTGATATTTTTTTCATATAACCTCACCTTTTAAACATTAAATCGAAAATAAACAACATCTCCATCTTTAACCTCGTAATCTTTTCCTTCTAAAGTTACAAGATTTTTCTCTTTCACAGCCTGATACGTTCCCAGTGATTCTAAATCAGAAAATTTATACACCTCGGCACGAATAAACCCACGCTCAATATCGCTATGAATCTTACCTGCAGCCTTAAAAGCTGCAGTCCCTTTAGGAATAAGCCATGCCCGAGTTTCTTTTTCTCCTGCAGTAAAAAAACAAACAAGCTCAAGAAGTTCCTGGCCAGCTTTTGCCAGCATGTTTAAACCCGGCGTTGTTATTCCTGCTGATTCATAATAGCTAGATCTTTCCTCTTCAGGAAGTTCTAAAATTTCTGCCTCTAACTTTGTGCATAAAACAACCACTTTCGTTTTTTCTTTCTCAGCCAATTCCTTAAGCGGATTTAACAAATCATCGCACGAATCCCCTTCGTCCATATTAGCAACATATAAAATTGGTTTTGCCGTTAAAAATTGAAAATCTTTAATTAGCTCATCTGACACATTTTGTGTTCGGACAGATTTTCCATCATTAAATCCCTTCATCAAAAGATCTAAGACTTCTATTTTAGCCTGAGCCTCTCTATCGCCTGATTTTGCCATCTTGAAATATCTTTGATGCGCTTTTTCTGCTTGTTGTAAATCAGCCAACAAAAGCTCTGTTTCGATCGTTTCAGCCGCCTCAATAGGATTTAAATTCTCAGTCGCATTAACAACGTTCTCATCACGAAAACATCGAACAACGTGACAAATGGCATCAACAGATCGTATGTTAGCCAAGAATTTATTTCCAAGCCCTTCACCCTGGCTCGCTCCTTTTACAAGTCCTGCAATGTCAACAAAACGAATACCTGAAGGAGTAATCTTTTGGCTTTCCCACTCTTTTGCTAATCGCATCAAACGATGATCAGCCAAAGGAACAATCCCAATATTTGGCTCAATCGTCGTAAACGGAAAATTTTCAGCCGCAACGCCAGCACCAGTCAAAGCATTAAATAGTGTCGACTTACCAACATTAGGAAGTCCGACAATTCCTATTTCCATAAAAAACTCCTTTAATTATTTATATTTTGGATTTCTAAAGAATTGATATCAGAGTTTCAACAACTTTCTGATCAATTTTTTCACCCATATCTCTTAAAGCTTTCTTGGTTTCTTCAATGCTTAAAGCTCTTCGATAAGGACGATTTGTCATCAACGCATCCGTAATGTCTGCAATCGCTAGAATTCTTACTAATAAATTAATTTCATCACCTTTAAGACCATCGGGATATCCTGATCCATCAAGCTTTTCATGATGATGACGAATAACATCACAAAGCCCAGAAAGCGACTGAACAGCTCGAACAATTCCTTCACCGATTTCTGGGTGATTTCTCATGACAACCCACTCTTGCTCTGTTAAAGGTCCTGCCTTCGTAAGAATATCGTCTGTAATCCCAATCTTTCCAATATCATGAAGCCGAGCTGCATCTCGCAATATTTTTTTATCATTATCATTTAATCCAAATTTCTCTGCAATCTTAATCGCGTACCCTGCAACACGATCAAGATGTCCTCGAGAATACGGATCTTTAGCTTCAACAGCGAGCGCTAAAGCAGAGATAATATCAAAATATGTTTTTTCAGCATCAAAATTTAATTGATCGTTTTCAATCGCAATTGCCGTTTGCATTGCAATACTTGATAATAACGTAGCATCATCATGCGTAAAATTAACATCTATATTGCGTCCACAAATTACAATCACACCTAAAACTTTTTCATGAACTAAAAGCGGAGCACAAACCATTGGAAATTCAAAACAATCTTGCTTTATTACAGATTTCATCGCAGCGCTATCTAGCTTTGGAACAATTAAGTTTTCTTTTTCTTCAATAACAGATTGAAAAATTGACTCAGAAAGCTTAAAGCGAGTATTACTATCAATCTTTAAATTCTCTCCCAAGATCGTGCGAACATATAATTCATCTTTTTGGGGATCTAAAAAAAGAAGCACACCGGACTTGCCGCTAACAGCGTCGACAACCGTTTCAATAATAAGCTCAAGAAATGAATCAATATTTTGAATAGAAGAAATTCCCTGTCCAACTCTAGACAAAACAGTTTGAAGAGTTTTCTTGGCCAGTTCTAACTTCTTTACATTTGCCTCAAGCTTTGTTCGAATTTCATTAAATGTTTTAGCTAAAACGACAACTTCGTTATCGCTTGATTGAATTGCCTGAACTTGACCTTCGTCTAAAAAATCACCTAATGTGTTTTGATTTTCTTTTGTTATTCGCAACAATTTACGTAAAACCATGTTCATTGCAAAATACCCAAGAGCAATTCCTAAAACAACAAGAGCCAATGTAACCGCAAGGCTTTCAGTTGTCATCTGAAGAGCTCCTGAATCTTTAACCTGAACATAAATATAATAAAGAATTCCTAAAGGAATAACAGAAATCAAAATAAAAAATATATTAAATTGTGAAATCAAAGATGATTTTGCAAATGACTTCATTTTTGGTGCTGCATTCAAAGCGTATCTCCTTAAGATATATGTTAAATCTTTACAATTATAACACAAACTTTAAATGATCGAAAATAAAGTATATATATTTATATACAAAAAAGGCGACCTTTTAAGGCCGCCCGCATATAACAAAATAAAATTATTTTTATTTTGCAAACTTATTATAAAGCGTTATTAATACGAAACCGCCAATACCAGCATCAACAAAACCCCAAAGAGCCCCAATGATGCTTCCGATAAAAGTTGGTTGATAGCCAATATACAACGAAGACATTAACTGTGTAATGCCGCATCCCCAAGTTGAGAAAATATCAAAAATACCTAAAAAAAACATAGCAAATCCCCAAACAAACCCGCAGCTAATACCAAAAGCCTTTGCATCAAGCTTATTCATGTTTCCTCCTTTTTATTTTGATAATTTATAACTTAAAATGCTTTTTAGTATATTGTTCTAAAAGTTTTTTTGCAGGCTCTTCACACTGACCACATACTGTGCCTAATTTTGTTCGCTCTTGAAGCTCGTAATACGTTCGTGCACCCTCCAACACCGCATCTTCAATTTCATGATCTGTGATGTTCATGCACTGGCAAATTACTTTTACCTCTTCTTTGCGCACTTTATCTGTCATGTCATTTTTTTCATAATAATCATTAATTGCTGCACGAAGAGCTTTATCCCCTAAAACAGAACAATGAATTTTATGTTCCGGCAAAGATCCAAGTTTTTTCATAATATCTTTTGGCGTTAACAAAAAGGCATCTTTAAGTTTCATTCCCTTAATCATTTCCGAAAGAGCTGATGTACTTGCAATAGCTGATGCACATCCATAAGTTTTCCAACGACAATCTTTAATTGCGTCATTCTCAACTTGAATCGCCATCATCATTTGATCACCACATTTTATATTACCAACCATGCCCTCTCCATCAACTTTAAAATTTTCGCCATCTTTTAAAACATTTTTTGGGTGCATAAAATGCTGCTTAACTTCTTCTGTGTAAACCCAATTTGATTCCATTATTTATTCCTTGGATAAACGGTTGACATTTCGCGTATTTTAGCAATAACGCGTGGAAATACATCAATAAGATAATCGATATCTTCTCTTTTTGTTTCTCGACCTAAGCTTATGCGAATAGAGCCATGAGCCTGCTCTGGCCCAACTCCAGTTGCAAGCAAAACATGAGATGGATCCAGCGACCCTGAAGAACATGCTGATCCTGTTGAAACACTAATGCCTTCCATGTCCAAATAAAGCAAGATCGCTTCGCCTTCTGCTCCAGAAAAAGATACATTTAAAGTACCAGCTAAACAATCTTTTTCATGCCCATTAAAATGAATATTAGGAATTTTTTCTTGAAAGCCTTTTCGCAATATCGCCTTAAGCTCTAATAAACGCTTCTCTTCTGATTCCATTTCCTTTTCGCGCATTTCTACTGCTTTTCCGAGACCAATAATTCCAAGCACATTTTCAGTTCCCGCTCGACGTCCTTTTTCTTGATGTCCTCCTCTAATAAAAGGACAAAACCGAATACCTTTTTTAACATATAAAGCACCTATGCCTTTAGGGCCATAAATCTTATGCCCGGAAAGTGTTAAAAAATCTACATTTAAATCTTTAACATCAATAGGAATTTTTCCAACAGCCTGAACTGCATCTGTATGAAACAAAGCTGCATGCTTATGTGCGAGATGACAAAGTTTTTTAATATCCTGAACGGTTCCAATTTCATTATTTGCCATCATAATTGAAACTAAAGAAACACCTCCCTCAGATAAAATCTTTTCATACTGATCGATGTCAATCTTTCCTGATGAATCAACATTTAAAAATTCAACATCAATTCCTCGATCAACTAAACATTTAGCTGTTTCAAAAACACATGGATGCTCAATTTTAGTCGTTACAATTTTCTTTGTTCCGCCGTCAAAACTACAACAATGCTTTGACGGACACGCCATCATTGACAAAACAGTATTATTTGCCTCTGAACCGCTTCCAACAAAAACAACCTCATCGCTACTTGCACCAATAAACGCAGAAACTTTTTCTCGAGCACTATCAAGAAGAACTTTTGCCTTGCGTCCAAACTCATGCATGCTTGATGGATTTCCAAAATTCTCCATAGCTTCTATCAAGGCCTTCTTAACCTCAGGATGAAGCGGTGTTGTTGCATTATAATCTAAGTAAACACTTCGTTTTTTCATTTTTTTGTCAACTGAGCCTGATCTCTAAATTTAATCATATTTTCGATTGGTTTCTTCGCCTGACTTATAATCTCGGGGGATAAAACAACTTCATGAACCATATTCTTTAAAGATATCTCAAGCTTTTGAAGGTTTGTCTTTTTCATATTTGGGCATACAGCTAAATCCGTAATAGGATAAAACTTCTTCTCTGGATTTTGCTTAGAAAGAGGATAAATCATCTCCACTTCAGTTCCAACAATAAATTCTTTTGCGTTTGATTTTTTAGCATAACGTAACATGCCTGATGTCGAAAGAACTTCATCAGCTAGCTGAATAACAGGTCCCGTGCACTCAGGGTGAACCATAACTTTTGCATCAGGATGATCTTTTTTTATTTCAAGGATATATTCTGGCAATATTTTTGCATGCGTCGGACAGTATCCTTGCCAAATAATAACTTGACGTTTTGTTCTTGACGCAGCATAAGAAGCAAGATACTTATCAGGAACAAACAAAATTTCATCATTTTCGTCAAAAGCTTTTTCAAGCATTTCAACAGCATTCGCTGATGTGCAGCAATAATCACACTCAGCTTTTACATCGGCAGATGTGTTCACATAACAAATCGTTTTAGCATTAGGATGCTGCTTCTTTAAATCCTTAAGCTGATCACGCGTAATCATATCGGCCATAGGACATCCAGCGCTTGAGTCAGGAATCAACACAGTTTTTTGCGGAGATAAAATCTTAGCAGTCTCAGCCATAAAATGAACGCCACAGAAAACAATGACATCTGCACTTGTATTAGAAGCTTCTATGCTTAACCCTAAAGAATCCCCTGTAAAATCAGCAACATCCTGAACTTCCGGCAACTGATAATTGTGAACCAAAATAACAGCGTTACGTTCTTTCTTTAGCTTAGCAATACTTGAAACAAGATCGTCCATTAGATAATCCTCCATTAATTATCCTTATATTATCTATATTCTTTTTTCTTTTACAAGAAAAATATAATATAAGATATGGGCAGCTACAAAGCCTCGTAGCTGCCCATCCTAAGAAATGCTTAAAACAACTTATTTGGCTTTGCTACATTCACACCCTTTACATGGCATCTTGCTTTGACATCCACAATCTTTTTCAGCTACAACACAATCACATGCCTTTTTTAGACAACATGTTTTAGCTTCTGCCTTTAATACAGTAACTCCACACAAAACTGAAAACACAACCAAAGTTAAAACAAATAATTTTATTCCCATGATTCCTCCTTATTTATACCCTTTTCTAAATCGACTGATTAAACCAAAAACTTCTTCTAATTTTTTTTCTTTTTCTAAGCTTGATTTTCCCATAACCGCTTTTGCAACACACCCTCGCAAATGTTTTTCTAAAATTTTATCCTGAACACGCACAAGAGCTCCGATCGCAGCATTAACCTGGATAAGAATATCCACACAGTACTTTTTCTCCTCAATCATTCTCTGAACACCTCGAACTTGTCCTTCAACTCTCTTTAAAGATACGAGATTACTTTTATGACAAGGGTAATTATTTTTCATTTTTTTCTCCTTTCAACTTAAATATAGCATACCCCCAGGGGGTATGTCAAGATTAAAAAATATATCTATACAAAACTTTTAAATATTAGGATACTTCTTTAGGAAAGATAAACATAAACTTAGTCCCGACGCCAACTTCACTTTCAAGCCAAATTGTTCCCCCGTGGAGTTCAACCAGCCCCTTAGAAATCGAAAGACCAAGCCCTGTACCTTTTATAGATGGATCGCTTACAGCCTTATGGCCAAATTGCTGGAATTTTCCAAAAACTTTTTGAAGATCTTCTTTTGAAATTCCAGGACCAGAATCTTCAACCATACACAAAACATGATCCTCTTTATCTTCTGCTGAAACTTCAATAAATCCTTTTGCTGTAAACTTAATGGCATTGCCAACTAAATTAATAAAAACCTGAATAATTTTATCACGATCGATACAAGCGTTAATCTCATCACTTGAAGCACGATATCGGATTTCAATTTTACTTTCTTTAGCCTTAATCTCAAAAGCTTGGCAAACTTCTTTAAGAACACTAACGACATTAACATTTTGTCGATTCAATTCAATCTTGCCTGCCTCAATTTTTGACAAATCTAATAAGTTATTAATCATCTCCGTTAAGCGTTTAATATTTTTAAGCGAAATCGTTATTAGACGACTTTTAATCTCTTTTGTATTTTCAAGCGTTTCATCACCCAATTGAGAAAGACTACCCTTAATAATTGCCATCGGAGTTCTTAACTCATGAGAAACCATCGAAACAAATTCAGATTTTAATTCATTTAATTTCTTAAGCTCTTCTTTCTGCTTTTCTAAAATTACATTCTTTTCTTTTAGCTGTGCAGTTGTACTTCCTAAAACCTTGGTCATTTGATTAAAAGAACGAGAAAGATCAAAAAGTTCATCTTCACTATCAACACTTGTTGTTACCTCATAGTTTCCACGCGCAACTTTAAACGAAGCATCACGAATTTGTAAAATTGGACGCACAAAAGCAAGACCTGCAACATGAACTAAGAATAAAATTAAAAGAATTAAACATCCTGAAACAACAAAAATACGATTACGAAATGCCGTTACAGGGTCAAAAGCTTCTTCTGCTGAAATCTCTGTCACGACACACCACTTCTGATCTGGCAAATATTTCTGAACACCTAAAACAATCTCTCCTTTATAATTTTTATAAACTTCAGGAGGATCTTTCTCAGTTCCAGAAAAACAAAAATCTATAGCTTCTGTTTTTACATTTAAGTTTAAAATTGCATCTTTAACAAATCTTGATTCTGTAATCATGAGACCTGATCGATTCACAATATACGTCTCACCTGTTTTTCCCAAACCTTTTCGCGAAGCTGTAATCTCATCAAGCACATTAGCATGACTTTTTAAAAAAACTACACCAGAATATTCTCCAGTTTGCCAATTTCGAACACCTTCTAAAATTGTTAAAAACTTTTCATTCGTTAATGAATCTTTTTCAAATCCTAAAAAATATGTTCCTTTGCTATATAAAATATTCAAAAACTTAAACGGCATCTTTCTACCGATGAGCAAACGATTTGTATTAGCAATAATATTGCCATGAATATCCCAAACACTAATATTAGAAATAGATGAAGAAACATCAATATCCTGATAATCACTACGCGGCGTTTTCTTGATTTCCGAATAAATAGACTCAATATCATTTTGAAGAGTTTGAACCGTTCTTGGCGTATTGGCACCCTGCGGATCAATCTGACGAATAACATACGTTCCTGCAAGCTCTTTAGCCTGCTCCTGACGTAATTGAATAAACTGATTAATATGAGCTACGCGCGAATCATTAATTACTCTAAGATTTGCGACTGTACTTTCTTTGAGCTCAACTTTTGTATGAAAATAATTGAACAAACTAATAAAAACCAGAGGAATGATTGAAATACCAACAAGAGAAAGGAAAAACTTAGGTCTTAATTTGAGTTTTTTAAGCATAAATTTAGAAACTATTTTTCGATATGAAGAATATGGTTAATACGCGTGCACAGGTCTTCAAGATCATATGGCTTTTTAATATAATCTTCAACTCCCCCATGCAAAACATCATGAATAAGCTTTTCATCATCTGATCCTGATAAAATAATAATCGGGATCATTTTTGTGTTTACAGATGCTTTAACATTATTCAATATTGACAAGCCACCACCTGCAGGCAAATTAATATCTAGAATAATTAAATCTGGTTTCTTCTGATGTGCTGACGCTGTTCCCTGAATAGCGTCGTGTGCAACAAAAACATCAAACCCCTTAGATACAAGGTTCATTTGCAAAACTGTTGCAAGATCCACATCATCTTCAATAATTAAAATCTTGTACATTACTTCCTCCATCACTCGTTTTCAGAAATATTCTTTTCAATTTTCTCAACTAAATCATCAGACTCAAAAGGTTTGATAACATAATCATTAGCACCATAAAAATGATGCGCCTTGTCAATCAAATCTTTTTCAATCGGCTGAGCCGTAAATACAATAACGGGGATATGCTTAATCTCATCATCACAGCGAATCTCATCACAGACTTGATAGCCGTCCTTATGAGGCATGTTGATATCCAAGAGGATGAGATCTGGCTTTTCTCTTTTAATGTCTTCAATCGCATTTTTAGATGAATCAAATGTCGCAACTTCAAAACCACGACTTTTTAAAATCGTTTCCGTTACAGTCAGCATATCAACTTCATCATCAAAAATAACAATTTTTTTTCCAGACATGCAACCTCCGCTATTTTTAAGTTATTATATTTCCATACTTACTAAACTTTTGTAAAACTCACAATAATTTTCCTTATATTCGCTTTTTCGTAACACCATCTGCAACTATTTATATTAGTAGTAAAGGTTATTCTAGAGTGAGAATAAGATTCTGTCAAGATTCGTGCTTATTTATATGCACACCGGTGATCCCCTGGCCAATTTTTGTGAAGAATATCTCTGATAGGAACACACCTAAATTCGCGCCCACTTTTTGTCTTGTGAAGTCCAAAGCGATTTTTATAAATATCACAACGAGACGTTCCCTCCTTACTCATGTGCAAATGCTCACAAGGATCTCCATCTTTAGTTCCACAACATGCGCCACAATGAAAACATCTACTTTCCCAGTCTTTTTCTTGCTCAGATTGAAGCAAATCATATCGGCCTTCGTCCAAATTCTCAATCATGGTCTAAAGCCCTTTAATTTCAGCTTTCGGACAAATTTGATTATATGCACAATATAGACATGACAAATATCCTGGTTTTGGATCATAGCTTGCCTTTCGAATGCCACACGAAGCTTCATCAACAGCTTTAAAAACTTTTTCAATATCCTTATCCGTAACCTTTGATCGACCGATTAGTCCTGTTTCTAAAAAATGTAGCTCTTTAAACACAGGAAGAGCTCCTGCCATTCTTTCATAAGCAAGACTATATAGATTAAGCTGAAGATTTCCCTTTGCTTTTTTATCTGCGTCTTCCTGTTTTTTTATTTCAGACGATTTAAAATCAATCACTGTTGCTTTGCCATTAATAACATCAACGCGATCCCATCGGCCAACAATACGACTCTTTTCAATCATAAATGAAAATTCTTTTTCAACAAATGAAGGAATAACTTTTAAATTCTCCTGCTGATCATAAAAATTCTTAAGTGCTTTCTTTGCATTCGAAACACGAAGCTCAATATGCTCCCTAGAAAGAAATCCTTGTTTTTTAAATGAATTCTCAAAAGCAGAAATAACATCATCCGCACAGACAATTTTATTTTCCATCTTTCTCTGATGATAAAGCTGAACAGCATCATGAAGAGCTTTGCCATATGCAATCGTATGATGTGTCATGAGCGGAACGCGTAGAATATGAATATATTTATACTTCAACGGACATGTTAAATAATCATCAATCTGATAATAATTTAATTTTAAAATTTGATCATCTTCAATTATCATTTTTCTAGAACTCGCCAAACTATCATTTGGCGCATTTCTCTCAATAGCTTGCAAAGCACTTGTCTTAATTGTTTCTACATCTCTTTTCTCTTGAACTGATTCGGCGACAAAACGGCTTACCTTGCGAGGTTGCTTTGTTCCGTAATCCACTGCTGATGTCAAAAACAATTCTTTTTGCGCTCGCGTCATGCCAACATAAAAAAGTCTTCTTTCTTCCTGAATATGAAAATTACCTAAAGGTAAAGTATCTTTAATTAAGTCACCAGGAAGTTCAATCGGATCACTTCTTTTCAAACACGGAAATTTCTTTTCGATCAAACTCACCATAAAAACAACAGGAAACTCTAAGCCCTTAGCCTTGTGAAATGTCATCACATGAACCGCCGATGAATCAATATCTGCTTCAGCAACAGCAGGGTCATCACCAACATTAATCATCATTTCTAAATATTGAATAAAATATAAAACACGATCTTCATTTGTGACATGCTCAAAATCTTTTACAACATCAAAAAACTTTGCAATATTTCTTAAAATATCTTCATTCTTTTCATTTTGTTCTTTAACAAGGCCTGCAACAAAACCTGTTTGCATTAAAAACGTGTACAACAATCTTCCCGTTGTATAATCTTTTGAAGACTCTATAAATCCTTCGATCTCCTTTAAAAAAGACTCTTTCTTTTCTGAGAAATCATCAGATAAGTTTGAAAGTTCTTCCGCTTGATCAAGATGCTTTAAAATAAAAAATAAATCCCAACGTCTTCGTCTCGCACAATGCATTACCTGCGTCAACTCAACAATCGGAATATTGTAAATATCAGACGTCGCCAAATAAAATAAGCTTAAGGAATCCGCAGGATTAGCAACAACCCTCAAAAATGAAATACACAAACGCACTTCTCGTAAAGAATACAAACCTTGATTCCCGCTAAACTGCCATGGAATGTTACGCATATTAAGTGCCCGAATAAAAGGATCTGCACTCGCATTTGAACGAACAAGAATTACAAAGTCATTATATGCATATTTCTTATCTTTTACACATTGATCGATATACTCTGAAACCCAATCTGATTCAGCCGACAACGTATCAAAATGCATATGCTTTGGCTCTTGCCCAGCTTTATCTTGAGCAACCAATTTCTTATCAATCTTAGCTTGAACTTCAAATCGATCGGGATTGTTATTTAAAATCAATCGATATGATGAATCTAAAATCTTTTGTGTTGAGCGATAATTTTGCGTTAAAGCTATTTTCTCGCTCTCCGGATAAAGATCCACAAAATTTAAAATATTACTAACAGCCGCCCCTCGCCATTTATAAATAGACTGATCATCATCAGCCACAACTGTTAAATTACGATGGGCTCCAGCTAAAATTTTAACAAGTTCAAATTGCGCATAATTCGTATCCTGAAATTCATCCACTAAAATATAACGAAACTGATTTTGATATCTTTTTAATACACTTGGATGCTCGCGCAAAAGTTTTAGCGCCAAATAAAATTGATTTGCAAAATCAAGCTTTCCTTCTTTAATCAATAAATCTCGATACCCCTGATAGCAACGCGCAAGCTCCATTTGCCTTTGAGACTCTTCTTTTAATGCATCATCTTTAGGATTTTCTAAGGATGCGATATTTAATCCTTGAGCATAAGCCAAATATTCTTTAGTTGAAACATCTTCATCGCGAGCACGTGAAAATAACGAAATCATCGCATCAACAAATTTTGTTGGATTTCCTAAAGGACGAAAATATTCTAATTTAAATTTGAAAAGATTTTCCTGAAAAAAGACTGCGGCCTGAGGACGTGTTAAAACTTTAAAATCTGGATCAAGACCAATTTCTAGCGCATTTTCTCTAAGAATTCGATCACCAAAAGAATGAAATGTTGAGATCCAAGTATCCGTAAATCCATAAGGAACAAGAACGTCTACTTTTTCTTGCATTTGGTAAGCAGCTTTATCTGTAAACGTTAGAGCCAATATTTCACTTGGCTTCACCTTCTTATCCACAATCAAATGAGCAATGCGTTGCGTAATTACAGTTGTTTTTCCGGTTCCCGCTCCTGCAATAATGAGAAGCGGACCATCACCATGAACAACAGATTTCTTTTGTTCAGAATTAAGATTTGAAGCGGCAGAACTAGGCATATCTAAAATTATTTCACAATCTTTGAAGGTTTCTTAAACTTGTTTAAAACGGAGCATTCATATTTACAAGCAATTTCAGGATAAGCGCCTTCAAAATTCTCAATGCATGTGGCCATGCACATTGAGCGCCTAACAAAAACAGTAGCAATAGTTCCCAAAATTAAAAGACCAATAAGAATCCAAATTAATTTTCTTTTCATATTCTCCTACTTTCTATTTTTAAGATTTCTAATAAAAAAATTATAACAGATATCGCTCAATAAAAAAACTTTAGTTTTGAGAAATCCTAAGAATTTCCCTCTTGACAAACTGTCATTTTTTAGTATACTTCTATTTCTACCCCGCACCAAAGTGGGAGTTATTAATTAAAGGAAAAATTATGGCACAAATATGTGAAATCTGTGGAAAGACCGCAGTAGCTGGACGTAAATACAAAAGACGCGGTATGGCAGTGCGAAAAGGCGGTGCAGGTCAAAAAATCGTCGGAAAGTCTCCACGCACGTTTACTCCAAATCTCCAGAATATTAGAATTGTCCTAAACGGCTCCAACAAAAAAGCTTCTGTCTGTACGAAATGTATCAAGTGCGGAAAAATTACAAAAGCTAAATAGCTTCTTTACTTCTTTGTTAAAACAAATTCAGAATAATCTCAGCTAAAATTTGCATCGCTTCACTCTGCAAACTTAAACTTCTTTAATATCTTTTAATTCTAATTGAACTGTCGGCTTTTTATTCCAATCATCAATCGAAACTTTATAAGCAAGGTCTATCTTTTTTCCTTGATTAACAATCTCTCGATAAGACTCCATACCAAATCCAACAGCTGAAAAAACATTAATTCCATCTGTTACCCAAAATTTCAAAGTCCCTCTCCCTAAAACAACCGGAGGACTTTTTACAGTAACAGAGCGTGAACAAAATATAGGCTCAGGATTTCCTTCTCCATAAGGTTCGAGGCGATTCACAAGCTCAACCAATTCCATGTTCACACTTGCAAGAGGAATCTCGCAATCAATAGAAAGACTTGGCACAAGATCTTCAGGAGTCAAAACATCCCTAGCAATCTCATTAATTTTCTTACGCAATTCAGGAATCTTTTCTTCTTTTATAGTTAACCCTGCAGCATATTTATGCCCGCCATAATTTTCAAGTAAAGATGAACACTCACTTAGCGCATCAAAAAGATGAAATCCTTTAATCGAACGCGCAGATCCCGTTGCAACACCATCCTCAATAGATAAAACAATCGTAGGTCTATAATACGTATCCATAATTCTTGATGCAACAATACCAACAACGCCCTTGTGCCATCCTTTTTCTCCGACGATAATAACGCGTTCTTCTTTAAAATTAATTTCTTGCTCAACTTTTTTTAATGCGGCATCAACAACTGACGTTTGTGTTTTTTGTCTTTGGCGATTATAATCTTCTAAAACTTGCGCCATGCCAATCGCTTCTTCTAAACTTTCACTCAAAAGAAGATCAAGCGATCTCTGCGCAGAATCAATACGCCCCATAGCATTAATGCGTGGACCTAATATAAAACCAACATGCCTTGGCGTTAATTTCTTTTTTCCAATACGCGCGCCTTGAAGCAAAGCTTGAAGTCCAAAGTTTTTTGTTTTTTGAATAAACGGCAAACCTGACTTTACAAAAATACGGTTTTCTCCATGAAGAGGAGCAATGTCAGCAATTGTACCCAAAGCAACCAAATCAAGATCATCAATATACTGCTTCCCATGCAAAGCCTGCGCAAGTTTAAACGCTAAAGCAACAGCAGCCAACCCTCCAAACGGATACGAACAATCTTTACGCTTTGGATCAATAACAGCAATAGCCTCAGGAATCTTTCCACCCAAAGGCTCGTGATGATCAATGATGATAAGATCAATACCTTCTTGCTTTAAAGTTTGCGCCTCATCAATTGCACTTATTCCACAATCAACCGAAATTAAAAGGCTCACGCCCTTAGACTTAGCTTTTTTTGCAATTTCATGATTAAGCCCATAACCATCTGTCATTCGATGTGGAATATGATTTAAAACTTTAATTCCCATCTTTTTAATAGCTTTTATTAAAATCGTTGATGACGTAACACCGTCAACATCATAATCCCCAAAAATAAGAATGGTTTCATTGTTTTCTTTTGCTTGCTTGATACGTTCAACAGCCTTATCCATATCTTTTAATAAAAAAGGATCATGCAGATCTTTAAAATCGCTAGACAAAAATTCTTTAGCTTGTTGAGGCGTTTCAATACAACGATTAATTAAAAGCTGGGAAACAACAGGATGGACACCCAATGCATCGCTTAGCTGAATTTGAAGGTGAGGATTAGGTGTTTTAACAATCCATTTCTTAAGCATACTACATCTTTTCTGGAACGCTAACACCTAAAAGCTTTAATCCATTAGCAAAAACAATTCGAGCAGCCTCGAGAAGAGCAAGTCGTTCAGATGATAATTTTGAATCATCACAAACAACCTTATGTTTATCATAAAACTTATGAAAGCAACCTGCCAAATCCATTAAGTAAGAAACCATGCCAAACGGATCAAGCTGAGCCAAACATATACTAAGCGCATCTTCGAATGAAGCCATTTTCTGAATCAATTCAATCTCTTCAGGAGTCTGAAGAGATAAAAATTTTGCCTTTGAAGCTTTTAGGTTTTGTTCCTTAGCTTTAATAAAAATACTTTTAATGCGCGCATGCGCATACTGAATATAATAAACAGGATTTTCTGGTGATTGTTCTTTAGCGAGTTCTAAATCAAAATCCAAATGAATTTTAATATGACGCATCAGAAAGAAAAAGCGCGATACATCAACACCCACCTCATCAATAACTTCGCGAAGACTAATAAACTCACCCTTGCGCGTCGACATAGACAAAGGCTTTCCTTGTCGATAAAGTGTTGCTAACTGAACAATCAAAACATCTAAATTTTTTGGATCATATCCAAGAGCGCAAACAGCTGCCTTCAGCCTTGGGATATATCCATGATGATCTGGGCCCAGGATATTAATAACGCGATTAAAACCACGTTCAAATTTATTCTTATGATACGCGATGTCTGGCGATAAATACGTATATTGGCCATCTGACTTTTTAACAACACGATCCTTGTCGTCACCTAAATCCGTTGTACGAAACCACGTTGCATCATCCTTCTGATAAATATATCCTTTTTCCTCTATCGCTTTTAGCGCATCTTTAATACTATCTTGTGTCGCAACTTTAGCCTGTGATGTCCATACATCAAATTCAACACCAAAATTTTTAAGATCATTTTTTATTTCACACAAAAGATAATCAACGCCAAACTTTTCAAAATCTTTCTCTCGTCTCTTTAAAAGCGCATCAATATCTTTAACTTGATTCTTCTCTAAAAATAAACTTGCAATAGTCTTGATATAGTCACCTTGATAATGATCTTCAGGAAAATCAATAGGGCTACCCAAAAGCTCTTGAGCTCTTAGAAAAATCGATCGACCTAAAATTTTAATTTGATTACCTTCATCATTAATATAATATTCTTTAGTAACATCGTATCCTAAGAAATTCAATATATTGCCAAGAGCATCTCCAACAGCCGCTTGACGTGCATGCGCAACTGTTAAAGGTCCCGTTGGATTTGCCGAAACAAATTCAATCTGAATCTTTTGCCCTTTTCCTAAATCAGATTTTCCAAATTTACTTCCAACATTTAAAATGTCTTCGAGAATATCAGAATAAGATTCACTAGATAAAAAGAAATTGATAAACCCTGGCGCCTTAACATCAACGCACTTGATTTTAGCTTTCAAAGGAGAAATCTCTAAAGCTTTTATGATAAGCTCTTCAAACTCTTTCGCAATTGCAACAGGATTTTTCTTTAAAATCTTTGCACATCGCAACGCAACATTACAAGAAAAGTCTCCATGTGTTTTTTCTTTAGGTTTATCTAGAACAACAGAAGGAAGCTCAAAGGAACCCTTTAGGGATCCTTGAAGCGATGTTTGAATTAAATCTTGTAGTTGAATCTTAAAGTTTGCTAGCATTTTTTAAAATTACTTTTGCCAGTCAATCTTTTTCCCACCCTGCCAGAGATGCTCAAGACCATAAAATTCTCGTGATTGTTTCTCGAAAACATGGATTACAATATCACCGATATCAAGGATAACCCAATTTGCATCTTTGTATCCTTGTGGACGCGCCACTGAAGTGCCTTCTTCACAAAGACCCTCGCGTATCCCATCAGCAATAGCTTTAACTTGACGATCAGAATTTCCAGAACAAATAATAAAATAATCACAGAAATTCGCCACTTTTCGAACATCAAGCACAACAATCTCTTCAGCCTTTTTGCTTAAAGCAAACTCTGCAATCGATTGAATGGTCTTCTTTGCTGTCCGCTGGGTTTGTTTAACTGTAATAGGAGATTTTTTTGTCACTTCTCAACCTAATCTATACACAATTTAGCCTTAAAAAAATTAAAATACCTTTAATAGTTTGTTTTACCGAATTACTTCTTTGATTTTGCTGCTTGATCTTTTGAAAGGACTCTCCAGCATTCATGTGTCCCTTGTAAAGATTTAGTAACAGCAAAGAAACGACCACTTTTTTCTCTCACCTCATATTCTGAAGCTGTAAATTTTGCTTTTGTCTTAACATCGTAGAAGGATAACTCTTCCATTGGAACTCCTTTCAGTTAGCTGTAATGTAATTGCATAGAGTTTATCTAATATTGATAACTTTGTCAAATCAAAATCATCATAAAACATTTTCCCTACCTAACACTCAAAACAAATCCATGAAAATCTGAAATCGGAACAATGCTTAAAATAACAGGAGTAAGGCCTGGAATGTTCGCCCAATGAATATCCACAGACTGGTTCAAGGTATCAAAATTAGAGGCCTGTCCGTGCCGCTGAAGCACCTCTGCGCTTGATTTCAAACTAATACCTCCAATATTGCTACTTGATTTATTTTGAAGAGTCTCTTCTTTTGGGTCTTCAGCAATAAGCTCATCATCGTGAATTCGCTCATCAATCTCAGCTAAAATATCATCGTTCAAATCAAAAAATAACATCACAGATGTATAAAAATTTTTTTGTACTGTTTGTGACTCTAAATCATAATATTTTGAGAACGCAAATTCATCTCCAAACTCTTTCGCATCTTCTTCACCAGCACTTTTCCCTCCCATCAAGCAATCCTCTAAGGCAACAACAGCTTTTTTCTCTGCCAATTCAACTTTATTCTGATCAGCATATTGCACCATAAACTGTTTCTTAAGAGTCGCTAAAATCACATTTTCCATTCCGTCAAGCTTAGAATTATCAAAAATAGCTAAATTTCTACCAGCAATAGAATTTAACCAATTTGAGGCTTTAATGCAAATTGGAAAATCAACAAAAAACTCACCTTCCTCGTTTTCAGTTGTTTTCAATTTCTTATTTTTTCTCTTCAAACAAGTTCCACAAAGCTTTGACATCAATATTTTTATTGCTGCTGGCTTAATAAAATCCTGCAGAATAACGGTCACAGGATATTCTTGTCCCTTATTATGAATAATACCTTTTTGATCAATAACAGAAAACCCTTTATCAACGAGCTCTTTAATGATATCTGTATCTTTCGCTTGAAGATGAATGATAATCTGATTTCCATTTCTTATCTTATTTTTCTTCTTAAATTTCTGAACAAACAAATCTTGAATATATCCTTCTTTGAGCGCAAAAATCAGATTGTCCATTTCAGCAAGAAAATGTTGAGGATCATAAAATTCAGCAAAAGATTTAATCGAAATATCAGAATACCATTTTTCTCCATATTGACTTAATTTTTGCACAGCATCTCTTTGTTCCTTGGTTAAATTCTGCGCATCCCATGTTTGGCGCGCAGATGCGAGCTCTGCTTGAGTCATCATGTCTCGTTTTTGCTTGTTGCCAAAGAGCATACTATCAAAAGGAACTGTTCCAAACGGACTTGCCATGTCTGTCCAAGCTTTCATCTGATGATACCAAACACTCGGGCCTTCAATCTCATGAACATGTTGAGGCAGATACGTAATGATATCTCTTTCAGAATTTGCAATCATATGAAAATCTTTATAATTAACACCCACATGAACATCTTGTTCATTTTTTAAAAGCTCTTCAATCTCCTTTTCAGAATCAACAACAATTTGCGTAATACGTTCATCGGCTTTAAGCCGTAAAGGCTCAACCGACCCAATACTCACAATTGATATTTGCACTAATGGATATGCATTAAGAACACCATCAACCATAGCTCTGAGATAATCTTTTGTTTCTGGATTATTTTCAATTTGACTTTGCATAATATAAAAATTAATTTTCGTTGAAACCTTTGAATTCTTTAACTCATCACCAAATTCTTTATTTAAAGATAAAGCGCGATTATTAATTTCTTGCGTCAAAGCCGCATAAGAATTATTACGAACTTCGATCAGTTCTTTTAAAATATTATTTAAATTTTCTCTCTGTCTCTTTAAATTATCTAATTGCGATCCAGGCTCAGTATTTACTATCGCCTCCTTAATCCTTCGCGCCACAATACTCAGCTCAACGGCTTCTTCTTTCCATTTTCGAATTTTTGCTGTTTTATCAAGAGCATACTTCGCAACAAGACTGTCTGAAGAAAATTCAAATCGCACCAACCCTTTATTTGTTCTTTGATAAACAATTCTTTTTTCAGCAGATAAAAATTCATAATCAAGCAAAACATTCTTTGATATTGCTTCATCCGATAAAACATCGTGGACTTCAATATTTTTAGAATCAAAATATGGATGCTGATCATTTCTAAAGTTTATTGGTCCAAAAACAAGCTCTAAATCATCTTTGCTAGCATAATCATTATCAACAATCCACTTCTGTATTCCTGAACGTAACCCTTCGTGAAAAAGCGATCGATAAATTCCAATCTCTTTAATCAAATTCTTAAATTTCTCATCTGTATTAATTTGCTCGGCAATAGAATTTAAAAGTTCAATACCTCGAGCAGTTCGCTCACCCTGAAAAGGTAAAGTATTTAAAATTTCAAAGGCTAACGCTGGGGTAAGCTTTTCTTTAACATTATCAAGATTCAAATCACTCGTTTCAATTTCTTGAAAAACAAAATTCTGAGCCAACAAACCATTAAGACCAAAAACAGGCAAAGAACTCTCACCTAAAATCTTCTTAACAATCGTTTCCTCGCTATCGTTTCGCTCGATAACAATATCCGAATGTTCATAATCATCATTCTTAACAATATAAACAATAGGAAATTCTTTATGTTTATCAAAATATTCTTTTCTATAGTCTTGGACTTGCTTAATAAGATATTTTTGCTTCATGCTCATAACATCTGCTGATAAAGAAACTTTATCAAAAAACTGTACAATTAAATCAGAAATAAATGTACCATTTATGCTTTCTGCATCAATAGAAGCGATCATCTTAATAAGCTTTGAAAAACTATTAGAAAGCTTTTTTTGTGCCTCAAGATAACCTTCTGCTGGAAAAGGAGCAATATCAATAATCTTATCTTCAATGGCCTTATCATGTATAAGCTTATACAGCGCTTTATATGTTTCATAAGCATGCTTACTCATCGCAACATTTGGCTCGTTCTGTATAATCATATCCGCAACACCAAAAGAAATATGTCCTGATAAAAGCAGAAGAGGTAAATCAACCCCATCAAAACGGTCGCCTTTTTCAAAACTTGGAAAAGATTTTCGCAACACAACAACATCAGCCTTTCGAAGATCACTTGGAATTAAATCAAGATTTGCATTCTCTAAACTCTCTCCTTTAAGAGAAGCAGCAATATAATAAGAAATAAGGCGTATCCCTTTTATCGCATCTAAATCAACTTCATTAGTCATACGATTTTTCAGCGCTGGCTCAACAGATTTATTAATTTTTTCAACCAAGGCAAGATCCTCTTCTGTACCGAGAAAAAATAAAGCCATCAATGCCCAATACTTCGGAACGTTAGACAGCTTTCCTCCATTATCGTTAAGATTCTGAATTAATTGACCCTTCAGCGTTTTCGCGCTCTTAAAAAGCGTTTTTGAACCATCTCCGATCTCGAGAGAAAACACTTCATTGCCAGAATTCTTTCCAATATAAAAGAACGTATTCCCAACTAAAAATCTTTTTAACGATGAGCCCTCTTTTTGAGAAATCATCGCATTTATCATCTTTCCCGCATGTATTGAATCAGAAGAATTATGAAGAACATAAATAAACGAGCGCGCATCATCTTCAAGCGCGTCAAACAATCGCATTTGTTCAAGATTATTTGGGTCTAAATGAAGAAATTGAATCCACTCTCGATATTCTTCTTTTGGATAATAAAGATTTTCATCTTTTACATATTGAAAAAGAGTTTTATTTGGTGTCTTTAGATATTCTTTTTGTGTTATAGGAACTCCCCAATACGCATCCTGCAGATCTGTTAAATTTGTTTCAAAGCAATGAATACGAATATTCCATTTCGCCTTCCATTCTTCAAAACTCTTATATTCACCTCTTAAATTCTTTTCAGAATAAATCTTCCGCAAAGCTTCATTAATAATAAATGCCTCAGAATAAGCCAGCTTTCCTTTATGACCAACAAGATGACTTGATTGTAAGAATAATTCTTTTGGATCACTAGTTTCTTCAAACTTTTCCCAACGCTGCGAAATAGTCTTTTTCCAAAAAACTTTTGCATCTTCAGTCCAATGCTCAGATCCAAAGAAATATCCAACATCAGAAGCTCCATAATTTCTACCACGAGTCTCTGCCGGCTTCATCTTATCAGCGATAACCTTTCCAGAAAGCATGTCTTTAACTAATTCTAAGATCGCCTTAGTCTCTTCTTTTTGATCTCGAGAAATATCTTTGAGGCCTTTTTTGATAGCATCCCTAAACATCTCTATATATTCATCCAAAGTAATTTCAGATCGAATAGAAAAATTCTTAATATGCAAAGCCATTGATTTAATAAAGAAATTCATAGCCCATCTATAATCCTCATCCTCTGGACCGCTTAGATCAAACATATTTAAAAATTTATCAAAAAGAGCATTATCTTTATCGAAGTGTTTAAAAATAAGACTTATAATTTCAAGCGAAGCATTTATTTCCTGACTATATCCAGGAGAAAAACTTGATAACTCTTTTTTTCGATGCTCGTTAAACTTTATCTCTTCTTCACCTTGTCTTTTTTTATTAATCTTTTTTTCTTCTTTTGAGACTTCATCTAAAATCTTATTGGCCATGCCAGAAACGCCTGCCCTAGTATACCCGGTAACAAAAGTTTGACCTTCAATCCTAGATTCAATAGGCGTGCCCTGTTCGAAATACATAGGTTGCGAGCTTAAAATAATGCGACTCAAAGGACCAAACATTGAAACATCTTTTAAAGAATTAAAATTTTCATAAAGCTTTTGTGCATCACTAAATTCTTCTTCTGAATAAGCTTCTGCAAGCTCTTCATCCGTTGGCGACTTATAATTTTCTTGCGTAATAATTAAATCAAAAAGATCTACCCATTTTTCATTGTCAGGCTGGCGAACAAAATTATGACGAATAAACCACTCCCGATTCGAACTCCAAAGAATAATATTAAATCCACTATCTTTTAGCGTCTTAAGCTCATCAAAAATTTCATCAGCATTCGGTTGAAATAAGTAGCTTTTTTTTCCTCCACGATTATCGAAAATAGCAATTGTTCCATCAAGATTAATAAAAATATTCTTCTCTGAATTTTCGCTAACAAAAGACGAAAAATCTTTTGAATAAGCACTCCCGCTTAAAAATTTCTCTTTATCAACAACAAAACGGTCTCTCCTTACAACAACTTTTTCTTTCTCAAAAACTTCAATTGTTCGATCAACCCACAAAGAAAGAACATAAAACATTTTTAAAGCATCTTCATCTATATCGGTAAGATCTTTATCTTCATTCTGACTAGAATACTTTTCTTTATATTTTCTTACAAAATTTTTTAAAAGCTTCTTATCAATCGTAAGCGGAATCTTTCGTGGCGTAAAAAATGTTTTGCCGTTTAGATTATTACCACTTTGCCCTTTTAAGAAAAAATAGCTTTTATATGGAGAAATTTTTTCGTTATGCCCTTCTTTTTCAAGAACTTGAGCAAGAAAGACCTTGAACCATTCGAGATTTTTTTCAGCAGCTTCTTCTGTTCGAAAGTCCATCCACATGGGCTCTCCGTTGCGAGAAGTAGAAAAATCCATTTGCTCTATATTCTTACCCCGTAACATTTTAGACAAATAAACAAATTTCTCGAGCAATTGATTATGAGAAAATTTATCCATATCCGATGGAGAAACCTCTAGCGCCGCATCAACAACGGAAGCATCATCATATTCAAAATCGATATCTCTACTCCCATTCGCCAGAGAGGACCTGCTAGCTTTAATCCCTAGAAAAGCTTCTTGCGCCGCAACACATTTTGCGTGAAATTCAAATGCACTCGTTCTATATTCTTTTATTCGATCATCAACAACTTCCAATCGTTTTTTACCAAGAATACCTGCACCTTCAATCCAAAACCTAATTGTTTGAGCAAAAAGTCCATCTTGAATGGCTATACCTGAATGTCGCTCACGTTCTCTAAAAAAATTGATCCAAAGACGAATTCGTGTTTGCTCATAAACAGAATCGGCAACATTCTTTGCAAAAATAACAATTGGATAGCTTTGAATATTAATCGCGCTATCGCTAAACAGCGGATGAACAATAGAAATAACACCATTTTCTTGAAGCTTCACACTGCCAACAGATGTTTCAAAACCAAAATCCCTAAGATCTATTTCTTTCTTCACGCCTCCGTGCTTGTCTAGCATCTTGATTAGCTCATCAGTAACTTCCCTTACAGAAACAAATTTAGAAAGATTTAAGAGATCTTTTTCGCTTTCTGCAAAATTCATATTAATATTGCGCAAAATATTCTTTAAAATTGGCAAATTGTCATCAAAATTCTCTTTCAAAAGACTTGAAAAAGGCTCATCCGAACTACGTGCATTTCTAGTATTTAGCTGTGAAGATACAATAAATTTTTGCTTAATTACAGCACAATTTCCTTTTGGAATCACAGAAGAGGATTGTTTTGTTTTTTCAAGAATTCCCGACGATGAAACCGCCAAATCCGTTCCACCAGAAAAATATCTTCGTGGAATATTTTTTTGATCATGCTCGCTATATTCAACTTTAACAAAATTGCAAACACCCTTTTTAAATGCATCTAAATATCTTTGATAAATCTTTTCAGAAATTTGCTTATCTTTAACATCAACGCCTAAGATTTTACTTTGATCAGCATAATTACGAGTCAAAACAAAATTTCTTAAGTTCTCCTTAAACCATGCCGCCAAAATAACTGCATTATAAATTTGCCTTAATTGTGCAAAGTTTACACCTTGATTCACTTCTTTTTGAAGTTGTGGAATTACAATATCTCTCACAATGTTTGATGCAAGCGAGCTGTTCTCTTGACTATTAATATCCTTATTATTTACATTCTCAAGAGCTAAATAATCTTGCTCCAACATAACTTCAAGCTCACTATCAGCAACAAAAACTTTATTTTCATTTTCATAAATAACAGCCTTTTTAGGAACAATCCAAACTTTATTAAATGTATCGATAGGAATATCTGTTGTCCCATATTTCTCGTAGGCCTGGCTATAAACGCGATTCCAAAATTGTTTTCCAAGATCATTCTCTGGATAAATCAAAGAAGCCGTAATTTGCTTTAAGATATAATCTTGCGCCAACAAGTCTCTTCCCATTTCAGTCTGACCAAAATTGGATGAAATAATTCGATTTTCTTCATGAGGTGAAAGATTAACCCAAAGATCTTTTTCAGGAATAGTTAACGCAGATAAAAAATACTTAATAAGCTTTTCTGATTCACTTTCAAAATTATCATCAGAAAGCGCAGAGTCGCCACTATCAACAACAAAATCCACTTGAAATGGATTTTCAGGGTAAACCTTTAGCCCAATAAGCGTAATCGGCTCAAAACTAGGCGTCAAAGGCACACTTGCCCCAGGTGCTGGCAATCCAAGCAAAGACTGCTGAGCATAAACACTTGTTAAGCCCATAGGAGCAACCGATGTCTGCGTAAAAGAAATAAGCACACATAAAGCTGTTGCCCTAAAGAAACTATTTAGTTTTTTTGATTTAATTTTCTGAACCATTTGTAAATATTAATGTTGTGAACTTCTAGTGAATTTTGATAAAGTATAGCACATGAAAGGGAAAAAGCTACCCAAGGAAGGTTTTTCAAAGCGTTGCAAGCTATTATCTTGCAATAACTTACAATATATTTGATATTTTTATAAGAAAACTCAATAAAAAATCTTAGATTAAGATTTAAATAGGCTACGGATCTTCTTTTCTTGCGCAGGTTGGATTGGTCCGACAATAGCCAAACTCATCCGATTTTTAGCAAACAAAAGCTTTGCAACGCGCTGAACATCTGCGCGAGTAACTTTTTTTACCATATTGATAGCAGACCTTAACGTTTCGACCTTATTTGTAGAAACCATAGATTCACCAATCCAAAACATATGCTCACCGGTATCTTCAAGGCTCAAAAGCGTCTGGCCTAAAAGATAATCTTTGGCTCTCTTAAACTCGCTTAAGCTAACTTTGGATTGCCCAATTTTCTTAAGCTCCTTTATGATTACATCAACAGCATCCACAACCTTAGCATTATGAACACCACCGCGAACAATAAGAGCTCCTGTGTCTTTTAAGGATTTAACGCCAGAAGATACAGAATAAGCAAGCCCTCTTTTTTCACGCACTTCATTAAAAAGACGACTCGACATATTTCCGCCCAAAATAACATTTAAAACACCTAGAGCATAGCGATCCTTATGTTCTCGACCAAAACCTAAAACACCTAAAGCTAAATGCATTTGCTCAATATTCTTTTTAAAAAACTTAAATTTAGGCTCTAAACCTCGATCTTTAACTTTTTGACAAAGAATAGCATTAGACTTTTTAATTTTTCCAAATTTCTTACTTGCTAAATTAAGAACAGTTTTATGAGAAATGTCCCCACAAACAGAAACAACAACATTTGAAGGAATATAATAATTCTTATGAAAATCTCTTAAATCTTTATACGACATAGCAGAAACCGACTCCAGGCTTCCTGCAATATTCTGACCCAGCGGATGACCTGGCCAAAGAAGCTCATCTAAAAAATCTCGCACTAAATGCTGAGGCAGATCATAATACATTTTTATCTCTTCAAGAATAACGCCCCGCTCCTTATCAACATCCTTTTTTGTAATCAAAGGCTGAATAACCATATCAGACAAAATATCAAACGTTTTTGCCGCATTCTTAGACGGAACTTTCGCAAAATAACATGTACATTCTTCAGACGTAAACGCGTTCAAGCTTCCCCCAACGCCTTCAATCAACTCTTTGACTTCAGCACACTTATATTTTTTTGTTCCTTTAAATAAAATATGTTCTAGAAAATGCGCTGCGCCTTTATTCTTATCGTATTCATAACGACCACCAACGCCTGCCCATATTCCAATAGAAACGCTATTTCGATCATCCATTTGATGCGTAATAATTCTTAACTTGTTTTTTAAATCTGTTCTTTTATACATTTTTAGATAGACCTTTCACGAATCTTTTTATGTTTGAAATTAAATTTGCCTTACCTTTATTTTTAACAATCTGTTTTATGATGGCACTGCCAACAATAACCCCATCACAATATTTTGAAATATCCTTCGCCTGATTTGCACTAGAAATACCAAATCCTACGCATAGAGGTTTTTTGACAATACGCTTTATAATTTTAAGATTTTCTTTCAAATTCTTTGGTAGCGCTTGACGCATACCCGTAACACCTGCAATAGAGACATAATAGATGAAACCGCTTGACGCTTTTTCAATAACTTTAATTCGCTCATTCTTTGTCGTCGGCGATAAAAAGAAAATTGTTGAGAAGTTATTCTTCCTTGCTTGCCCTATCAACACTTCAGCCTCTTCAGGTGGAAGATCTGGAATGATCACCCCATCAACACCAGCCTTACTTGCTTCTTGAACAAACTTCTTTTCGCCAAAATAAAACACAGGATTATAATACGTCATCAGACAAATCGGAACTTGAGACGTTTTTCGTATTCGTTTAACAAGATCAAGAATTTTTGGAATCGTTACTTTATTTTTAAGTGCCCGATAAGAAGCTTCTTGAATCGTTGGGCCATCAGCCAATGGGTCTGAAAACGGAACACCAAGCTCAATAATATCAGCTCCACTTTGCTCAAGCGCATAAACAAGATTTTCCGTTGTTTTTAAATCCGGATCTCCAGCTGTTACAAACGCAATAAAAGCTTTTTTCTTTTGCTTCTTTAAGTCCTTAAACTTTTGATCAACACGATTAATTATCATTAAATTATTTCCCTAAGCTCATAAACATCTTTATCTCCACGACCAGACAAACAAACAATCACACTTGATTTCTTTTTAACTTTCTTAGAAAGTTTTTCTAGATATCCAATTGCATGAGATGTTTCCAGCGCAGGAATAATGCCTTCAGTCTCGCAAAGTAGCTTTAATCCTTTAACCGCTTGCTTGTCATCAATGCCAACATACTCGGCTCTTCCGATTTCCTTAAAATATGCATGTTCAGGACCAACACCTGGATAATCTAATCCAGCTGCTATTGAATGAACTTCTCTGATTTGTCCATCCTCTGTCTGCAAAAGTTTACTTTTGCTTCCATGCAAGACTCCAATTTTTCCTTTAATCAAAGCCGCTGAATGTTTATCTGTATTAAGTCCCAATCCTGCGGCCTCAACACCAATCATTTTTACTTTTTTATCATTTAAGAAAGGATAAAAAAGTCCCATCGCGTTTGATCCGCCACCAACGCACGCAACCAAGTAATCAGGTAATTTCTTTTCTTTTGCAAGAAATTGCTTTCTTGCTTCAAGTCCAATAATTTTCTGGAATTCTCGAACCATCACAGGATACGGATGTGGACCAGCTACAGAACCAATAATATAAAATGTATTTTCAACATTCGTTACCCAATCACGAATCGCCTCGTTCATAGCATCTTTTAGCGTCTGCGTTCCGCTCGTAACAGGAATCACATTTGCACCCAATAATTTCATGCGAAATACATTAAGCGCCTGACGCTTAATATCCTTAGCTCCCATATACACATCACACTTAAGGCCAAATAATGCTGCAGCCGTCGCTGTGGCAACACCATGCTGACCTGCACCAGTTTCTGCAATAATACGAGTCTTTCCCATACGACGCGCAACTAAAATTTGCCCTAACGTATTATTAATCTTGTGCGCACCAGTGTGAAGAAGATCTTCACGCTTCAAGTATATTTTAAGATTTTTAAACCGCTTGCTTAATCGTGATGCAAAATATAAATTTGTTGGTCGTCCCGCATACTCCTTAAGATAAAAAGAAAATTCTTCTTTAAACTTTTTATCTTTTATAAGCGTTTTAAATTCTTTTTCTAAATCTACGACTAAGGACATTAATGTCTCGGGCACAAAACGTCCACCAAGATTATTAAAATGCCCCTGGCTGTCAGGTTGATTATTTCGCTTCATATTCTTCATTGTTTTTTATACTCTGTCATCACCATTGATGTTCCACCAATAATAGCAGGCTTATCGATTCGGATTGGAATTTTATCGCTTGAGACATCAAACCAAACCTCATATTGCCTTGGAACTGTTTGAAAATAATATGCCTCATAAACTTTTTTGAGAGCCTTAACTTTTGTCTTCTTTGCTATCTTAATCGAAACATCTTTTGTCGGCAAGTTCATTTCAAAAGATTTTCCGATCTCAAATTCTTCTTCGGCACGAAACCGATAGATGAAACAATAAATGTTATCAATCTTACCTGTTTTTTTGATAACTTTTTCTTCAGCCTTCTCTTTATCTTCAACCTTCTTTTCAATCGTCACAACAAAATTTTCTTGATCATAACTTTCTGTAATCTTTTCCTTAGAACCTAATATGTTTAAATCACGCTCAACGCGCACAGGATAGAAATCTTGCTTATTTACATAAATTTTCTCTATATCTAAAAAATTCGCACCCTTCGCATGAAACGTTAAAAGATAGACATCTTGGCCATCAATTTTAGCTGTTCCCTCAAACGAAAGATCAGCATTCGCCGCATGAACACCCAAACTTTTTATGCGGTAAGTAATCTTCTCGCCGATAAATTGATCATATAAATCACTTTGATCAGCATAACTTGGAGAAAACAAAACAATAACTAAGAATATACTAAAAAGTATTTTTTTCATCGAGCATCAAAATCCTTTAAAAATTGTTCTAAAACGCGCGTGCCGTCATAAAGCTTTTTGACATGAGCATATTCATCGTTTGTGTGCGCTGTTTTGCTGCTACCGTATCCAGTCGCAATTGCAGGAATCTTCTTTTTTTGGAAAAACGTAATAACAGTTGCCCCTTCACTTCCCATCAGTGTCGTTGGCCGTCTTTTCTTTTTACATGTTTCCTGGTAAATCTTAACAAGATTGTGCTTAGAGCTAATCTCATACGGCATTTGCAAATCATCAATAATTAATTTTGACTTTTTAGCATGATTAGCAATTACAGACTTAAATTTCTTAATACATTTTTTTGAATCCATATCCGGCATAAAGCGAAAATCAAAAGAGAATTCACAAAAATCTGCAACCATGTTCACTTTATCTCCACCTGTAATTGTTCCGATATTCATCGTTGGCGAATGCAAGTATTTATGTTTTTTATGTTTAAATTTAAGAGCTTTGAAATCTTGAATAATCTTAGAGCAAATCTCTATCGAATTGATCCCTCTCCAATTATAGGCTCCGTGAGATTTCTTACCAAAAACCTGAACACGTCCGTGCATCAATCCCTTTTGTGCGATAATCGAACGGAACTCGTCAGAATCCAAAACTAAAGCCGCCTCTGGCTTAAGAATTCCTTTTTCAATCAACGGGATAATGCCAAACTGACTTCCTGTCTCCTCATCAACAGTTGCCGCAAAAATAACATCATAATTAAGTTCTACTTTATCCTCTACAAGGCTACGCATAACTTCCATTGCACAAGCCAAATTTCCTTTATCATCCGAAGCGCCTCGCCCATAAATACGGCCATTAATAATATCGCCACCAAAAGGATTAAACTTCCACCCCTTGCCAGCAGGAACAGTATCAAAATGCGGCGTAATCAAAATGGCTTTCTTTGATGCATTCTTTTTATTCTTTCCTTTTAAAATCGCAACCACATTAGGTCTTACTTTTGCAAATGTGTACGTTTTAACGGCAAGATTCAATGAGCGCATATCATTTTCAATAAACTTTGATAATGCGAACTCTCGTCCTGGCGGATTTTCAGAATTAATCTGCAACACTTTTTGCGTTAACTTAATCAATCTTTTTTCGTTAATCATTAAACAACTCTTCAATCTTTAGAGATCCTGTTGCCTTTTTAAAATCATCATAATCAATAAAAACTAAATCTGATTTTTCATTAATCAATTTCTGAATCTTTGGCATATTACCTTTAATATTTCGAAAAGTGACATATTTAAACGTGGTCGCGCATTCAGGACATTTGTCAGCCGTTGTTTTAATACCAACAGCGCTGCATTTAGAGCAATTCGCAGACAAATCTCCGCAGACCAAAACATGCTCTTTAACTTCATCAACATGAAACTTCTTATAAATACGAATTAACTTTTCGCTCATAATCTTCTCTTAATATTTAATTTATTTATTTTAAATTATACGACCCAACAATTGAGCATTATATCACAAACTTAAATTTTGAGCCAAAAAAAGGGCCTCTGATTTCCCAGAGGCCCAACAAACCCATAAGCCTTCTCTTATGCAAGAATGCTCATTCTTCGTGAATCGCCTACTATAAATCGATTTACAGCCTTAGCCTGCAAATCAAACTCTGAATCTAAGCTTGCCTCTCGGCTATCTGAATCCGAAATTCCAGACATTAAAAGTAAACTTGGAACAGCGGTGATGCTCATGATATAGAATGAAAACCCTTGAATATTGAAACTTTCAAGTGGTTGGCTTGAAACTGGAAGAGCAATGCCCTTTCCATCTCTCTTAATTTGAAGATCTAAATATTTAGAATCAAGTCTAATACCACCAAGATTAGAAGAAGCCTTCTCGTTCCTTTTTCTTAGATCAGGATCTCCCATTTCCTTAAGCTGTTGGTCGGTAATCGTAGCAGCATGTACTGCCCTATAAACACCTTCATCAAGATCAAAAGATACATACACCCCATCTTTCCTAATCTGAAAACCATAATTTTTGAAAACAAAAGGTTCATAACCTAACATTCGAGCTGCCGATTTCATAGCTTCCTCTGAAGTGTAATCTTCTCCTCGAAGCTGATTACCAATACCCGCATTTACTTGCTTAACAATAGCTTGAGAGCTCGATTTCTTCTTAAGAGCTGTTCGATGTTCTTGCGGCAAACCTGGTGTCGCAGGCTTAACAATTCTATTGCTGTATCCACTAACTGTCCGATGTCCTTGTGGCAATCCCGGAGCAATCGGCTTAACAATCTTACCTTGATCCTCCCCAGGCCCTTTTCTGTACCCCACAATATCTGAACTCGCTGTCTTTTTTAAATCCATTTGATCATCATCAAGCCTAAGCTCAGACTTAACTGCATCTAAAAGAAGCTTGTGCTTTTGATCATCCGTAGCTTCAACCGTAATAAGCAATTCCTTTTCATCAACGATCGCAATCTTAACCTTCTGATGTCCATCCGCGATTGAATCCCAAAAATTCATTTTTACATCCATTATTTTGTCAGTCACGAAACTATTGCCTATAGTTGAGGCTGGTTTTAAATTTAATCTCGCAGCAATACTCATTACGAGGCTTTTTGGATTAATAAATGAAAGAGAACCAGCCTTAATCTCATTGACAACTATAGCCAGCTGATCCGAATTAAGCTCTTTTACTTGATACATTATAGTACTAATATTCGAACCCGCTTTCTTTGGAACTGTTTCACCAATTTCTTCTTTCAAGAGGCCAAACTCATCCATAACTCCTTCTAAAATAGATTTATGGATATCATCGCTATCAGCACTAATAACAAAACTTAGCAAGCCGTCGCTTTCCCTGTAAATAACAAGGCTACTCTTATTTCTAAAATTAACAATTCTCTCCCATCCTCCATCAGCCTCCGTATTATCAATGATTTGCCCTGCAAACCATACTTCTTTTCCTTCTTTTACATCTTCATCATCAATAGAAGTCCATTTGCTAGCACGATTTTTTGCTTTATACATTTTAATCACCATCGCCGAGCTGGCACTCCTCTTATAAAGCGAAAGAACTTCGCAGGTTGCAGCAAAAATGCGATTAATAGTGACTTCTGATTCTTCCCCTTCATTAACTTGAACTGTAATCTTTGCTGAATTACCTAGACTCTTGCTATAATTAACTGTTAAAGACCCCCCATTAAAAGAAAACCCTAATTCATCACCATACAAATTATCATCCAGACCTCTAAGATCAACATCCTTTAGCCTTGCGACTTTTGCAATATTGCCTGCAATAGTACGAGGGTTCTTTTTAATTGAACTTCGCATGTCTAAAATACCTTGTTTTCCTGCTCGAGAAACAGAAAACTCTTGCTTCACCATCACCGAGCTACCCTTTCTTTTCTTCATCCCGGCCTCTCTGCTATCAAAAATCTGGTCAGATGAATCATATGCGTGATCTCCTTTTTCTTCAAACGTCCAATCGACATGAAGACCATTTTTAAACTGATGTGTTGTCTTTACTGCTACGGGATCAAAAGTACTCTCAAGCCTTGAACCACCAGCAATTTCTTTGGTATCCTTTTTAATATTACTTGAAGTCGATTTCTTTTTAAGATTCATATCATCATTATAATCAACCAAACCGTAAACAAGGTTAGGAAGTCCGTACTTCTCAAGCCAAGAACCATACTCTGTAACTATGTATTCTCCTTGCGCAGACATAACTGTAATTAATTCTTCATCATTCAGCTCAAAACTTATTCCAATAGTACTTCTTTCAACGATTCCATTTATAAATTTATTTCTATTGCTTATAAAGCCCGCGCTACCCTCAAGCTTCTCGGCGCTATTCATCTGTAACATTAATTTATTATCGGGAAATCTTTTTTCTAAATGTTTAATAAAATTAACCATAAACTCAAAATATTTAACAGATTTCTGATTTAGCATATCTTTAATAACTTCTCTCGCTAAATCTGAATTTTTATTAAAAAGCTCAACCATAAAGCGTAGATAAGCACCTTCAGACTTTATTTTCATAACAGTCTCAGACCATTTCGAATCAGACGTTTCAACATAAAACTCAACAAAAGAATCCTCGCCTGTAGGTTGATTAAAATCATCGCTTAACTGACGATCTTTTCCGCTTGAAATCATTCCCATAGATTTTAAAGATTCTGTACCCAAAGCCTTTTTAATTCCATCAACTTGCTCTTTAGATAAACTGATTTTAAAACGTCTAAAATTGAGAAGCTCATCAATATCAGAAACTTCACGACGAAAAGTATTAATAAACTTTTGCGTCAACTTCATATTTGAACTCGATGTCTTTTTAAGAAAAATCTGATCATCTTGAAGACCAAGCTCTTTTTTAAGAATACCTAAGGAATATTCTCGCGAAAGATCATTTGCCCCGCTTACCTCAACAACAATTTTGTCATTCTCTAAAAATTCAAAATTAAATATACCATCTGCTAGCGCTTTCAGATTATAAAATTTACTTGATATACGATCAGAGACATCAAAGCTAACTTTAAGAAATACTGCCTTTAGAAGATCTAGCCAGGTTGCCTTTTTAAAATCTTTAATCCCTAAGATATCAATACCTTTTTTAGCTTTTTCTTTAATTTCAAGAAATTGCGCATGATTAAGAGCCTTAATTTCATACTTTTTAGTATTAAGATTCGAACTCGTTTGCTTATTCTGAGTTGCTTTCTTAGAAGCCTCGGCATGCCTATCATATATAGCCCTCCCACTAGGAGGGTTAACTGCTTTTAAAGATTGCAGATAATCGAATGCTGTTTCGAAATCAAGAATTCTAGCTACCTGTTGATTAATTTTAGGATAAGAAATAAAACTAGGTTCCCCAACCTGCGCAAGCGCTTTAGCGCTAATTAATACAGAACCATCTTGTTTCTGTATTGAAAGATTAATCTGCCGAGCTGAAAAACGATTCTCAGAAAAACTTAATTCTAATATTTCACCAGTCTTCAAAGATAACTCTTCTTTTAAAAGTTCACCTTCTGTATATTCTTTCTTGCCAACTTTAATAAGAAAATAGGTTGGAAACTCAAGCGAAGCTTTTAATTGAGCGACAAAACTGCTAACATTAAATGGTCCTGGATATTTCAAAGATAATGTTGAACTTGCCTTGCGCACTTGTGCAGCATTTAGAATTGCAGATAACGTCATATGCATATCTGGAACAATAAAATTAGCACCAACAAGTGGTTTCTTTTCAGGACCAAGAGGAAGTCCGACAGCAGGAGCTTCTATCTTTTTAGGAGTAAAACTCTTTCTGATAAGAGGAATGTCCTCAGTTATTTTTCCTTTATGCAAAAATGCAGAATCAACTTCATTGTTAACTGTCGAAGCATAAGCGACAAGCGTAAGTTCGTTAGCAGGAGAATAAATTTGCACCAAAGAACCATTGAATGCAAAACCATCTTTCACATTAATTTCTGCCTTTTCATCTTCAAATATATTTTTAATACTTTGAGCTTGATCAACCATTACCTGCTCTCGTGCCGTCTCAGAAAGATTTTCTTTCCTAACTTTCCAAGCGGGAGATTTTGAAGACTTTTTCATCTCAACGAAATCACCATTCTTTAATGACATATAAACCCAATCACTTTCAAGATTACTATCCTCAGTGTCGTTTTGCGTTTTACCCAGCGCTTCAAGAAGTTTAGTCTGAATAGATTTCGGATCAGCTACTTCTGTTTTACCCAATTTTACCTTTTTAGACAGACTATTCTTTTTAAAGAAAATCTGCTTTTTAATATTACTTTGAATATCTTTAGCAGTTCCAAGAGTGCTTACCAAAGAATTCTTCTGACCAGCACCAGCAGAGGCTCCGGACCCTTTGCTTAACAAAGAAATACGAGATCCGTCTTTAAAAAAGATTCGGTAAACTTCAGGATGATCAACTTCTCCAAACAAAGGAAGGATATCTTTAGCCTGTATAATTTTCTTATTGTCCGTATCAATAAATACGGCATTTTCTTCTATCGATAGTTGCCCTAATCTCTGTTTTACTTTCCAAGGTGCATAACTTTCGTGCATGTAGTCATCAATACCTGTCCATCCGCTATCTCTGAGATCATTGCTCCAAGAAACTTTCTGAAAATCTTTTAAACTTTTAATTCTAGGATTTAGAGCCGCTTTAACCAGCCTCTCGGCTTCTGTTGCTGCAGAGTTCATAGTTTTTTGAGAAGATATCTTTTGAATATTATTTGCATTAAGATTGTTAGACGCTTTAATTTGATTTTTTGCTGGCTTTTCATTTACAATTGTAACTTTCCAAAAACCATCTATAACAGAAAAGCGATAGTCTCCAAGCTTGTCAGAAGCATCAAAGAAATTGCCGCCAAGAGCGCCAGCTTGAAGCCCTTCAATCTTCTCCATGGCTTTTTGTTGAGCTTCTCGAGGTGAAAGATCAGGAGAAATACTTTCATCTCCTTCAATTTGCTTATTTATTCTTACCTTTAAGTTTGAGCTAGATATTCCAGTGTAACCGTCTCCTTGTATCTCTGGAAGATTTCCAACATAACCATCTAAAATTCCTTGGAAAATTTTTCTTATCGTCTTTTGATTTTCCGCTTTAGGAGAAGAGACTTCATGAATCACAACTCCCCCTTCATCATCAATCTGGAATGTAATCAAACTATCATAAAACATAGAGTTAAAATTAAGATCAATCTGTATATATCTTGCCAAAGGCAAAGCCTCCATATCTTCAGGCGCATTATTTAAAAACTCCTTATAGGGAAGATATCCAGCTGAAACCAGACCATCATCTAACAAACTAACATGTAAAGCTGTAGTGTTATTTTTAAGTAATTCAATAGCTAGAGGCGCAATATCTTGGATTGTCTTAACAGAAGCAAGCGTTGACGAAGCTGTTGTCTGAACGCCATCACCTGAACTCATACTACTAAAATCCCCACCACTTACTGCTATCCAAAAACCATCAACAACTTCAAAATGTGCAAATTCCATATTTCCATTAATATCAAAAGCCGTCTTAGTTACAGCGTGAGGACTAAAGCGCTCTAGTATTTCACATGCCTTTTTTTGTGCATCTTCTGATGTTAAAGATCCAGGAAGTTGCGTACCAATCTTTTTGTTTATCTGTGAAACAAGATTGCTAGACACTCTAATTTTATGTCTTACAGATTTTTTTAGCCCTAAAACATTTTGAATAGCTTTTTTAAGCGCTTCGTTTTGCCCTTCATTATCTGAAGCAACTTCCCAAAAGCTGTCTGTAAGAAACGGGGATTTGGTACCAATAAGAAGTCGAAAGAAAGTTCCATTATTTTTATACTCAACTATTACTTCTTTAAACTTTCCGCTCATTTCATCACCCAAAAGAGCTTTCCCAACCTTTATATCCATTTCAGAAAGAAACTTTAGCCCAATCTTTTGGCCATCATCTCGTATAAAAACAAGATCCCTTCTTTCATTTTCTTCAAATGATTTATCTTTTTCGGCTTCACTAATAATGGCAGACAAAACTGTATGCAATCCCTCTCTTGTTAAAGTTTTTTGAGAAAGTATATTCTGAATCATCATGTTTGAAGATATAACTGCCGGACCCGCTTCACCTTCATTCGCATTTTCAACTAATTCAAATTTATAATTCTGAACAACATCTCCATTTGGGGCTAAATCATTACTATCAGGAATAACATTCCTCATTGAAGAAACAGCAAGAGCTCCACCTGAAAAATACTTACGAGGAATATTTCTTCCAGTTTTAGAATCGCTCTCTACCTTTATATAATCATACACGCCTTTCTTGAACGCTTCGATATACTGGTCATAGACTTTTTGAGAAGCCTGCTTATCTTTTAAATCAATGCCCTTATTCTTACTTTGATCCACATACACTTTTCCCAAAAGACTCTCTTTAAGATTTTTTTTGTACCACGTTGCTAAAATCATAGCATTATAAATCTGGCGAAGATTAGCAAAATTCTTTCCCTCATTAACTTCTTTTGTAATCGCTGGAATAACAATCTCGCGAACAATTTCGGAAGAAATCGCGCTTACACTCTTAGCTTCTGCTTTATTTGTCTGCTTGGCGCCTAAATCTTCACGATTAAGATTCTTTTCCAAGGAAAGATAATCCTCTTCCATCATAATCTCAAGCTCGCTATTAATAACAAACACCTTGTTATCGTGCTCATAAATTTCTGCTGTCTTTGGCACAATCCATACTTTATTAAACGTATTTAAAGGAATATCTGTCGTTCCAAACTTTTCATAAGCTGTTTTATAAATTTTATCCCAAAATTTCTTTCCAAGTTCATCTTCTGGATAAATCAAAGATGCCGTAAGTTGCTTTAAAATATAATCTTGTGCCAGAAGATCACGACCCATCTGTGTCTCGCCAAAATTATCAGCAATAATGCGATTTTCTTCATACGGAGAAAGGTTGACCCACATGTCCTTTTCTGGCGTTGTTAAAGAAGCTAAAAAATAACGAATTAATTTTTTCGTCTCTTGCGTCAGCTCCTCACCTTCAAATCCAGTATCCCCGTTATCAACAATAAATCCAAATTGCAATGGATTTTCAGGGCTTATTTCCAAAGCTCGAACAAGAACTGGAGAAAATCCAGGTGTTTGCATGATCATCGTGCCTGGAGCTGGAAGCACAGACAGACTCTGGGCGTAGCTAGGAGCAACCGAGCTTAGCGAAAAACAAAAGATAATAAAAATAGATACAATGTTGGACAAAGATTTTTGTTTAGGATTTTTAAAGCGTTGGAACATTTGGCTCTCCTTGTAGTTTTAGAAGTTGAAAAACGTCAAATCATGCCTTCAAAGACGAAGATTGATCAAATATTTTTCCGTGGCGGGAATTAAATAAAAGAATAAAAACAATAAAAAATGACTTACTGCTAAATAGTTATTAAAATATAGCATACTTTTTTAAAAATTCAAGTCTAAAGCCTAAGAACGATAAGATATAATCTATTTAAAATAATTAACTTAAATCTCTAATCTAAAAAAATATATAATAAAATCAAGGTTTTATCGAAATAACGTGAAAAATTTCAGAAATCCTGCCTCTAAATCCCACTCTAAGGGATTCTCTAGCTGCTTTTTCTACATTTGGCGCTGAAAACCAGCAAAAAAAAGACCCTGAAATTATCAGGGCTAATATTAACGAAGATGAAGAAGAAAAGAGCCGACAAAGTTTGGGATTTTTGCCCCTCAACCTTGAACTGCCTTCGGTAACCCAGCCGCCATCTTGCCATCCACTTCAACCTAATCGGTTCAGAATCATCCTTGTGCCACTTGGACAAAGGACGCGCAATGTTTCAGACAACTTAGGCCTGCGGTTTTGTGTCCCCGAGTTTCCTCGGGTTTACCTTTATCGGCTCACTTCAAATATAGCATATAAATAGTAAATAACAAGGTAGGAGGAATTTTAATTCTTTATATATTTATCCCAATATATATATAGTTCTTTGGTAGCTAAAAGATCTCTGGCGCAATATTGTGCAATATCCATATGTTTGCCTTCTTTGAACAAATCTTTAACCTGAAGACCCGTAACACCCTCTTCTTTAGGGCTTTTAATACCAAAAGCTTTACACCACATATCAAGGCTGAACTTTCTTCGCATAGCATCATAAAACGTTAACTGATCCATAAGATCAACATGTGGCCCTTTCCCATAACGATATGGTACTAGATTTTTAGTTGCTTTTACAGAATTAACAGCTGAGCGAATCATGATAAATGGACAGTCAAAAGCACGTCCATTAAAAGTTACAAAAACGCTAGCCTTATCTATCAACTGCCAGAAATGCTCTAAAATTTCTTTTTCGTTTCCAGAAATATACGTAACATTGTCTTCTTGAATTTTCTCAGGAGCTCCCTCATTTTGGTAAAAAACAAAACTTTTATTGCTATCAACATCAAGCATACCAATAGTAACAATTTGAGCAGTCACAGGATAAAATGAAAGACTGTTTTTGGCATCTTCAATGTCTTGATCTGTTTTAGCAAATCGCAGAAAATATTCTTGAGATTTCTCATCCAAAGAATCAAAATCTTGCCCAAACGTTTCAATATCAAAAACAATTCGGCTCATATTGCCCTCTCCTCTTACTAATCTATCTGTTTAAAGAATGTTTTAAGAAGTCGATGACATTTTTTTCCAGGTCGTCGCTCAACACCACTTGAAACATCAAAAGCATAAGCTTTAACTGAAGATGCTGCCTCAACAATATTTTTTGGATTTAATCCACCTGAAAGAATAACTTTTCTTTTATTCAAAGATTTATCTTTTAGTAAATTCCAATCAAAAACTTTTCCGGTTCCTCCAAAAACTTTTTCTTTAAACGTATCAAAAAGCAAATAATCTGTTTTATATTTTGCAGCTTTTAAGATATCCTTTTTATTTTTAACACGAATAGCTTTTATCGTTTTAACACCTTTAATTTTCATGCATTCTTTTGGTGTTTCATCACCATGAAACTGAACAGCTTTTAGACCGCAAGTTTTAACAATATCATTGATCTCTTGCTCTTCTTGATTAACAAAGACACCAACAGTTAGCGTCTTAGATGACAACGCATCAATAATCTTTTTGACATCTTTAGGCTCAACATATCGTGAACTCTTTTTATAAAAAATAAATCCAACAGCCCAAACATCTAAATTAACAACGGCTAAAGCATCTTTTTTATTTGTTAATCCGCAGACTTTAATTCGAACCATGCATAACCTCTTTTATTTTTTCTTCAACATTTCCTGATCGCAAAAATGTTTCTCCAATCAAAACCGCATGAGCACCTAAGGTTTTAAGTTTTTCAATTTGATCATGCGTTTTAATTCCACTTTCAGCAACGATAATTCGATCTTTTGGAATTTTTGGAATCAAAGTTTCACATGTTGAGAAATCAACTTCAAATGTTTTAAGGTTTCGGTTATTAATTCCTATAATACTGCACCCAAGATCAATAACACGACCAAGCTCTTGATCGTCGTGAACTTCAACAAGACAATCCATATCAAGACCTTCTGCAATCTTACTCAAACTCTTTATTTCATCATCACTTAAAATCGCTACAATCAGAAGAATCGCACTCGCGCCATGAGCGAATGCTTCATAAACTTGCACCTCATCAACAAAAAAATCCTTAGCTAAAACCGGAACTTTAAAATATTCTGAAACATCGCGAACATACGGAGGTTTCCCGAGGAAAAACTTTTCTTCCGTCACAACTGATATAGCAACCGCTTTGCTATTCACATATTTTCGAGCCAGCCCTGGCACGCTGAATTCTTTACAAATAAGCCCTCTTGATGGAGAAGCTTTTTTAATTTCTGCGATTAAATTAACTTCTCCTGGGTGAGATATAATTCTCTTAAAGAGTGAATAGCGCGAATGATCTCCCCCTTGAAGCTTATTTTTAAGATTGTCATAGAAAGCTCTTTTTTTCTCAATTAAACCTTTTTTATGAGATAGAATTTTTTTAAGAAAATCATTCATTATTGATTTGTGTACTCTTTTAAAAGTTTAAGCTTACTCAAAGCTTTACCTGAATCAATTGACTGACGAGCAATCTCAATACCTTTTTCAACACTTTCTGCAATATCGGCAATATATAATGCATAACCTGCATTTAAAACAACAATGTCTCTTCTTGATCCTTTTTCTCCATTTAAAATAGCCATTACAATTTCAGCGTTAACCTTAAGACCTCCTCCAACGATATCCTCTAATGACGCATACTTAATATTATATTTCTCGGGAGAAATAATGTAATTTTTAACTTCATGTCCATCAAATTCGCTTGCAAACGTTTTTGCTGTTGTTGTAATTTCGTCAAGTCCATCAATACCGTGAACAACAAGTGCCTTTTTAAGTCCAAGATTCTTTAAAACATGAGCCATTGGTTCAACAAAGTTTTCGTCATAAATTCCCATCATTTGATGTGTTGCATTCGCAGGATTTGTAAGTGGACCTAAAATATTAAAGATTGTTTCAACACCAAGATTTTTACGTACAGGAGCCGCATATTTCATCGCCGGATGCAGTTTTTGTGCAAATAAAAAAGCAATCCCAACTTTATCAAGACAATCACTTAAACGGTTTACATCCATCTGCACATTTATGCCAAGCTCTTCTAAAACATCAGCGCTTCCACATTTACTAGAAACCGATCGATTCCCATGCTTTGCAACAATCCCACCAGCACCAGCGACAACAAATGCTGAAACTGTTGAAATATTAAACGTGCCAAGCTTGTCACCTCCGGTTCCACACGTATCTAAAATATTTTTATACTGATCACTATTAACTTTAATTGAAAATTGGCGCATAGCTAAAGCCGCACCAGTAATTTCTTCAACGCTAGGACCCTTTTCTCTTAACGCTAATAATAGCGAAGATAAATCCTCAGGAGAAGCTTCTCCGGACATAATTTCCTTCATCGCAGATTGCATAAGCTCTGAGCTTAAATTTTCACCATTTCTTATTTTTTGAATATATTGATTCATCGGTAGATTAAAGAGATAAAAAATTATTTAAAAGAGATTTTCCCTCTTTAGTTAAAATAGATTCTGGATGAAACTGAACACCCCAAAGCGGAAACTGTTTATGACGAATACCCATAATTTCTTTATCCTGAGTTTGTGCTATAACTTCTAAACATTTAGGTAATTTTTTTGGATCAATGACTAGAGAATGGTATCGCGTTGCCTCAAATGGATCTGTCAAACCTTTAAAAATATCTTCGCCATTATGATAAATAAGAGATGTTTTTCCATGCATTAATTTCTTGGCATGAATAATTTTCCCTCCAAATGCAGATCCAATAGCTTGATGTCCTAAGCACACACCTAAAATAGGAATTTTAGAAGAAAATTGTTCAATCAACTCAATTGAAATGCCAGCATTTTCTGGTCGACCTGGTCCAGGAGAAATCACAATACGACTTGGCTTCTTTTTCTTAATTTCTGAAATTGTAATTTTATCATTTCGAAAAATCTCAAGATTTGCACCAAGCTCACCAAAATATTGAACAAGATTATATGTAAACGAATCATAATTATCGATCATTAAAATCATATCTTACTTTTCTTCCTTGAAATCTTTGCCCCAAGAGCAATTAATTTCTTTTCAAGATTTTCATATCCTCTTTCAAGATGATAAACACGTTGGATCTCAGTCGTTCCTTTTGCCGCAAGACCAGCAATAACAAGTGCAGCTGAAGCCCTTAGATCTGACGCCATAACAGGGGCACCATAAATTGTTTTTACACCTTGAATGATTCCATTCATTCCCTCTCGTCTAATATTTGCGCCCATACGATTAAGTTCTGCAATATGAATAAATCGATCTGGATAAACCTTATCTGTAATAACGCTCACACCAGGAGTTAGCGCCATCAATGCCATAAATTGCGCTTGCAAGTCCGTAGGAAAACCGGGATAAGGATATGTTGTAATGCTTGTTGGCAAAATGTCTGTTATCACTTTTGCCCGAATTGTATCTTCGGTAAATTCAAACTTTACACCAGCGTTCTCTAGAGTATCAATCAATGCCAAAAGGTGATCTTGGCAAGCGCCACGTACAAGAATATCGCTTTTTGTTGCAACTCCCATCAAAATGAAAGTTCCTGCTTCAATGCGATCAGGGATAATACGATGATCTGTTCCGTGAAGTTTTTTAACACCAATAACAGTCAATCTTGGCGTACCCTGACCTTGGATATTAGCTCCCATCTGAATCAAGAAATTAGCCAAATCTTCAATCTCTGGCTCGCACGCTGCAGGTTCGATGATTGTAACGCCTTCAGCCAAAACAGCTGCCATTAAAATATTTGCCGTTGCCAAAACTGAAGAACCAAAAACTCCACCTAAATAAATTCGAGCTCCTTTGAGCTTTGTCGTTCTTGCTAAAACATATCCGTTTTCAACTTCAATCTTTGCATTTAAAGCTTTGAGTCCCTTAAGATGCAGATCAACAGGTCTAACGCCAATAACACATCCACCCGGCAAAGAAACTTTCGCACGTTTTAATTTTGCAAGCAAGGGCCCTAAGACGCAAAAAGAACCACGCATTGTTGAAACAAGGTCGTAAGACGCTGTATCTTTTAAAGGCCCCCTAGAAGAAACCTTAACAATATTACCCCTGACATCAACGTTTTTCCCTAAAGATTCTAGAAGCTTTACCATTGTCTCTGTATCACGTAACTTTGGTACATTTCGAATAATACACGCATCATCTGTCAAAAGCGTTGCCGCCATAATTGGCAAAGCAGAATTTTTTGCCCCGCTAACATTAACTTCGCCTTTTAATCGTCTTCCACCCTCAATGACTATTTTATGCATGTGTTTTCTCCAAAATCAAAATACGGTTCATATTCATATAATCATTAATAGATTTCTTTAAAACAAAAGATTTGTCAGCACAAAAAATTGATTCAATATCTTTTTCCTGACCATCTCCAATTTCTAAAAAAACCTCGCCTCGATCCGATAACCAATTAGTAGATTTCTTAGCAATCACTCTGTAAAATTTAAGACCATCATCTCCACCATCTAAAGCAAGTCGAGGTTCATTCTGAACTTCACTTGATAAACCAGCAATATCATCTGAACGAACATACGGTGGATTTGATATTATTATATCAAACTTTTTATTCCATTCTAAACATTCTTGATTTATTAAAATATCCCGAGAAATGAAATTTATTTTAGCTTCAACATTGTGATGTTTAGCATTACGCTGTGCGACAGCCAAAGCTTTTTTAGAAATATCCATAGCAACAAAGTTCGCACTCTCAATTCGTTTCGCTAAACTTATAATAATATTTCCGCTTCCCGTTCCTATATCTAAAATCTGTATATTCTTTAATTTTTCATTCTCAATTTTGTTTAAAATAGACTCAACTAAAATCTCTGTTTCTGGACGAGGAATTAAAACATTTGAATCCACATAAAAAGGATCTCCCATAAAATCACTCGAATTTAAAATGTATTGAACAGGTTCTCCCAAAAGACGTCGATCCTTAATTTTCTGAATTTCTTGTTTTTGCGAATCAGACATATCGATATCTTTAGCATACAAATCAACTCGCTGACACTTTAAAACAGACGTTAAAATCAATTCCTGTTCATTCATTATTCATTCTCATTTTCTTCTTCAGCCAAAATAAGAGCATCTGCAATCTCGTCAAAATTCCCATCCAAAACACCAGGAAGCTGATGCGTTGTAAAGCCAATGCGGTGATCCGTAATTCTACGATCTGGAAAGTTATACGTGCGAATCTTTTCGCTTCGATCTCCAGTGCCAACCTTTGCTTTTCTTTCCTGAGATTCTTTGTTTGCACTTTCCTGTTGAAGGCGGTCTAAAATTCGAGCACGTAAAACACGCATTGCCCTCATTTTATTTTTTAATTGTGATCGCTCGTCTTGACAAATAACAACAACGCCTGTCGGAAGATGTGTAATGCGAATAGCTGAATCCGTCGTGTTGACACTTTGACCACCTGGCCCTGATGCACGAAAAACATCAATCTTAAGATTTTTAGGATCAATGTTAAGCTCAACTTCTTCGGGCTCAGATAAAACAACAACTGTTGCGGCAGAAGTATGAATACGCCCTGAAGCTTCCGTAGTCGGAACGCGTTGCACCCGATGTGCTCCGCTTTCTAATTTTAAACGCTTCCAAGCACCTTTTCCTTTAATGCCAAAAACAATTTCTTTAAAGCCACCAGCCTCAGCTGGATGACTATTCATAAGATCAAATTTCCAATTCTTAATCGCAGCATATTTGCTATACATTCGATAAAGATCACCAGCAAAAAGCGCAGCTTCAGCACCACCTGTACCAGCGCGAATTTCCATAATGATGTCTCGATCCTTTTCATGTATTTTAGGATTAAGAATATTATGAAGAACTGTCTCTAAGCTTTTGATCTGCCCATCTAAATCTTTAAGCTCAATAAGCGCTAATTGCTCAAACTCTTGATCATGTTTTTCCTTTAAAAGATCTTCAAGATCTTTCTTTTGATCAACATACTTTTGGTATTGATTTGAGATAGAAACAAGCTCTGTAAGATCAGAAATCTCTTTTGCAAGAGATTGATATTTCTTGTTATCTGCAAAAACATCAGGATCAGCTAAAAGCTGTTCAAGCTCTTTATATCGATCTTGAGCTTTCTTGATTTTATCAAGATTCATAGATGCACTTATTTATTCTTTTTCGAATAACGTTTCTTAAATCGATCAATTCGTCCTGCTGTATCAACAAACTTCTTATCACCTGTAAAGTATGGATGGCACTTTGAGCAAATTTCAACATGGATATTTTTCCTTGTTGATCGCGTATGGATAAGCTCACCACATGCGCATGCAATCGTTGTTTCTTCGTATTTTGGATGTGTTTCTTTTTTCATTATTTTTTATCTCCTAATTAATTAGTCAGCTTTGTTCATGTTATCTAAAAATTCTGAATTTGATTTAAACCTTCTTAACTTTGCAATCAAAAGATCCATTGCTTCCGCTAAATTAAGATCATTAAGAGCTTTTCGAAGAAGCCAGATTCTCTGTAAATCATTTTCTGGTATCAAAAGTTCCTCATGTCTTGTATTAGACCTTTTAATGTCGATTGCAGGATATATTCTACGCTGAAACAGCGTTCGGTCAAGCTGAAGCTCCATGTTGCCAGTTCCTTTGAATTCCTCAAAGATAACCTCATCCATGCGACTTCCTGTATCAACTAAACCTGTTGCAATGATCGTTAAGCTTCCACCTTCTTCAACATTACGAGCAGCACCAAAGAATCTTTTTGGCTTATGCAATGCGTTTGAGTCCACACCACCAGATAAAATCTTTCCACTATGCGGAACAACAGTGTTATACGCACGGGCTAAGCGTGTAATACTATCAAGAAGGATAACAACATCTCTCTTATGTTCAACTAATCGCTTTGCCTTCTCTAAAACAATTTCTGCAATCTGAACATGACGCTCTGCCGGTTCGTCAAAAGTCGAGGCAACAACCTCACCCTTAACACTTCTTTGCATATCCGTAACTTCTTCTGGTCGCTCATCAATAAGCAAAACAATCAAAATAGCATCAGGATGGTTTTGCGTAATCGCATTGGCAACCTTCTGCATCAAAACAGTTTTTCCACTATAAGGAGGAGCGACAATCAACGCTCTTTGTCCTTTTCCAAGAGGAGAAAGCAAATCCATAACACGCGTTGAAACTTCTTCACGTGTTGTCTCAAGCAAAAATCTATCTTGTGGATATAAAGGTGTTAAATGGTCAAAAAGAATCTTATCCTTACATTTTTCTGGACTTTCAAAATTAACAGCTTCAACCTTAAGAAGAGCAAAATATTTCTCCCCCTCTTTCGGCGGGCGAATCTGACCACTAACATTATCCCCAGTTTTTAAATTAAACTTGCGAATTTGTGATGGCGAAATATAAATATCATCTGGACACGGAAGATAATTATAATTTGAATTTCTTAAAAAACCAAAACCTTCAGATAAAACCTCTAAGGTTCCAGCGCCAAACATCAATCCCTCTTTTTCAGCTTGAGCCTGAAGAATCTTAAGAATCAAATCTTGCTTCTTAATGCCACTAAGATCAGCAATCTTCATTTCCTTTGCAATTTGCGTAAGCTCAGACATCTTCATATCTTTCAACTCATCGATAAAAAGCTTATCTGTGTTTTTATTGGCTGGTTTTGCCATTTTATTTTCTCCTCTTTTCACTTGTTCAGAACTTTTTTGCATAAATCCTCAGCTTGTATTTTTGTTTGATTTAAAGTTTTTCTATTATCTATGATATAATCGGCCCTTTGCATCTTTGCCTGAATTGGCATTTGCATACGAATACGTCTTAAAATTTCTGATTTCGCAAGGCCTGTTTTCTTGTGAACACGCTCAACTTGTTGACTTTGTGTAGAACGAACAACTATAACAACATCGCACAACTTATCTATTCCTGATTCATATAAAAGCGGTACGTCTAAAACAATATTCTTTTTTGATTTCGCCTTTCTAATTTCTTTCTTTATAACTCGAATAACCTCAGGATGAACAATTGAACAAAGTTTATTCAAATGTTTTTTGCTTCTAAAGACAATACCTGCCATCTTTTTTCGATCAATTTCATTTCCTATTAAAATCTCAGATCCAAAATAACGCACAATAAGATTAAAGCATGGTTGACCAGGGCGAATTAAATCTTTTGCAATTTTATCCGCATCAAAAACTTTGATCCCCCTTTTTTTAAAGAAATCTGCAGCTGTTGTCTTGCCGCTTCCCATGCTTCCTGTAATACCTATCACATTCATGCGCTATAAATCTTTTTGTATTCATGAGCTGAAGTTGCCCAAGAAAAGTCATATTTCATAATCCTGGAAATCAAATCATCAAAAATATTCTTTTTTGCATACATCTCAACAGCAGACTGAAATGCTTTCAGTACAGCATCTTTATCGTATGATGAAAAAACAAATCCATCACCTTTCTTTGATTTTTCACAAATTGGCATAACCGTATCAACTAAACCACCAGTCGTATAAACCACAGGTACTGTGCCGTATCGAAAACTAATCATCTGACTTAACCCACAAGGCTCATAGACGGATGGAATTAAAAATAAATCTGATCCTGCATAAATTTGATGTGCTAAAACTTCATCAAACTTAATTTGAATCGAAATCTTCTTTGGATATTTTTTCTGAAAAGCATTCAACATATCAATATATTTTTGCTCTCCAACTCCTTGAAAAATAATTTGAATATCCATTTTTGAAATCTCGGGTAACGCCTGCGACAATAAATCAATACCCTTTTGCGCTGAAAGCCTTCCCACGAATCCAAAAAGAGGAACATCCTCTCTTGCTTCAAAACCGCAAAGCTCTTGCAGAGCTTTTTTATTTTCTTTCTTGCCCAAAGGTCGATGTGCAGAATATTGCTTAGCAATCATCTCATCTTTCTCTGGATTCCAAGTATCGACATCAATGCCATTTAAAATTCCATAAACATGATCTCCTCGGTGATTGATAACACCTTCGAGACCGCAGCCAAATTCTTTTTCTCGAATTTCTTTAGCATGTTGAGGGCTTACAGTTGTTATGATGTCACTAAAAACAATTCCACCTTTAAGCAAATTGATTTGATTATAAAATTCCAACGCATCAGAACTATTTAAGGATACATCTAATCCTGTATTTGAAAATTCTTTTGATTTAAAAACTCCCTGATAAGCTAAATTATGAATTGTTAAGATTGTTTTTGTTCCGGCGAAAAATTCGTCTCTAGCAAAAATACTTTTCAAATATATAGAAATCAATCCTGTCTGCCAATCATTACAATGCAAAACATCAGGCTTTAAATTAGCTTCCTTTAGAAAATCGAGCGTCTTTTTACAAAAGAATGAAAATCGTTCTAAATTATCTGAATAATCTCCTTTGGAATCTCCATAAAGTCCTACACGAGAAAAATATTTATCATTTTTAATAAAATAAATATCAACATTGTCTAATTTTCCTTTAAGAACATTTTTTGTAACAGGCTTCAAAGAAAACGCCTTTTGATCAACACACTGATACAACGGCATCACAATAGAGATATCAACATTGTCATTCTTTAATGCTATAGGCAAAGACCCAGCAACATCAGCCATTCCCCCTGTTTTTGCAAACGGCATTACCTCTGATGAGCAAAAGATTACTTTCAAACAATAACCTCCTTCGTTTCAAGCCAATTATTACCTGCCTTTATGCTAACCTTAATAGGAACAGATAGCTTTAATGGACCTTCCATTTCTTCTTTGATCAAATGAATCATCTCGTCTTTCTCGCTTTTTAACACATCAAAAACAAGCTCGTCATGAACTGTAATCGTTATCTTTGATTTCAATTTATTTCGCTCAATAGCTTCTTGAACATTAATCATAGCCAATTTAATTAAATCTGCCGCCGATCCTTGAACTGGAGTATTGATTGCCTGTCTTTCAGCAAATTGACGGATCATCATATTGTCACTATGAATTTCAGGGATATATCGTCGTCGATTAAAAAGCGTTAAAACAAATCCATTTTCTCTTGCCTTTTCAATCTCACTTTGCATAAATTTTAAAACATCAGGATAACGTAAGAAATATTTATCTATAAAATCTTGCGCTTCAAGCTGATTAACACCTAAATCCTTAGCTAATCCAAACGCACTTATTCCATAAACAATCCCAAAATTAACTCTTTTAGCCTGAATTCTCATTTCAGTATCGATATCAGCTTCTTTGACATTAAAAATAGAACTCGCCGTAAACGCATGGATGTCTTGATCATTCTTAAATGCACTGATCAAAGCCTCATCTTTTGACAAATGTGCAAGAATCCTTAACTCAATTTGTGAATAATCCGCAGAAATAATAATATGATTACTATCTCTTGGAATAAATGCTTTTCGTATCTGGCGACCAAATTCTGTTCGAATAGGAATATTCTGCAAATTTGGATTTCTTGAACTCAGTCGTCCCGTCTCAGTTCCTGTCTGATCAAACTCGCCATGTATTCGCGATGTCTTTGGGTCAACCAACTTAGGCAATGCATCGACATAAGTCGATATCAATTTTGCCAACTGACGATAACTCAAAATTAAATTTGGCAGCTCATGCTTTTCAGCAAGCCTATGCAAAACGTCTTCATTGGTTGAGAATCCAGTCTTTGTCTTTTTGATAACAGGTAGCTTTAATTTCTCAAACAAAATATGACTCAATTGTTTAGGAGAATTTAGATTAAACTCTTCCCCTGCAATCTTATAAATTTCTCCTGTCAAAGCTTTTGTCTTCTTGCTCATGCTCGATGAAAGCTTGTTTAAAAACTTCACATCCAAACAAACACCTTCCTGCTCAATGGAAAACAAAACACGAGCTAATGGAATTTCGATTTCCTTAAATAATTTAAAAAGAGATTTATCATCAAGCTCTTTTTTAAGTGCCATAAATAAATCAATCAAGTATCCTGCCTGAGAAGCGATATCATTCTTTTCTGAGAATGATATCTTAAGATGCTTCCATAGCAATGACGCAATATCATTATTCGATTGAGTTGGCTCAAGAAGATATCCTGCTAAAAGAACATCAAAAATCTCGCCGTTTAAATCGATATCACGTTCAAACAAGAATTTCAAATCCTTCTTAAAGTTATAACAAACTTTAACAATATCAGTTGATTCAAAAACTTCTTTGAGATTATTTATATCACCATCATTAATCAAGAACGAACATGACGCCTCAAGGCTTAACATCATTTCAACAGAATTAAGCAAATCTTCTTCTTTTTGCATAACAACAAAAGAAAAAACCTTATTCTTTTTTATCGCCTGACAAAGAACATCAAAATCCTTTTTACTCTCAATTGTTTTTACTAAAACTGGCTTCGTATGATCTTGTGGCGCACTAACTTCTTCAGCAAGTTTTCGAAATTCTAATTTTTGGAATAATTTAAATAATTGCTCATTGTCTGGATCTATCTTTTTAGCATTATCTAATTTAAAATCAATTGGAACATCATCGTCTAAAACAGCAAGCTCTTTGCTCAGAATAGCTTGATCTTTTTGATCGCGTATTTTTTCTGCTATCTTCTGTGACTTTAGCTGATCCAAGTTGTCTAAAATATTTTCAAGATCCCCAAAGGATTGAATTAGCCGAGTTGCCGTAACTTTACCAACACCCATAACACCTGGAATATTATCTGTCTTATCTCCTGCCAAACCTATAAAATCAACAATTTTCTTTGGCTCAAACCCATATATATCATGAGCCTGCTCTTGATCAATAATCTGATTCTTTCGATAATCAAAAATCTTAATATTCTTATCTAAAAGCTGAACCATATCTTTGTCGCCACTGACGATGACAACCTCAACATCTTTTTTTGCTGCGCTTCTTGAAATCGTTGCAATCAAATCATCAGCTTCAAATCCTTCAAGCTCAAAAACCGGAATATTATGCGCCAGAATAAGCTGCTTAATTAAAGGGATTTGGCTAATTAAATCATCTGGCATTGATGGTCGATGAACTTTATACTCTGAAAACTTTTCTTGTCGATGCGTTTTCTTTCCAACATCAAAACATGCCACAATATATTCAGGCTTGTAGTCTTTTAAAATCTTTTTCAACGTATTTAAGAACCCTACAACAGCATTTGTAGGCTGCCCATAGCTTGTCGTTAAGCTCTTAACAGCAAAGAACGATCGATAACAAAGGGCATGTGCATCAATTAGAAAAAGACGAGATTTTGGCATCTGATTAAGGATTTATAATGATTGTTTGTAATATCTTATATATAAAAGAAAGTTGATTTGTTATCTTGGGAAATTGGTAAGTATCTTTCGAAATTCTTTTTCTGAGGAATCGGTGTCTCCAGACTCTAAACTTTTTAACGCCGTGTTTACTTTACTTCTAATCTCCTCCGCCTTTATTTTTAAAATAATACTTTTACGATATTCCATTAATTTCTGATTATAAGGATCAAGTGACACGGCTCGATCACACTCGGCTAACGCAGCCTTATGCAAACCATCTTGCTCAAGGCTTTGAGCCTGTTCAACATATTTCTTTATATCTACAACTTGTTGACCAAATCTTTTTTGTTCAACTTCAGCAAGAACATTGGATACGTCTTTAATCTCTTGGGAAAGCAGATCTGTTTCAATAGCCATAATCCATCTTTTTAGTTCTGGCGAAAACTCGCTTAACTGTCTAAGCTGATCAGCAGCTTCCAAAGTCCAAGGATCTTTTGGCCCACCCAGTTTCATACGTTTTCTAAAATATTTTATTGATGTTAAGAAGTCACCCTGCTTTTTATAAAGATACGCCAAATTTGAACAAGCAGGAAGAAAATGTTCATTAATTTCAAGCGCTTTTAAATAATTTCGCTTAGCTTCATACAAATTACCCATGCGTTCATAAACAACACCCATATCATTGTAAATTCTTGGATCTGTCGAATCGACTTCAATAGCACGATTATAATCGTTCAAAGCTTCCTGAAGAAGCCCCTCTTGCTGCGCACGAAGTCCTTCCTCTCGATATTTCTCAAACTCTTTGTTGTACGCAAAAGCTTCGTTATGAAAAATAATAGAAACAAATAATAAGGCAAGGATTAAGGAAAAGATTCTCATAGGCGATGTATAGATACACATAGGATAATATATTTTCTTCATATTGACAAGTATTTTAATATTCCGGGTTAGACATATCGTTTTGGAGGTTAGGCTCAAACTCTTCACTAGGTTCTAGCGGATTATCCTTAGAATCAATCGGCTCTTGAATTTGCTCGGTTAAATTGCAATTAACATTTTCTACGATTGCTGACTCAACGCTATAGTTTAATCTTAATACATGGCCAGTTAATTGTGAAATATTTATTTCATTTTTAATCATGCCCTCAATTTTTAACAATTCGCAATCAGAATTAATTAAAACCACACCTTTAATAACATCATCCAATATAAAAATCTTCCTATAGGATTGTTTCAATCGATCAATTTCTTCGTACTCAATCGCGTCCTTAAGGCCTAGATCCCCGAGAACAACCATCCGCAAGGAATCAAACATGAGATCTTTTTTGTTAAATGATTTCTTATATATCTGATCAGAGCCTAAAATCGCTGAGGCAATCATTTTTCCTTTTTCATAAGAAGCAATTGACTCTCTTAAAAACTCTTCTGAATCTTTCTCTTTGTTTGAAATTTCAACATCGCTATCTATGAAGATGTCTTCAAATTTTGTATAAAAATTATTTCTTTCAGCAAGTGTTTCGTCTAAAGAAAAAAGCGATAAACTCTTTTTAGCCTTTTCTAAAATCACGAGCTGACTCTCAAGAACCTTGCCCGTCTTAAGCCGAACTGCTTTAGCTTCGCTTTCACCTAAAACTTCAACAATTGCGTTGTTCGTAATAACACGAATCCCCAGACTTTTTAAATGTTTTTCTAAGAAATCTGCAGCTCCTAGAGAAATGCTATCTGAAAACAATGAATTGTCTTGAGAAACAACAATAACTTCTTTATTTGATTTCTTAAGACAAATTGCAATCTGAAGCATAGCAAGGCTTTGCGGCTGAATAATAATAACATCTGATAAAGATTCAGCTTTTAAAACCTGATCAACTTCTTCTGCTTGATGAAGTAAAAATACACCTTGCTTCTTTGCACCCTTAACATCTGCAGGCTCAACAGATCCAGAATCTTCAATAATTAAAACATCAAAAGATTCTTGTTCTTTATTATCAAAAATAAGACGCTTTCTCTTAGGGTGAATCTTAATAATCTTTTTGTCTAATATAACGCGAACATTCTTTTCATCAAAATAATTTTTCTGCTGACAATAAATATCTTTAATCGAAAAAGTATTATTTAAGATTAACGGTAATCGCTCTCTGTCGTAAGGCAAAATGTTCTCTGGACAAAAAAGAACAATTTCGCTCTCTGTATCATAAGCACGAATCTCTTCGATTGCTGCAATGCTCATAAAAGAATTACCAATCAAAACAATCTTTTTCATAAAGTCAAACCATCCTTTATTTGCAGCTTAAACGCTTCAAATGCATTTTTCATTAGCATGACAACAGTTACTGGCCCTACTCCTCCAGGAACTGGCGTAATAAATGACGCCCTTTCTTTAGCGACATCAAACTCAACATCTCCAACAACTTTTTGATCTACCTGATTAATACCAACATCAATAACAATAGCATCTTTCTTAATCCATTCGCCTTTAATCAAGCTTGCCTTTCCAACAGCTACAATCAAAACATCAGCCCGTGCAATATGATCAACAAGTTTTCCTGCCTGACTTGTAGCAACATGACAAACTGTTACAGTCGCCATTTCTTGAAGCAATAAAAGACTCAACGGTTTTCCAACAATCTCACTATGGCCCACAACAACGACTTCTTTTCCCTTCAGATCAACCCCTGTTGACTTAATATGCTCCATGACTGCTGCAGGTGTGCATGGAATAATATTTGTCTGGCCAAGCAACATTTTTCCGATATTTCCAATATTAACACCTTCTAAATCTTTGATCATATCAATACAATTTGAAGCAACCTGATGGTTAATTTGCTCTGGCACTGGTTTATGCACCATAATTCCATTAACTTCAGGATTTTCATTTAATTGTTCAATATGCTCTGAAAGGTCATCCTGAGTAATGCTCTTTTTTAAAATATCAAGTCGATAATCAATTCCAACAAATTCAGCAACTTTTTGCTGTGACTTCGCATAAGCGCATGCTGCATGATCATCGCTGATCATAATATTAACAACAACCGGAACCTTGCCTGTTTCAGATTTCAAGTCAGCAATCTCTAAACGAAGAGACTCCTTTAGCTTCTTTGCAAGAATTTTTCCATCTAATAACTGAGCACTCATAAAACCTCTTTTATAATTACTGATTTGCTTCAATATTGGCAATCGCCGACTGGAAACCAGCAAGCAACATCTCAATCGCACATTTAACATCACTCAACAAATAAGGATTACCCTTCTCAACCAAAAATGGTGTTAGCTGAATTGCGGCATAAGATAAACGACAAATTTCCATTGGAACATCACAAGCTTTTTTCTTAGCCTTCTCTTGCTGAGCAAGTGTTTTTTTTCGAGCCTTAACAACTTCTAAATACGCTTGAGCATCTAAATCAATTAGAATTAAAAGACGCTTTCGAATTTTATCGCTTTCCTTTAAAATCTTTTTAATTTTTGCCTCAACAGCTTTAGACTGCTTACGTCCTACAGAATACTGCGCAACCATTGAAACAAGACTTGTGCCTGTTGCAGAAACTAATGCAGCTGCTGAACCTCCGCCCGGAGCAGGATCTTTAGACGAAAGACAATCAAGATATTTCGATATTGAATATGTTTTATACTGTGTCATGTTGGATGTTTACAACTATCTGTAAATTTTAGTAATCGAAATGATTGAGATTATAATAACGCAATTTCTTCTATTTTTCAATTGTCTTCTACTATTTATTAATATTAATATTTAATAAGAATATGGCTCTGACAAACCAAAAGCATCCTCAACAAGTTCAATTTCTGGCTTCTCATCAGAAAATTTCAAAATAGAAACAACATCAAAACGTGCCTGAGAATCAATTCTATTTGTCTCTTTCAAATAGCTTAATGCAACCTGTGAAATCTTCTTCTGCTTTCTTGGTGTCACGGCCTCTAAAGGCGATCCCTTTTGATCATCGGTTCTTGTTTTGACCTCAATAAAACAAATGACACTTTTATGCTCGGCGATAAAATCAATCTCTCCTAAGAGGTTACGATAATTTCTTTCCAAGATCTTATAATTTTCTTGAATTAGAAATTCTTGAGCTAGGTCTTCACCCTCTTTACCAATCTGATTACGCCTAATATTCATTTCTTACCAATATTTAAATGTTTTTCGATGTATCGGAGAAAGGCCAAATTCCTTAATCTTTTCTTTATGTGCAACCGTTGGATATCCTTTGTGAGACTTGAGATCATACTCTGGAAACATTTCGTCATACTTTTCCATCATGCTATCTCTTGTCACTTTAGCCATAATAGATGCGCAAGCAATCGAAAGACTTAACGAATCACCCTTAACAATAGTTTGATATTTAATCGGAAGGTGACTCTTAAACATGTTTCCATCAATCAAAAGACACATTTTTTCTTTAGCTTGATCGGAAAGATCTCTCTTGTCATCTAGCTTTTTAATAAGATCTTCAACAGCTAATGTCATAGCGTGAAAAGTTGCTTGTAAGATGTTGATGTGATCAATCAGCTTTGCATCGCTTAATCCTATACCCACATAAGCTTTATTTAAAATTTCACTATAGGCAATCTGGCGCTGACGAGCCGTCATTTTTTTTGAATCTTTAATCTTTGAATCGAAATCATAAGTTTTGAGCAAAACAGCGCTGGCAACGACAGGACCAGCTAAAGGGCCACGCCCTGCCTCATCAATGCCAATGATTGATTCAAAACCTTGTTTTTTTGCTTCATGTTCGTAGGACAGCATGAACGGATAGGATCAAGAGTTGATAAACAAGAATTATTTTGCCTTCTTAACACGAGCCGCTTTTCCAACGCGTCCCCTTAGATAATAAAGCTTTGCTCGCTTAATAATGCCTTTTTGTAAAACATTTAGACTTTCAATAAGCGGTGAGCTTAAAGGAAATGTCCTCTCTACGCCTTCACCAAAAGAAATCTTTCGTAAAGTAAAAGTTCCTTTAACTCCTCGGCCTGTTTTTCGAATAACAGTACCCTCAAAAGGATGACGACGAACCTTATCTCCTTCTTCAACTTTAATCATCATTTTAACCGTATCACCAACAGCAAATTCTGGTAAATCTTTTTTGTATTTACCCTCAACATTTGTAAGTGTTTTTCCAATGTCTTTAATCATGTGAACCCCCTTTAAAACAGCTTTATTTTAACAAATCTGGGCGATATTTCTTTGTTCTTGTAACAGCCTGTTGTTTTCGCCACTCTTTTATGTCTTGATGATTTCCAGATAATAGCACATTTGGAACGTTCATGCCATTAAAATTTGCAGGTCTTGTATAATGCGGATATTCTAGCAAATCATTCTCAAACGACTCATCACAAAGAGATTCAGCTTTACCAAGAACGCCAGGAATCAGCCTAGTAACACTATCAACCAACACCATCGCAGGAATTTCGCCACCAGTTAAAACATAATCACCAATCGAAAGACATTCATCAACTAAACATTTTCGCACGCGCTCATCAATACCCTCATAGTGCCCGCAAATAATAATAATATTCTTTTCTTTCGAAAGGCTTTTTGCCTTCTTTTGAACAAACGTCTTTCCCGATGGCGTTGTCAATAAAACCTTAACTTTTCGCCTACCTTTTATTTTCTTAACAGCTCTAAAAATCGGCTCTGACTGCAAAACCATTCCTGGCCCACCACCAAAAGGCCGATCATCAACTTTTTTATGTTTATCTAAAGTATAGTCACGCAAATCATGAACAACAATCTTAACCTTTTTCTTATCTTGAGCTCGCTTTAAGATTGAATCGTTGATAACAGCATCAAAATTCTTTGGAAAAATTGTTATAATGTCGAACCGTAACATGCCAAAAACTCCTTTTGAAATTGATCATAAATATTTTGTTCAATCGCTTTTCGAATACGCTCCATTAACTTTATATAGAAATAAACATTATGATAGGAAATTAAATGAAGCCCTGTGATTTCATTAGCATTATACAAATGACGAATATAGCTTCGCGAATGATTTCGACAAACAAAACAATCACACTGATCATCTAGAGGACGAAGATCACTTGCAAATTCAGCATTTCGAACAACAAGCCGACCCCTTGAGGTAAACGCTGATCCATTGCGTCCATACCGCGTAGGAATGCATGTATCAAACATATCGATTCCTTTTCCAACAGCCTTAACGATTTGATCAGGAGTACCGATGCCCATGACATATCTAGGCTTATCTTCAGGCAAAAATGGCTCAACCTGACTTATTGCATGAAACATAAACTCAATCGGCTCACCAACACTAACACCGCCAATAGCATACCCATCAAATCCAATATCAACAATTTCTTTAGCCGATTGCTCTCTTAAGTCTTTGTAATTCGAACCTTGAACAATACCAAACAAAAAATGCTTTTCTTTCAAAGGACTTGATAAAAAGAATTCTCTCGAGCGCCGTGCCCAAAGAGTCGTGCGATCTAAAGCTTCTTTAGCTTGTCTCTCCCCGCAAGGATAAGGAGCACACTCATCTAACGGCATCATGATATCTGAACCTAAAATACCTTGAATCGAAACAATATCTTCCGGTCTTAAAAAATGAGTTGATCCATCTAGATGAGATTGAAATTTTACACCATCATCAGTGATCTTTCGGAATTGCGAAAGACTAAAAACTTGATATCCACCACTATCAGTCAAAATAGGTTTATTCCAATTCATAAACCCATGAAGCCCTCCTGCATTCTTTATAATATCCATGCCTGGACGCAAAAATAAATGATACGTATTCGATAAAACAATCTGAGAATTAATCTCTTTCAAATCTTCACTAGACAAAGACTTAACAGTTGCACTCGTTCCAACGGGCATGAAAAATGGCGTCTGAATTTCTCCATGCGATGTTTTAAGCGTTGCTCTTCGCGCCTTTGTATTCTGATCTTGATTTAATATTGTAAACATAATTTTCCTTAAAGAATTAACATACAATCACCATAACTATAAAATCGATACTTTTCTTTTATCGCCTGACGATACGCTTTCATAATTAAATCACGAGTTGCAAATCCAGAAACTAACATCAAAAGAGTGCTTTTAGGGAGATGGAAATTAGTTATCAAGGCATCAACAACTTTAAATTTAAAACCTGGATAAACAAATAAATCTGATGCTCCTTCAATATCTTTTGTTTTTGCAATCGTTTCTAAAACGCGACAACTCGTCGTACCCACAGCAACAACTTTTCGACCTTGACTTTTTAACTTTAAAATTGAATCCCACGTTGCTCGACTTACAAAAAAATCTTCTTTGTGCATTTTGTGTGAAACAATATCATCTTCCTCGACAGGACGAAACGTACCATAGTTAACATGCAAAGTAACTTTCTTAAACAAATGACCATTTTTTTCTAGCTGACCTAAAAACGATTTTGTAAAATGCAATCCTGCCGTTGGAGCAGCCACCGAACCTTGCTTCTTAGCATAAACCGTTTGATAATCTTTTCGATCTGACTTCTCATCCGAACGCTTAATATACGGCGGAAGTGGAATATGTCCAATCTTGCTAAATTGTCGCCTTACATCTTTTCGATTAAAACAAACAATCATTTTCTTTCGATCAGAAAGAGTTGCATATAGCGTCGTACCCTCAAAGAAAATCTTTTCTCCGTCTTTGATTTTACGAAGTGGGCGTATCAAAGCTTCATAACTATAACCGTCAGATAATTCCTTGAGAAGAAAAATCTCAACTTCTCTGCCTCCAAATTCTTTTTTACCAAAAACTCGAGCAGGAACAACCTTACTATCATTTAAAACAAGTGTACTTTCTTGAGGCAAATAATTATTTAAATTATAAAAATAATCATGCTTGATTTCTTTAGTCTTGCGGTTGAGAACAAGAAGTCGTGCATGATCTCTTTTCTTAAGAGGATACTGCGCGATTAAGTCTTCAGGGAGATCATAATCGAAATCACTCAATTGCATAACTATTTATACCTAACAATATCTGACCCAGGATAATAATAATTTAAAATTTCATCAAAACGATAAAAATTACGAGCCATATAATTCGCACCCCACTGACACAAGCCAACGCCATGCCCCCATCCTTTACCAAAGAAATCAGCATAATATCCACGCATTTTAATCGTATAATTATTACTCTTAATCAAATTAGGTCCAACAATATTACGAAAATCTTTTCCCGATATTTCTATTTTCTTATTGTCTCTTGTCTTGATTTCTAAAATTTTAATACGTCCACTATTGTTTCTCTCAAGAATACGAATTTCATTAATAAGCCACAAACCATAACCTTTTTCATTAAGCTTATCTTGAATCGTTTTAAGTTGAATATTCTTTTTCCAGAAATAATGAGGCGATTTCCTACAAAAATCACATTTCACACCTCTCAAAGGAACAATATCGTGATTCCATAACTCCTGCGCACTTTCTGTTCGTCCACCACAAGTCGCATGATAATAAGCTGGCAACACGGCACCTTTGTACTGAAGGATTAAGCCTTTTGTTCGATCAACACCAAGATTAGTTCGATATCTCTCTGCATCTCTTCCTCCATAAACCTGCGAATAAATATCACTTCTTAAATCATATGATTGTTTTTTATTTCTCTCTTTAATATAAACAGCATATGTTCGCGCAGCAACAGCCTGCGCCTTAATCGCCTCTATCGGCCAACGATCAGAAATTTCTCGATATAAAACACCCTTAATATACTTTTCAAGCCTAATAATATTAATAACTGTTAACAGGCCTTCTTCATCAACCAAAACATCAAGCTGTCCTCTCAAACGCATTCCGTTAACATAAATGCTTGAATCAAAAAAAGGTGTCACTCTTAGATGTTTTGAATTGCAATAAAAAAGACCAACTTGAATTCCATCATTATTTATAAAAACTTTAGAAGTTTTAAGATTTCTTTCCTCTTTTAAAGTCGTATCCGCTAGAAAATCTTTAATGTAAAAAGATCCACGAACCTTTAATGAAAATTCTTTTGCCTTATCTAAAACAGAAACACGAACAATCTGATTTTCCGTTAAACCATCTAAAATCAATTGACTTGAGCTGGTACATCCAGCACAAAAACATATTACAATAAAGAATATAAAGATTTTTTTTAACATTTGAGAAATTAAAAGAGTTGTTTTTGATCGTTTTGTTCTGAAGGGCAAGACTTTAAATGATCTCGAGCTTTATCCGTAAGTTCACGACCTCTTTGAGTTCGTTTTAAAAACCCTTTTTTAAGCAAAAAAGGTTCGACAACATCAACAATGGTATCGACTTCTTCATTAAGCGTAGCTGCAATCGCATCTACACCAGCAGGACCCCCATTATAATATTTTAAAATAACATTAAGAAGTTTTCGATCTTTACCATCAAGACCTTGTGTATCGATGCCAAGCGTTTCCATTGCCTTTACAACAACATCACATGTGATCTCGCTTAAATCTGTTTTGACTTGCGTATAATCTCGAACTCTTCTAAGCAATCGATTTGCAATACGTGGAGTTCCCCTGGATCGTCTTGCAATTTCCAAAGCAGCCTCTGAAGCAATCTTTAAATTAAGCTTTTTTGATGAATTAGTGATAATTTGAGCTAAATCCTCATTTCTATAGAAATCTAAATGATGAAATATGCCAAATCGATCACGCAAAGGAGATGCCAAAAGACCACTACGCGTTGTTGCACCAATCAAGGTGAACGGTTTTAAATTAAACTTAATTGTTTTCGCATAAGGACCTTTATCAACAATAAAATCAATTTGAAAATTTTCCATGGCAGGGTACAAAAACTCTTCAACAGACTTTGAAAGCCTATGAATTTCATCAATAAAAAGAATGTCACCTTTTTCAAGATTTGTAAGAATACCAATAAAATCACCAGGACGATCAATAGCAGGACCTGATGTAACGGTGATACGAGAGCTCATCTCATGAGAAATGATATACGAAAGTGACGTTTTCCCTAGTCCAGGTGGACCAGAAAAAAGCATATGCTCAATAGGCTCACCTCTTTGCGTTGCAGCTTGAATTGAAACTCGAAGACTTTCGACTAAATCTTTTTGGCCAACAAAATCCTCAAGCTTCGAAGGACGCAAAGATAAACTAACAACGGCATCTTCTTCAGTTTCGCTATTAAAAACTAATTTTCTTCTCTCGTCTGTCATGAAATATTTTGATCTTCGATAATGGTTTCTTGATTTTCAATAGAAGCTTCTTGTTTTTTAACAAAAACTTCCTGGTCTTCAGTAGAAGCTTCCTGGTCTTCAGCGAAAACTTCCTGATTCTCTTCATCAAAGGACTCAGGCGCATCTTGCTCCTCATAATGCTTTTCACTCGGCTCTAGATTCTCACGATTACGCATAACTTCAATTTCGCCAAAAGCACCTTGCTGCATTGCCACGACTTCTCTTAATCGAATAAGCTCTAAAATCGCCATGAATGTTACAATGACTTCATCCTTACTTCTTGCTTTACCAAATAATTCATTAAGCAAAATTTTTGTTTTATCTAAAAAGATGTGTAAAATATCATGAATCTTCTGCTCAACCGTATACTCCTCTTTCATAACTTCATAAAAAACATCTTTTGGGATATTTTTCAGTGCATTTGAAAATGCTGAAATTAAATCAAACAAATTAGCCTCAAAATAAACCTCAGTTGCGTCGTCTTTTAATTCCTTAACCTTTTCTTCATCAATATTTCTTGAAAAGAAATCTTGGCGAACAAGTGCTTTTTTGTGCAACGTTTCGGCGGCTTCCTTAAACTTTTTATACTCCAATAATCGACGTACAAGCTCATCTCGAGGATCTTCTTGCTCTTGCTCCACTTCTACTGGATCTGGAGGAAGAAGCATTTTAGATTTTATTTGCATTAATGTTGCCGCCATCACAAGAAAATCACCAACAGTATCCAAATCCAAAAGCTGCATCATATCCAAATATTGCAAATATTGATCCGTAATTTTCGCAATCGGAATATCATAAATATTTAGCTCGTCTCTTTTGATTAAATAAAGCAAGAGATCTAGTGGACCTTCAAAAACTTCAAGTTTTATACGATAACTCATTATTTCTTAAACACCTTATCATTTATTTCTGCCATTGTTTCTTTTGCAATCGCGCGTGCTTCTATAGCTCCTTGTTTCAAGATATCTAAAACCTTTTCTTTATCTTTTACAAGCTCACTTCTTTTTTCCTGAATCGGCTTTAGCACTTTTAAAATTTCAGAAGAAAGACCTCGCTTGCAATCTGTGCATCCTTTTTCAGCCTTTGTGCACCACGCGCAAACTTCATCTTTTTTCTCTGGAGCAAAAACAGAATAATAACTAAACACGTTGCAAATATCTGGATGGCCTGGATCAGTTAATTTAATTCGGCTTGAGTCTGTAATCATAGTCATAACTTTCTTTTCAATGACTTCTTTTGAATCAGAAAGATTAATTGCATTATTATAACTTTTACTCATTTTACGTCCATCAAGACCAAGCAAGCGTGGAGTCTTAGTTAAGATTGCCTTGCAATCTTCAAAAACTTTTGCTTTATAGATATGATTAAATCGACGAGAAATTTCGCGGGTTAACTCAATATGCGGAAGTTGATCTTCCCCAATCGGAACAGCTTGAGCTTTATAAAGTAAAATGTCAGCAGCTTGCAAAACAGGATAACCTAAAAATCCATAAGTATGCAAATCTCGGGTTTTAATTTCCCGAAGCTGTTCTTTGTATGTTGGATTTCGCTCAAGCCAACCAAGCGGCGTTAAGCATGAAAAAAACATATACAACTCAAGATGTTCAGGAACATCTGATTGAACAAAAATAGTTGATTCATCCGGATCAATTCCGCAAGACAACCAATCAATAGCCATATCCAAAATATTTTCTTTAATTACGTGGCTATTCTCGTATTCACCCATCAACGCATGCCAATCAACAATACCAAAAATACATTTATATTCTTTTTGAAGATTTGTCCAGTTATGAAGAGCACCAACAAGATGTCCAAGATGAAGCTTTCCAGTCGGCCTCATTCCACTAAAAATTCTTTTTTTACTCACCTTGCTCCTTTTTCACCTTTATTACAATTCTCGCTGAATAATCTCCAAATCATAAGCTTCAATAAGGTCGCCAGGCTGAATATCATCATATCCTTTGATGGTAACGCCACATTCAAATCCTTCGCGAACCTCTCTAACATCGTCTTTAAAGCGCTTTAAAGAATCAATTTCTCCAGAAAAAACTTCCTGTCCATTGCGCAAGATTGAAATCTTAGCCTTACGATGAACTTTACCCTTTTGAACAAAACTACCAGCAACAATTCCAGATCTGCTCAATTTGAAAACCTGTCTAATTTCAACTCGGCCTAAGAAAACTTTCTTAATCTTTGGCTCAAGAAGTCCAGAAAGTGCCTTTTTGATATCATCAACCGCATCGTAAATAATACGATACTGCCTAAGATCAACTTTTTGTCTTTCAATTTCTTCTTTTGCTTTTGAATCTGTATCGACATGGAATCCAACAATGATCGCATTAGAAACTCCAGCTAAAATTGCATCAGCAGCATTAATGTTACCGATACCAGTATGAATAAACTTAATCTGAACTTCATCATTCGAAAGCTTAGTCAATGAATCTTTAAGAGCCTCTAAAGATCCTCGAACATCAGCCTTCATAATAATATTTAAATCTCTAATTTTGCCCTGTTTAATTTGTGAATACAAATCTTCAAGCGTAACTTTTTGAGACGCCTGAAGTTTTTTATTCTTTATTTCTATCGCTCGTTTTAATGCAATATCTTTAGCCGTTTTCTCATCTTCAACAACATAAAAAACTTCACCGGCTTCAGGAACCCCAGAGAGTCCAAGAATTTCTGCTGGCGTTGCAGGAGGGGCTTCTTTTAATGGTCGCTCATGATCATCTAGCATAGCTTTGACTTTTCCAAAATAAGAACCAACAACGATAAAATCTCCATCGCGTAATGTTCCAGCTTGAACAATGATTGAAGCCAAAGCACCTTTTCCATGACTTAGATGAGCTTCAACAACAATACCTGTTGCAGAGCGCTTAGGATTAGCTTTTAATTCAAGCATCTCAGCCTCTAAAATGATCATCTCTAATAAATGTTCGACTCCTTCACCAGTTGTTGCCGAAACTCCAACGACAACTGTCTTTCCTCCCCAGTCTTCAGAAGATAAATCTTTACCGGCTAACTGTTTCTTAACCATGTCAATATCCGCATTGCGCTTATCCGTCTTATTAATCGCCACAATAATCGGAACTTCAGCCGCACGAGCATGATCAATAGCCTCTTCCGTTTGCGGCATAACACCCTCATCTGCAGCAACAACCAAAATAACCAGATCTGTAATATGTGCTCCACGAGCACGCATAGAAGTAAACGCCGCATGACCAGGAGTATCTAGGCACGTAATCGAGCCCTTTGGAGTCTTAACAGAATACGCAGCCATATGCTGAGTAATTCCACCATGTTCTTTATCTGTAATGTTACTTTTTCGAATACAGTCAAGCAGAGATGTTTTTCCATGATCAACATGTCCCATAAAAGTAATTACAGGAGGTCTCGTTTGAAGATTTTTAGAATTTTCTTCTTCATGTAAATCGACAAGTTTTTCTTCCTGAGTTCTTGCTTTTACATAAGAAAAGTTTAAATCTCCACAAATCTTATCCACACCCTCTTCATCTAAAATTTGATTAATAGTTGCAAAGACACCTTTTTGCATCAATACCTTAAGAACAACGCTTGGCTTCTGCTGTAATTTTACAGATAAGTCTTTAATGCTAATTGGAAAAGTAATTTCAATATCTTTTTTTGGTCCTTCTAGAGGATCCGGAACATCTGCAACTTTTGCTTTCTGAGTTGATGGTCGAGAAAATCTAGATCGGCGCCCTCTTTTAAATGGCTTTTTGTAAATTACTGTTTTTTGAGCAACTGGTTGTGCAGGCTTTGCAACTGGTTGTGCAGGCTTTACAACTGGTTGTGCAGGCTTTGCAACAGGTTTCTGAACTTGCGCAACAGGAGACTTCTCCGACTTAGCATCCTTAACCTTTGGCTTTATTTCCTTAGCTTCCGACTTAGATATTTTTGACTCAACCTTCTTTAGCTTTTCATCAATCTTTTTCTTCTTTACTTCAACTTTTTTAACTGACGAAATCGTATTTTTTTTCAAAATTATCTTACTCTTAGATGCTGGCTCTGGTTTCTTTTTAACTGTCGCAGGCTTCTCTTTTACTACTTTTTTTTCTTCTATTTTCTTAGAAAGTTTTGCTTTTACATTTGTTTTTAATATTACTTCAATTTTAGACTTAGGTTTTGTTTTCAATACTTTTTCTTTTTCCGGTTTTACAGCTTCCTTCTTCACAGGTACTTCTTTCTTCAAAGAAACTTTTTTATCTTCCGGTAGTTTAACTACAGGTTTTTTCCCTCGCTTCTCAAGAGATCTCTTAACAACAGCAAAAGCAGCAGAACTAAGCTCTTGCTTTCCGTCTTTTGCTTTAAGTTTTAAAGACTTAAGCTCACCTAAAACATCTTGGACCGATAGGCCATACTCTTTTGCTAGTTCTGATACGCGCATAGAATTTACTCACTATCCTTTTTTATTTTTTTTAATAAGCTTTTTTGCTTCCTTGATCATTTTTTCAGCTTTAACTTTCCCTAAACCTTTAATTTGAGACAACTCCTCTATTGAGCTTTCAGCAACTTGATCAAGCGTTGAAATTTTATTTTCGTTTAAAAGCATGACAACCTTATCACCAACACCAGTTAAATCGGCAATTGTTAATCCAGTATCAACGCTAACTAATTTTGTTAATTTTTCAGGTAATTTTTGAGAATGCTCCCTCCACTGATCTTCAGAAAAAACTTCAAGCTGCCATCCCATAAGCTGACCTGCAAGACGAATGTTTTGCCCATGTTTTCCAATAGCAATTGAAAGCTGATCATCCGCAACAACAACATCCGCTCTTTTAGTTTCTGCATTAACATGCATTTCTAAAATTTCAGCTGGAGAAAGAGCTGTTTGGATATATGTACGTCGATCTTCTGCATAACGAACAATATCAATTTTCTCACCATGAAGCTCTGTGACAATGCTTTTAACGCGTGAACCTCTCATGCCCACACAAGCACCAACGCAATCAACCTTTTCCTCTTTTGAACAAACAGCAATTTTTGTTCGCTCACCAGCGTCTCGAGCAATAGATTTAACTTCAACAATTCCATCATAAATTTCTGGAACTTCAAGTTCAAAAAGTCTTTTAACAAAATTTGGATGAGAACGAGATAAAACAATCTGAGGTCCTTTGTTCTCTCTGCGAACATCTAAAATATATGCTCGAATACGATCACCTTGCCTAAACTCTTCCTTGCTAGACTGTTCGCTTCTTGGTATAAAACCTTCCGTCCTAGATAAATCAACAATGATATTTCCTTTATCAATCCGATAAACACTACCCGTAACAAGCTGACCAATACGAGCATAATATTCATTATAAATAACATCTTTTTCAGCTTCTCGAATCTTTTGAATAACAACTTGTTTTGCAGTTTGAGCGGCAATGCGACCAAAATCTTTAGATAAAATTTCTTCGCCATCAGCATAGGCTAAAAGCTTTCCAGTTTGTCGATCCAAGACAACCTGAATCTCCTGTTCCTTGTCAATGGTCCAAACTTTACGCGCAGCAGAGGCTACCGCAGTCTCAACGGCTTCAATTAAAATCTCCTTATTAATGCCCTTGTCTCGCTCAATTTGATCCAAAATAATAAGTAATTCACTCTCCATAAAAAACTTCCTTCCTTCAAATAATTTGCTTTGCTTTATTAATATTTGCCAAAGGCAAAACTATTTTATTGTTATCTTTAAGAATTAAAATCGTATCTTCCAAAACTTCTTGAAGAATCCCTTGATACTCATCTTTTTCATCTAAAGATTCTTTTAAATAAACAAGAATTTCTTTACCCTGAATTCTCTGAAAATCTTTCTTTGTACAAATATCTCGGTCTATCCCAGGAGATGCCACCTCAAGAGCGCAATCATCTGTGATTAAGTTTTCATCTTCGAGCATTTCCCGAATCTTTCTATTTAACTTAACGCATTCATCAACAATAATGCCACCAGTCGGTTTATCTGTTAAAACTTGAACCGTAAAACTATTGCTTCTTTTTTGCATATCGAGATCAATCAAATCAAATCCTTCAGACTCTAAAAACCTCCCTACGACCTCTTTAACTTTATCCTTAACACCATTCATTCTTTAAATCCTTATTTTTTAAATATTAAATCTTTTATTTTATCAACAACAGCATCCTTCGAAACTTTTAAAGTTTCACTTGTTCGTCGATCTTTAATCTCAATCATGCCTTCGGCTAGAGTTCTCTTTCCAATCACAACCTGATAAGGAATTCCGATTAAATCTGCATCCTTAAATTTCTTTCCAGGGCTTTCTTTTCGATCATCCAACAGAACATCAAAACCTATACCTTTAAGCGCTTCATAATATTCTTCACCTTGGCTTCGGACATCATCGTCATCAATCTGAAGAATCACCACCTCAACATCAAATGGAGATACTTCCTGTGGCCACGAAATACCAAGCTCATCGTTGTTTTTCTCGATAATTGTTGCAATCAAACGGCTCACCCCAATTCCGTAACAACCCATAACAACTATTTGCCGTTTTCCTTTATCATCAACAAAACAAACATCAAGCGCTTTACTATATTTTGTGCCTAATTGAAAAATATGGCCAATCTCGATTGCTGGCGCTTTCTTAAAAGTTCCTTTTTTGCATTTTTGACAAATCGCACCATCTTCTGCTTCATGAAGACCTAAAGCATTTGAACAAACCGAACAACACAAAACTTCATCTTCCCCGATTTCTGCTGGAACCATAAATTCATGCGAAACATCTCCACCCATGGCTCCTGAATCTGCACCAACACTAACAACATCAATACCACAACGTTTAAATATTCTTTGATACGCCTCGTACATTAAATCATAATTCTTCTGCAATCCCTCTTGATCACGATCAAAGCTATAAGCATCTTTCATCATAAACTCGCAAGCACGAACAATGCCAAAACGTGGCCTCGTTTCATCTCTAAACTTTGTTTGAATCTGATAAAGAACAATAGGAAGCTGTTTATACGATTGAACGTGATTTCTAACTAAATCTGTAATAACTTCTTCATGAGTTGGTCCCAAACACATTGAGCGTCCTTTTTTATCTTCAAACTTAATCATAACATCTTTTAAAGTTTCATCTCTTCCAGTTTTCTTCCATAAATCCATAGGCTGAAGACATGACAAAAAAAGCTCTTGAGCGCCAATGGCATTCATCTCTTGCTGAATAATTCCTTCTATGCGCTTTAAAACCTTTAACCCTGAAGGCAAATAACAATACACCCCGGATGTCAACATTTGCACAAGTCCTGCACGCAACAAAAGCTGATGACTAATCGCCTCTGTTCCAACAGGAACTTCTTTTAATGTCGGGATAAGAAATTTAGACCAACGCATACATTCTTCCTTTATTATTCAAAAAAGTTATGATCGAGTTTAATGTTACGTTTTTCAAACTTATTAAAAAATGAAGGTTTACGTTTTTTAGCAAACCAATTGCCAACAACTTTTCCTTCATCAGTAATCTTTTCTTGTTTAAAATAAAAAATATCATCCAAGACAGGTTCTTGCGTTTCTTCGTTCGTGTACAAATCTGTTATATTGGTTATTCGTCTTTTTCCATCAATAAAAAGTTCTGTGTGAACAACCAGATCAATAGCACTGACAATTTGACGATGAATTTCATCAACATTAAGCTGAATACCGCTCATCAAAAGCATTGTTACAAGCCGGTTATAGCAATCCTTAGGAGAGTCTCCATGAACAATAGCCAAAGATCCAGAATGACCACTACTAATAGACTGAATCAAATCAAGAGCTTCCGAACCTCGAACCTCACCAATGATGATTCGATCTGGTCTCATGCGCAATGAATTAACAAAAAGATCTCGAATACTTATTGCTCCTTTTCCCTCAACATTAGATGTGCGCGCTTGCAGGCGAACAACATGTTCCTGCTTAAGACCAAGCTCAGCAGTATCTTCAATCGTAATAATACGTTCACACTCTGGAATAAACTTTGATAAAACATTAAGCGCTGTTGTCTTTCCTGTTCCTGTTGCACCTGAAAAAATAATGTTCAGTTTTGCCTTTATTGCAGATGCCAAAAAGTCTCCCATCTCAGGACTTAACATTCCAAGCTTTAAAAGATCATCCAATGTTTCAATTTTCGATGAAAACTTTCTAATAGTCAAAACTGGGCCAACAAGCGATAATGGTGGCAAAATAATATTAACTCTTGAACCATCTGGAAGAGAAAAATCAACATAAGGTGAAGATTCGTCAACTCTTCGACCTGAACCTGAAGCTGAAAGAATTTTCTGAATTGTATGCATCAACTCTTTTGTGCTCTCAAACTTAACATCGCTAAGCTCTGTTTTTCCATCTTTCTGAAGATAAATTTTCTCTGGACCATTAATCATAATCTCAGTAATAGATTTATCTTCTATCAAAAGACGCAACGGCCCTAAACTAATCAAAGAACTTACCATTTCCCGAATTAATCCTGCTTTTTCCTCATCTGTAAGAACAATTTCATTCTGGGTGCAAACAAAATCAATAGCACCTCTAGTCTGCATGCGCAATTGATCCTCATCCAAAGTATCTTTAATTGATAAAAAGTCTGTTTTTGTAATTAGATGTTGCTGTACGAGATTCTTAACTCTATCTGTATTCATTCTCTTCTCCCTGGATTCTTGATTTTAAAATCCTAAGTGACGTCCAAACTGAACAATCTTATCAAAGATTCCATAACGAATCAAATCCATGCAAAATACAACAACCGTCAAACAAATAAGAAAACCAAACCCCACGCGATGAACAATTTCATCTGTTTTTCGAGAAACTGGTTTTCCTTTAATCTTCTCAATACCAAAAAACAACAAATGGCCGCCATCAAGAATTGGAAGCGGTAACAAATTAAAGATGGCAAGACTAGCAGATATAATTGCCATAATATACATCACATAAGAAAATCCCATAGATGCTGCTTTTTTAATAATAATAAATATTCCAATTGGACCCGTTACACCATCTTTAGCAGACATTGCTCCTGTGACCATCAGATAAAGAGCTTTGTACGTTGTCCATGTGATTGTCTTAAGTTTTTCAAAAGCCTTTACAACTGACTCTAAAGCGCCATAACGCAACAAAACAATATTATCAGTTGGCTCAATGCCAGCAATAAATAAATCAATTCTCTGTCCAAAAATATTTTCAGATGTTATTAAGACAGGTGTTAATTCAAAACTCTTATCAACCCCTTCTCGCGATACACCTAAATCAAGAGTTTTACCTTTTGATTCAGAAACATATTTTTGAACATCTTCCCAACTTTCAATTCCCTTTGAATCAATAGACAATATTTTATCACCAATGGCTAAACCAGATTGAATCGCAGGACGATCCTCGATCAATCCTCCAACCTCTGAAGATCGAGCTGGATACCCTGCAACAAAAACAATGCAAAAACATAGAAAAGCAAATATGTAATTTACAACTGGACCAGCAAGAACAACTAAAGATCTTAAGCCTACCGGCTTTGAATAAAATTCATTCTCCGCCCCCTTACATTCGCCTCGTTCATCGCCAGCCATTTTAACGTAGCCTCCGAGAGGAATCGCACAAATTACAAATTCCGTGTCTCCAAAAACTTTTCCAAACAATTTTGGTCCAAAACCAATCGAAAAACGCTCAACCCTAACACCGATTAACTTTGCAACAACAAAATGTCCATATTCATGAACAATAACTAAAACACTTAAAACAATGATAAAGACTAATGTTCCCATTTTTATTAATTTAACTCCTGTTTAGATTGCTGACGAGCCCATTGATCTGCGTCTAAAATTTCTTCCAAACTTGGACTCTTTACAATTTTATGTTTTTTAACAACCTTTTCAACAATTTGATATATTTTAGAAAACTTTATTTTTCCCCTTAAAAATGCATCCACTGCTTCCTCGTTAGATGCATTTAAAACGCTTGGTAAGCTTCCCGCTTTTCGTGCGACATCATAGCATAGCTTCAAAGCTGGAAACTTTTTGAAATCAGGCGCCTCAAACGTTAAACTTTTTTGTTTAACAAAATCTAATGAGGTTAACCCTGTCGTAGCTCGTTTTGGATAAGTCAACGCATATTGAATAGGTATCCGCATATCCGTAACTCCAAGCTGAGCCATTAACGCTCCATCAACAAATTCAACCATTGAATGAATAATTGATTCCGGATGAATTAAAACCTCTATTTTCTCTACTGACAAATCAAAAAGCCTCATGGCTTCAATAACTTCGAGCCCTTTATTCATTAAAGTTGCAGAATCAACCGTAATCTTTTTTCCCATACTCCATCGAGGATGATCTAAAATCTGCGCAACCGAAATAGAATCAAACGTTGATTTCTTTGCATTCTTTAAAGATCCACCAGATGCAGTTAAATAAACTTTCTTTAACTCTTTAATATTACGACCCTCTAAACATTGGAAGATTGCGCTTTGCTCGCTATCAACAGGAATAACAGTCGCTCCGTGTTTTTTAGCCTCTTTCATAATAATATCACCGGCAATTACTAGAGCTTCCTTATTTGCTGGAGCAATAATTTTACCGCAACGTGCCGCCTCTAAAAAAGATTCTAAAGCCGCCCTACCTTCAATGCCTAAGATAACAATATTTACATCTTTACGATTGACCAAGGCCTCCATCTCAGATGCTGCATCAAAAACTTTAATTTTAGAAAGATCAATTCTTTTTTTTAAATCAGAAATCTTTTTCTTGTTAAGCGCAACACATTTTGGCTTAAATTTCCGAATTTGCCTCTCAAGCAACTTAACATTATTATTCGCACTTAACGCTGTAACTTCAAATTCTTTAGGAAATCGCTCAATAATCTTTAAGCTGTTAATCCCAATTGATCCCGTAGATCCTAAAATAGCAACTTTTTTTAAACGCATATCATATTGTATTTAACGCTGAACTTATAAAAAGATAAAAAGCCGGAGCCGAAAACAAAAGGCTATCAATAACGTCAAGAATGCCGCCTAAACCCGGCAAAACTTTTCCAGAATCCTTAACATTGCAATCTCTCTTAATCATAGATTCTGACAAATCTCCTAACTGACCAATTCCTCCGAAAAAAGCACCGATCAAAAAAACCTGTAATATTGAATAATTTAAAGCCGCTGGCAAAAATGATTGACAGCAAATTGCAGCAATTCCGCTAACAACAAGACTTCCAGCCGAACCTTCAATAGATTTATTTGGGCTTACCCGCGGTAAAAGCGGATGCTTCCCAAACTTACTTCCAACGAGAAGAGCGCCGATATCAGCTGCTTTTGTCACAATCAAAATAAATCCAAGAAGTTTAACTCCATTAATTCCTGGAATCATCAAGCGAATCTTTACTAAAAAACTAAAAAACCACGAAACATACAAAACACCAAATAATGTTGTAGATATACCAACGATCGCGTTTCGATTATCTTTCCTCGAAAACTGCAACAATAAAAGCATCAAAAACCCAATAACAATAAACAGAAGCTCCCAGTTCTTCGTTAACTCAAACTTTGTAAAAATAGACACTGGAATAAGAACGCCAATAAAAATTCCAACATAACTATAAATCGGAATTCCTTTTTTCTTTATCAAATAAAAGAATTCATAAAGACCGCCAACTGTAAAGAAAACAATGGTTCCGATAAAAATCCATTTATTAGAAACAGCTAAAACTGTTAACAAGATTGCAGCTGCAGAGCTAAAAAATCTTTTTAAGGACATCACAACCCTTTCGTTGACCGAACCGCTCCATAACGTCTTTGACGGTTTTTAAAATCGGCAATTGCTTTTTCAAGTTCTTTTTCAGTAAATTCAGGCCAAAACTTTTTTGTAAAATAAAGCTCACTATATGATAACTGCCAAAGCAAGAAATTACTAATACGCGTTTCTCCAGATGTGCGAATCAATAAATCGGGATCTGGCATTCCCGCCGTATACAACGCATTTGATACTGTATCTTCGTCGATATCGCTAATCTTAAGATTTTCGCTCTTGACTCCTTTTGCGATACCACAAACAGCATCAACTATTTCTTGACGAGATCCATAATTAAATGCAATATTTAAAATCATGCCCTCATTACTTTTTGTTTTCTCTTGGGCTTGATCAAGACTCTTTAAAACAATATCTGGAACGCCTTCTCTTCTTCCAATCATCTTAAAACGAATTCCCATGCGATGAAGCTCTTTAGACTTTTTATTAAGATTTGATGCCAATGTTCGCATAAGCATTGAAACTTCAGTCTTAGGTCTTTTCCAGTTCTCAGATGAAAATGCAAAAAGAGTCAAAACTTTAATTCCCATGCGATGCGATGCGGCTACAATTTCATCAACACGCTTAACACCATTTAAATGTCCGTATGAACGTGGCATTCTTTTTTGTTTTGCCCAACGCCCATTACCATCCATGATAATTGCTATATGTTTCGGTAAACTTATTTTTTCAGTCATTTTTTTTCAAATAAAATGAGGGATGTCTATCCCCCATATCGATGCTACCAAATCATTCTCAGGACACGACTTGCGTCCTACCGTATCTTCACAAAACTATTCATTACTTGCTTGAGGCGTAGTATTTTCTCGAACAAGTGCATTTTTAAGTTCTCTTTCTAGAATCTGATTCAAACGTGCTGTTTTTTCAAGTTCCATCTTAAGATCAGAAATTGCACCTTTTTCTTCCTTCAACAAAGCATTGAGTTGATCAACCTTTTTTTGCATCTGCCCATTCTTAGACTCTAAAACTCTACTTTTAGATTTTTCTTTTTCAAGCTTTTCTTCAGCAACCATGCGTTGATATCGCTCTTCGTTTAGACCCTCTTTGGTTGCAGTAAACTTTTGACTCGATGCAATAGCAAAACCTAAGCAAGCAATTGTTAAAATTGCAAAAAAGACAAATGATTTTTCTTTGAAATTCTTATTCATAAAATTATTTTAAATTCTCTTCAATAATTTTCTCAGAACTTGCATTTTTAATCGTATTCGGTAAAATAACAATTTCAACACGTCGATTTCTCTGCTGACCTTGCTTTGTATCGTTAGATACCATAGGACGAAATTCTCCATATCCTGTTGCTGATAATCGCCGAGGATTAAGGTGTTCTTTCTCAACTAGATCATGCAAAACACTCATAGCTCTTGCTGAAGAAAGTTCCCAATTCGACTTCCAGCCTGAATGTTTGATTGGAACATTATCTGTATGACCTTCAATGCCAACATTTAAATTTCGAACAGTTGTCTTTAACACTCCAGCAACTTTACTTAATTTAGACAATGAATCGCTACGAAGCTTTGCTTTACCAGAATCAAATAAAACTTCTGATACAAAAGTAATAACAAGTCCCTTTTCAAGCATTTCAATCGAAACTTCACGATCATCGATCTCGCCTTTAAGTTGATTTTCAAGCTCTCTTTTAGCGCGCTCAAGAGTTGTCAACTCACGCTTCAAACTTGATATCTTCTGAATATCGCTAGATCTTCCTTTTTGAATAACAACTGTACAGCCCACAACGCTAAAACTTAGCAAAACAATCAAGCAAAATGATACGAATTTATTTAAAGACCTGTGCATTTGTTCCTCCTTTATTATTATAATAAATCACATTAACATAAGGCCTAGTCAAAGTCAAGAAAATTGACTAACCCTAACACTTGTAATAAGATGCGTCTCTAGCGAATAATAATTTCGTCTCTTTTGGACCCAATAGAAATATACTTAATTCGCGTATTAAGCAACTTCTCAAGAAAATAAATATATTTCTTGGCGTTTTTAGGTAATTTCTCAAATTTTCGAATTCCGCTGATTGGCTCCTGCCATCCGTCCATTTGTATATAAATAGGTTTTACATTTTGCAAAACCTCTAAATCTAAAGGAAAATTTCTGATAATTTTGCCCTTATATCGATAACTGGTACAAATTTTTATCTTTTTCAGCTCATCTAAAACATCCAGCTTCATAATCGCAAGCTCTGTAGTTCCATTGATCATAACGGCGTATTTCACAAGCACGCTATCAAACCATCCACATCGACGAGGCCTACCTGTGGTAGCTCCAAATTCTTTTCCTTTAACACGAATATCATCTTTAAGATATGTTGAAAATTCTGTTGGAAAAGGACCTTCGCCAACGCGAGTCGTATACGCTTTAACAGCAGAAATCATTCGATCAATTTTTGTTGGAGCAACCCCTGTTCCAGCGCTAACTCCACCAGCAATTGAATTTGAAGAAGTTACAAATGGATATGTCCCGAAATCAATATCTAAAAATGTCCCTTGAGCTCCTTCGAATAACACAGTCTTTTTCTTGTCGATTGCTGTATTTAAGAATAAAGCTGTATCGCAAATATAATCTTTGAGCTTCTTTCCATAATCAAGATATTCTTTGTAAATATTCCCTAGTAGAAAGTTCTTTTGCCCATAAACCTTAGTAAAAGTTTCATTCTTTTCTCTTAGATTATCTTCAAGTTTTGCCTTTAAAATTTTTGGATTTAGCAAATCGATCATTCTGATTCCACATCTCGTAACCTTATCGGCATAACATGGCCCGATTCCCCGGCCAGTTGTTCCGATCTTATTTTTTCTCTTTGATTCTCTTAAGCCATCTAGAATACGATGATAAGGTAAAATAACGTGAGCGTTTGCAGCAATCTTAAGTCGTTTTGAAGTTACGTTCACTTTTTGACCCTTTAACTCTTCCATTTCCGCCAAAAGTGCCTTTGGATCAACAACAACACCATTTCCTATGACACAAATTTTTTCTTTACGCAAAATAGCAGATGGAATTAAATGAAAAACGTATCGCATATCGCCAACAACAACTGTATGTCCAGCATTATTACCACCTTGATATCTCGCTGTAATATCTGTATGTTTCGATAAAATATCGATTAACTTACCTTTTCCTTCGTCTCCCCATTGAGCACCACCAACAACAATATTCATAAATCCACTCTTTCTTTTAACATTCCATTTTATTTCTTAAACGATTGAATAATACCTATAATTTCTTCAGAAGTTGTCTGATCTGTAACTCCAAAAATTTCAACATTGTCCATTAAGAAGATTGGTGCATATCGAACATTCAAATCTTGAGACATTTTAATCATTTTTTCAAAAAGTTTTTGTCCTTTTTTTGATTGTGCGCATTTTTTAATTTTATCAACATTAATATTGTTTTGCTTTAAGCAATCTTCAAACCAAATACTATTAATTTTAAGCAATCGACATGAAAGATAATCAAACGATTTCTCAGGATAGTAATTATCAACACAAGCAAAAATCTTCTCCTCTTCTTGCTCTCTCTGTCCACCAGGAGTTACACAAGTCCCAGATTCCGTATTCTTTATTCCTAAAAAATGCAACTCAAGATTAATATTACTACTCTTGTCTTTATAAATTTCTTCGGCAATTTTAACTGGCTGAAACATTCCCGTCGATCCAAGCGTCAGAAATAAATCCAATTGATTTCTCTTAGGCTTGCGATCTAAGAAATAAGAAACCCCTGAAAATTGAGGTTTTAAATAATAATAACTGTCTCCTTCAATCGACATTTCTAAGAATCGAGAAAAACTAGGATCTCTTTCTACATCTTTTGAAAAAATATAAGCTGGTAAATTTTTAATTTTAAAATGTTTGATTAACTCTTTAGCTTCAACATCATCTTCATTTACAAATCGAGGTTGAATTCCTAAAAAAATCTGCTGCAAACTTCTGATAGCCGCCTCAGGCTGACAAGTGCGACAGTTTTTTGGTACAATCGCAATAATAGGAATTTGCGCAACTTCTTGCCAGAGACATCTAGCCATTTTCTCTCCTGGGGATTGGCAAATACCAATAACACCAGGCCTCATACAATCTTGATCTGATCGGCACAATGGCTGGATGTCCGTAACTTCCTTCTCAACAAAATCTACATCTTGCGCAACACAAAAACCCTCAAAAGATATTAAAGATGCAAAAAATATAACAACAAAAGTTAACCAAAAAGAACGCTTCATCTTTAACTCCTTTTTATATCTTTATTCTTAATCTAAATCCTTACCTATTAAATCTTATGCCCTAAAAGAACATCTCTAACGCAACAGACAATCTCAATAGCAACATTAGATCTTGCCTCAACTGTTGCAGCACCTAAATGTGGTGTTGTCAAACAGTTGTCAAATTTAAATAATTCTGAATTAAAATCTGGAGGCTCTTTTTCATAAACATCTAAAGCGCATCCACCAATTTGATTTTCTTTTAACGCGCAAATAAGTGCAGATTCATCAACAATTCCACCTCGAGCACAATTAATAATTTTAGCATCAGATTTCATTAAAGCAAATTCTTTATCGGAAATTAAATTCTTAGTTTCTTCATTTTTAGGAACATGAATTGAAATAAAATCTGACTTCTTTAAAAGATCATCAAAATCTATTAATTCAATATCATTATCTTGTGCAACTTGTTTGGAAATAAACGGATCAAATCCAACAACATTCATACCAAAAGATTTAGCCATTCTTGAAACTGTTAGTCCTATTCGGCCAAGACCAACAATGCCTAACATCTTTCTATTTAATTCAACACCGATATAACGCGCGCGTTCCCATTCTCCTGACTTTAAAGAACAACATGATTGAACAATATTGCGCGACAAAGCAAGAATAAGACTCATCGTATGCTCTGCGGTTGCTGTCGTGTTTGCAAAAGGAGTATTCAAAACAATAACTCCTTTTTTTTCCGCTGCCAGAAGATCAACATTGTCAAGCCCAACACCGGCGCGCCCTATAACTTTAAGCTTATCGCCAGCATTAATAATCTCAGCCGTGACATGCGTTGAGCTTCGCACAACAAGAGCATGATAATCTTTGATTTCTTGTCGAAGCTCATCTGGAGCAATGCCGAATCGACAATCAACTTCAAACTCTTCAACTTCCGACAAAACACCAATGGCGTCTAAGGGAAGTTTATCACTAATTAGAATTTTCATTTCTTTATATTTCAAATAACAAAAATATTACGATTTATTAGGATTAACAATAACTTCGTCAATCAATCCATAAGCCTTTGATTCTTCTGCGCTCATAAAAAAATCACGATCAGAATCAGCTGTAATTTTTTCATTAGACCGCCCAGTATGAAAAGCTAAAATATTTAGCAAGCTTTCTTTCAAGCGTCCAATTTCTTTAGCCTGAATCGTAATGTCGCTCGCTGTTCCTTGAGCTCCTCCCCAAGGTTGATGAATCATGATGCGAGAATAAGGAAGCGCATATCGTTTTCCTTTTGTACCAGCTGTCAAAAGAATGGCCCCCATGCTCGCTGCCTGACCCATGCAATATGTACGAATATCAGGTTTTAAAAATTGCATCGTATCATAAATAGCAAGGCCAGCTGTTACAGATCCTCCTGGAGAATTAACATAAACGCTAATATCCTTTGAGTCGTCTTCAGATTGTAAAAATAAAAGTTGTGCAATAATCAAATTAGCAACGTTATCATCAATTGCCGTTCCAATAAAAATAATACGATCCTTCAAAAGACGTGAATAGATATCATAAGCACGCTCTCCTTGACCCGTTTTTTCAACAACCATCGGCACCAAAACCTGTGATTTTAAATCCATTTATTTTGCCTCCTCCCATTTAGCTTCCTTCAAAAGAAAACCAATGACTTTTTGAAATAAATTTTCACCTTGTGAAACAGTTATTTTTTCTTCCTGTGCAATCTTCTCTAGAATAAAATACGCCTTAACATCTCTTTCTGCATTTGGCTTAACTTTTTTAAGGAACTCATCAACGCGCTTATCAACATCTTCTTTTTTAACACCTTGCTGCTCCATACGTTGCCGAGTATCATGAGCCAAGCGATCGATATGACGCTGAACCGTTGTTTTTGGCACAATTACCTTTGTTGTCTTTACCAAGAACTCAACAACTTGATTTTCAACATCAGCACGATTCTGACGATCCTTTTCAATCTCCATTTGTTGCTTAAAAGATGTCTTCATTTCTTCAAGGCTTGGATATCCCAATCCTTTTGCAAATTCATCATCAATTTTTACATCTTTTTTTTCTTTTCCTTGTGAAGTCTTAAAAAAATCTAAAGTCTTTTTGATTTCGGCATCAGTAACTTCAGACTTCTTCTTTTTAACTTTAATGCCTTTGTAATCTTTAACTGAAAACTCAGGTTGAATATCCAGCGTCGCCTTAAATGTCAAAGAACCATCTTTGACTTTCACGTCAGAAACTTCTGGAAAATCAATGGGACTTAATTTTTCCTTTTCTAATGCTTCTTGATAAACTTCTGGAATAAGTCGCTCCATCATTTTTTCCTGAGCAACTTTTCCATGTTCAGCTTCAATAATATGGCGTGGTGCTTTGCCAGGACGGAAACCTTTAATTTTTGCAACTTTTGAGATTTCTTTAAAAACCTCTTCCATTTTCTTTGTCACTCGATCTTCAGAAACTTCAAATTTTAATTCTCTTTTTGTAGCATCAACTTTTTTTAAATCTACTTTCATTTTTACACTTATCCTTTTTTAAAAACGTTACATCCTAAATTTTTCACCTAAATAAATCTGCCTTGCTTTTGGATCATTAACAAGATCATCCGCTGTTCCAGAGATTAAAACACTTCCATCGGCAATCAAATATGCTCGATCGGTAATTGATAATGTTTCTCGAACGTTATGATCCGTTAATAAAATTCCAAGTCCTCTGTCTCTTAAACCTTTAATAATTTCTTGAGCTTCAGCAACAACAATGGGATCGATTCCTGAAAACGGCTCATCTAAAAGTAAAAACGAAGGATTTGTTACCAGTGCCCTTGTGATCTCCAGGCGCCGTCTTTCTCCACCAGAAAGCGTAAATGCTTTACTCTTTGCTAAGTGGCCAATATTAAGCTCTTCTAAAAGATTATTAAGTCTTCTGCGTCTTTCCCTCGGACTAATATTCAATGTTTCTAAAATCACCATAATATTTTCTTCAACAGTAAGTTTTCGAAATATAGAAGGTTCTTGAGCAAGATAGCCCATGCCCAAATGACAACGATCATGAATCGGCTTTCGCGTAATATCTTCTTGATCAAAAAACACTTGTCCTTCATCAGGAGTAATAATACCTACCGCCATATAAAACGTTGTAGTTTTTCCAGCCCCATTAGGACCCAACAAACCAACAATTTCTGAACGACCCACGCGAATGCTCAACCCATCAACAACGCGACGTCCTCCATAAATTTTTGCTAAATTTCTAGTCTCCAAAAGATACATCGGTATCCTCGCCTTCTTCAAAATGCATAAGTAATTTTGGACGCCCCGATAAAATGATTCTTTGTTCTTGCGCCTTATAAATCGCTCGATCAGAAAAAGAAGTATTTTCACCTTGAACAATTAATACGTTGCCGATGCAAATCAACTCTTTAATTTTTTTTGTTTTTCCATCAAAAAATAATTCCATTCGATCTGCAACAAGCTTGCGATCATTCTGAATTGCAACAACATTATCACTAAAAAAAGCTGTCTGATTGTCGTAATCAACTTCCATGGGACCATCACACGTAATCGTGATAAGGCCATCCATTTCTTCTTCTTCAGTTGGCTCATACTCAACTTTAACATCTTCATTAAGCTGAGCCGCATTTAAACCTGGACGAGCCGTTGCACCTTTTCCTGTGGCTGTCATATTGTCACGCACAATCACAACTTGATCTTCCGTTGTAATTAAATCTTTATCTTTTTGCCAATCAAGAGAATCCATCATCATTTGCATGCCATCTTCAGTTGTCACAACAACATCTTGCTCCAGACGCATATTTCCACTTTTTTTATCAACTTTTCCTGTCCTAGCAACAACATTCATATCATCTTCACCATACGAATTTGCATCCACGTTAACGATGTTAACATTGTCACCCTCAATCGTTGCGGTATCGCCTTTTAAATCCCAAGCCTTTTGCCCACCCTCACCGTAACCAACTAAATCAAAACCTTCAAATTCCTGAACCTCCTCTTGCGCAAAACAAACACAACAAGAAAAAATTATACTAAAAAGAATACTGAAAAGAAGAATATTTTTTTTCATTTATAGATCTTGAGCAATAACTTTTTGCCATTTGTTTTGAGTCTTTAAAATAAGCTCTATAACTTCTCGAATCGCACCATCTCCACCCGAACGCTTCGTAATGTAATCAGCTACTTTCTTTATTTCAGGCACAGCATTTTTAACCGCAACAGAAAATCCAACGCGCTTTAAAATTTGACAATCTGTTAAATCATCACCAGCGTAACAAACTTCCTCATCCTTAACTTTAAAGAATTTAAGCAATTTCTCATACGAATCAATCTTAGGATATGCTCCTGAATAAAGTTTATTGATATGCAAATAATCAGCCCTCACTTTAACAACCTTTGAGTCACCAGCTGTAATGATTGCCGTTTTGATTCCTGATCGCTGCAAAATGACAATTCCATAACCGTCTTGAACATTAAAAGCCTTAAGCTCACGAGCTTCACCATCAAAAATAAGTTTTCCTTCTGTTAGAACGCCATCGACATCCATAACTAAAACTTTAATTCTCTTAATCTTTTCTTTTACCGTCTTTGGAATAACCATCTTAAACAATTCCTGTCTTTAATAAATCCTGGACATCTAGAAGGCCTACTGATTTTCCCTTGCTATCAACAACAGGCGCTTCATCAATTCGTTTTTCTTGCAAAATACGCATCGCCTCAGCAGCAAGCTGATCTTTTTTTACAGTTGTCGGATTCCTTGTCATAACATTTTTTACTTTTTCATCTAAAAACAAAATATCCTTTTTTAAACGACGCCTTAAATCTCCATCAGTAAAGATACCTTTTAGCTTTCCTTTGCTATCAACCACACAAGCAGATCCACATCTTGCTTTTGTAATTGTAAAAAGAACATTTTTAACTTGAGCATCAGGCGCAACAACAGAATAGTCTCTACCAGTCCGCATAATATCTTCAACTCTAAGAAGAAGGTTTCGTCCTAACGATCCTCCAGGATGGAAAAAAGCAAAATTCTCTCTTTTAAACCCTTTGCGATCAATCAAGCATGCCGCCAGAGCATCGCCCATAGCAAGCGTAACTGTTGTTGATGCCATTGGTGCTAACCCTAAAGGACAACCCTCTTTTTTAACTCCAGTATTTAAAGCAATATCACAATACTTGGCCAAAAATGATTTTGGGCTTCCTGTTATCGCTATAGATTTAATTTTAATTCTTTTAATCAATGGAATTAAACGTTTTGTTTCTTCTGTCTCACCGCTATGTGAAATTAAAATAATTACATCTTGTTTCGTAATAAGACCAAGATCACCATGCAACGCTTCACCAGCATGCAACCAAGTGCTCGGTGTTCCTGTCGAAGATAACGTTGATGAAATTTTTCGCCCAATGAGTCCTGTTTTTCCCATTCCAGAAACAATAACACGCCCCTTGCATCGTGCCATCAAATCAACAGCTTTTAAGAATTCAGAATCAAGATTCTTCTTTAAATCTTTAATTGCTTGTGCTTCAATGTCCAAAACTGATTTTGCCCGTTTTAAAACCATTGTTTTATCCTATTTCTTAATAATTTGATCAATTTGTTTTAATTCATTTAATAATTTCTTTAATTTCGAAAACTCAAGCGAATTAGGGCCATCCGACAAAGCTTGTTTTGGATGTGGATGTACCTCAATAAAAAGAGCAGAAATTCCTGCAGCAATTGCACAACGCGACAACAAAGGAACATATTCATTATTTCCACCCGAAGCTTCACCTAATCCACCAGGTTGCTGAACACTATGTGTTGCATCATAGATAACAGGATATCCTGTTTTAGTCATTACTTCTAAAGATCGAAAATCACTTACTAGATTATTATACCCAAAGCTCACACCGCGCTCTGTCAAAAGGATTTTCTTGTTGCCTGCAGATTCAATCTTTTTAATAACTTGGATCATATCCCACGGAGCAAGAAACTGTCCTTTTTTAATATTAATAACTTTTTTTGTCTTTGCAGCCGCAACAACCAAATCTGTTTGTCGACATAAAAATGCTGGAATCTGAATTATATCTAAAACTTTTGCCGCTTCATCAAGTTGATCAACATTGTGAATATCGCTTAAAACAGGAACACCAGCTTCCTTCTTAATATCTTTTAAAATTGCCAATCCTTTTTTAAGACCAGGTCCTCTAAACGAATTGATCGATGTTCGATTAGCCTTATCAAAACTAGCTTTAAAAATAAAAGGGATTTTACACTCCTTGGCGACTTTCTTTAATGCTTTAGCCAGTCGGATAGAAAAAGTTCGTCCTTCAATAACACATGGCCCAGCGATTAAAACAAACGGCTTTTTACCACCTATAGAAATATTTTGAACTTTAATAATTTTAGACATGCTTATTTACCTCCAGCCTTCTTTAAAGCTTTCTTAACTTTTTGTAAATCCTCTTGGGTATCCACAGCAATCGTATCAAATTCAGTTTCAATAACTTTAATTTTATATCCAGCCTCAATCACGCGTAATTGTTCAAGCTTCTCAGCTTGCTCCAACTTTGACAAAGGAAGATCTTTAAAACCGAGTAAAAAAACTTTTCGATAACCATAAAATCCTAAATGTTTAAAATATTCAATCTCTTTTCCATCGCCCTCTCGATCAAACGGCAATGCCGCACGAGAAAAATAAATAGCATAACCTTTTCTATCAACAATCGCCTTAACTACATTAGGATCTTGAGCATCCTTTGATTCTTTCATTTTAACAACAGCTGTTGACATCTGAACTTCTTTATTCTTTTTAAGAACATCAACGAGCCCATCAATAATTGATGCATTAAGCATCGGCTCATCACCTTGGATATTAATGACAATGCCCGCATCAATATCTTTAACAGCTTGAGCAATGCGATCAGAGCCTGACAGGCAACTCTTATCTGTCATTACTGTTTTTGCCCCAAATCCTTCGCAAACATTTTTTACATGCTCATTATCAACAGCAATAAAAAGATCATCTAAAAGCTTAGCTTCACTTGCTCTTTCCCAAACATGTTGAATCAAGGGTTTTCCAAAAATATCAGCTAAAACCTTACCTTTAAGACGTGTCGATCCATAACGAGCAGGAATCACACCAACAGTTCTCATAATTTAGCCTCATCAATAACATTTAAAATTTCTTTAGCTGTTACGGCAACAGCTCCAGTTTTTCCAACAACAACACCTGCCGCATAGTTAGCTAAAACAGCTGCTTGCTGCTTTGTTGCTCCAGCTGTTAAACTCAAAGTCAAAACAGAAATTACAGTATCACCTGCGCCTGTAACATCAAAAACCTCTTTTGCTTTTGTTGGAATTAAAAACGGCTCTTTACCTTTTTCAAATAAACACATTCCATCCTCTCCCAAGGTAATTAAAAGAGATTCTAATTTTAAATGTGATAAAATTTCAGATCCTGCTTTTCGAACATCTTTTAAGCTTGTAAGCTTATCAGCTTTAATCTTAAGCAACCGACCTTTATCGTTAGATATAATAATATTTCGAATTGCATTCTCAGCTTCTTTTTTATTTGGAGTAATACACGTAGCTCTATTATAAAAATTGAAATGCTCAACTTTGGGATCAACTGTAATAATCTTTTTGTTCCGACGAACAAGGCTAGAGAGTTTTCCAACCAGAGCTTTCGTAACCACACCTTTTCCATAATCAGAAATAATCACAGCATCCACATCATCAATTTTCTTTTCAATAAAATGCAGTATTTTGTTTGCCACTCCATCGGCACCATGAGATGACGTATCTTCACGATCGACGCGTACAAGCTGCTGATGCTGAGCAATAATTCGTGTTTTAATCGCCGTTGGAATACACTTATCTGTAAAAAGACCCGATATATCGATTTTCCTTTTTCGAAGCTCTTTTTTTAAGATTTTCTCTTCTCTATCCTGACCAACTCTTCCAACAAGCAAAACCTTAGCACCTAACGCGCTTAAATTATTTGCTACATTAGCAGAACCGCCAGGAGTATAACGCGGATGACCTTCCTGCTTAACAACTGGCACAGGAGCCTCTGGCGAGATTCGCGAAACGCTTCCTGTAATATACTGATCCAAAATCACATCTCCAACAACTAAAATCTTTTTGTTTTTAAAGCACGCAACAATCTTGTTGAAATCACTCATCTTACAAGAATTCCTTCTTTTTACTACGTTTATATATAAAATATATACATTAGGAGTTTAGCCAAACGACGAATTTTAGCACAGTTTATAGCAAGCGTCAAAGAAATAAAGGAAATCTCAAAGCTTTTAAATTATGCTATTCGTATATCGATTTCCATCATTAATAATACGCAAAAATGTTGGATATTTGCGTGCCGGAATTACAATTTCAGTTACCTTTTCTTTAGTGACGTCTTCAAAGATCATCGTTACACCTTTTTTACCCTCTTCATCTGTAAAATGCTTAATATACAAGCTATTATGCGATCCCAAGAAATCCCATTCTATCAATTCATTAATTTTACTCATTTTTCTCCTTATTAAAATATAAATACTGTATTTCAAACATTTTCATTTTACTTGATGATTAAAATACCGTCCAATAAAAAGGCGAGCTTTTTAAAAAACTCGCCTAAATAAACACATGAACTTCAAAAAAAATTAACGGTCTCTTTTTTTCCGGTCTACCCTAGAATTCTTCTTTGATTTGCCTTTTTTCTTATCTTTCAAAGAACACTCTTTTTTATCACATTTTTCTTTTTTCCAAATTTCCTTCATTTTCTTTTTTTGATCATCTGTCAAGACTGTTCTTAATGTTGCGCATGCTGAAACTAACGCCTTTGACTTCTTTTTCTTAACTTCATATTTCTGGTCAATTAATCCATTAATTAACTCAACGTCCATTGGGTTTTTTTCATTTCACTTTTAATATCTAAACCTAAAATCTCAATATTAGCTTTTTGTTGAATTAATTCTTTCTTCGTTTTCAATTTTAAACTCTTGATTTCATCCATTTGCGCATCTGTTAAATTCAATTTCTCGCTATTCTTAATCATCACCTTAATCTTTTTAGAAAACTTTTCTCCTAAATCATACTTTCCTTTTCCTTGCTTCTCAGCAAATGCACCTGTACTAAAAACACTTACCATCAAAAAACATGCCACAACAACAAAGCTAAGTATTTTCTTCATTCCTAATCTCCTTTTTTAATTAAATATAGACTACTCAAAACAATAATGTTTTTTTACAGCTTTCTTAATATTCCATCGACACGACAAACCTTCTGGAAACGTGACAAGATCTCCTTGTCCAACATGAATAATTCTCCCATCTTCAAGCTCAACATCCACTTCACCCTCAAGAAAATAGCAAATTTCCTTTTTATCATAATGCCAATCAAATTCGCTTTCTTCCTTTTCCCAAATATCCCAAGAAAAAACTCCTAAGCCCTCTAATTCATCCTGTATTGGTTTTTTTATTCCAATGCTCATAAAGCTCCCCTTTTCATCTAAACATATCGATCTAATCTTTTAATCGTATCAATATAATTAACAAGCTTTTTTGTTTCTTGTAAAGATACATCGATAAACTTAACCCCTACTTCATAGCGATGATTTCTTACAATCTCATTAACCCAACGAACAACAGATTTTGAAGTAAAAGAAAATCCTAGCCTCTCGAATGTCAACGAAACTTCAACAACGGAATCAATAGCAAACTTTTCTTTGCTAACAAAACAAATACCTTGCGCGCTAATATTCTTTGTTTCAGTTTTCTTTTTAGTCTTAGCTATTTCGCTTTGATAAGTAATTTCAGAATAATCCGAAATACGGACAAATTCACGATCATTTGCATTTCTAGGCATAACATTTCCTTTTTTTCAATATTAACACAATATACATATCTGTGCTTAACTATTTAAAATACGATTAGCTGCATTAACAACATCTCTAACTTCAATGGCTTTAAGACATTGAAATCCAATTTGACAATTATGAGCCAAACATTCTTTACACCCAACGTCTTTATGAAGTGAGATGTCTTTATACCCTAAAGAGCGCCATCGCATAACCGATAAACCAGGCTGATTCCGACCAAAGATTGAAACAACAGGCGTGCCAACGCCAGCTGCCAAATGAACAGGACCAGAATCATTTGAAATTAAAAGTGAACATCTTTTTAAAAGACTAATCAGGTGACTAACAGAAGTCTTTCCAGTAAAATCAATAATAGAAGACTTGCATCCAGCAATCACTTCTTCAGCAATTAATTGATTATCTCCTGCTCCAATAACAATAACTTTTATCTTGTAATTTAAAACAATTTGATCTATAACTTGTGAAAATAAAATTGGTGGCCACCTCTTTGAAATACAACTTGCCCCCGGATGAATCGCAACAAGTTTCTCATCAGCAATATTATACTCCGTCAAGAGCTTATCCGTCCATTTTTCTGATTCATTATCAATAGACGCATATATAGAATATTTTTTATCAATATCCATGCCAAGACTCTTTATGAGATCGAGACAATACTCCGACTCATGCTTTGCCCCCATAACCCTTGTATCTAAAATTGTTTTATTTAAAAAAAATCCAAGTTTTTTATTTTTAAATCCAACTCTCAAAGGAATTCCTGAGAAAAACAATAACGCATTTGTTCGATTCTTTACATGATAATTAATTGCCAAATCAAAATTCATTCTCATAAGTTTAAAAGTAAAACGCCAAAATCCAAAAAATCCTCTATCTTTTCCCTTGAAATCATAAACAATCACTTGATCAAGATACGGATTTCCCTGCACAATAGATTTTGTTTGTGGTGCCACAAGAATAGAAATCTTAGCGCTTGGACAAGCTTCTCTCAAAGCCTGTATTGCTGGCGTTGTCAATACAACATCGCCAATGCGATCAGTGCGAACAATAAGAATATTTTTAAAAATCTTTTTCTTTATCATAATATTCTTCGAATAGATTCTTTTACCGATTTAGGAGTTATCTCGCTCATTTTTGCTATTTCATGGCCATCTTCATTTGGAGAACGGACAATTTCAAATTTTTCTGCCCATGGACCATATTTAATCGAATTTGTTGGACCAAAAAGACCAATTGTTGGAATGTTGAAATAGCTAGCCATATGCATAACAGCACTATCGTTAGATAAAACAAACCCACTGCGCTTTAAAGTTCCAGCAAATTCTAAAAGATTAATTTCACCACAAAGATTTACACCTTTATTTTTTAAACTTTTCGAAATCTTTTCTGCTCTCAAGAAATCGCTTTGATCACCAACAAAAACACTCTGAAATCCATACTGCTCAAAAATCCAATTACAAACCTCAACGAATCCGCCTTCTGTCCATCGCTTTTTTTGATCAGCAGCACCAACACCAACAACACAATATTTAGATTCTAAATTTATTTGACTCGATAAAATCTTATCTGCGATATCTTGAGCTTCTTGATTTATAAAAATTGCTTTTCGATCTTCATGCGATTTTGCATCTGGCACAACACTCCAAAGTCGAGCTAAATGCTTGTCATGCATGTGACCATCAGCCTTGTGCGCCTTTAACGATGTCGAATATCGTGGCATCAAAATTAATGACAAAATTGTATTTCTTAAATCCACAACCATATCAAAGTTGTTTTTTCTTAAATTAAACGCCCAACACATCATGCTGCCAAACGATTGTTTTTTATCAAAAATAAAAACATCTTTAATATATGGATTACCTTCAAAAAGACCAACAGCTTTTGATCCGACAATGACAGAAATTTCACAAAGTGGAAATCGCTGTATCAAAGAATCTATAACGGGACACGTCAAAATAACATCGCCAATATTACTTAAACTGACAACTAAAATTTTCTTAACGTTGTATTCTTTTGATTCTATCGATGACATTTTTAACCGTAATTGATTTCATACAAATATTATCCAAACATGTTAAGTGATAACATGGATTTTTGTTACATCCAACATCATTATAAATAACATCTCCATTCTCCTTGCCGCGCTGTCCTGTGATCTGCGGACTTGTTGGTCCAAACAAACCAATCGTTTTTACTCCAACACTGCTTGCAACATGCAAAGGTCCTGAATCTGCCGAAATAACCAAATTAGATCTCTTCATAACACCCATAAGCTGAGAAAGAGTTGTTTGCCCTACAAGATTAACAACCTCACTTTTTGCATTTAATATAATTCGCCGAACTCTTTCAGCATCCTTCGGAGCTCCAGTTATTACTATTTTCAACGAAGGCAATATAGAAATTTGATCGATCAATAAGCTAAATTTCTCTTCAGGCCATTGCTTTAAATCCCAATTTCCACCAGTATTGAGAATAATAACAAAATCATCCTTTGATATATTATTATCCTTAAAGAGTTTGTCTGCAAAATCTATATCCTGATCTGAAACATTTAAATAATAATTTCGATCGCTAACCTCTACCTCAAACGATTCTATAACATTTAAATAAAAATCACTTCGATGAACAATGCCTTTTAAACATTCAACCTTATGACTTAAAAAAACTCCCCTACTCTTACTAGGATAACCGACACGCACAGGAATCCCTGCCAAAAAAACAATTAGCGCACGCGTCAAAGATCCATGAAATAAAAAAACAATATCAAAGCGTTTTGATCGAATTTGATGAATAAGTTTTAGTTTTCCAAGCGGACTTGCATGACGTCCTTTTTCTTCATAAATAATAATATCATCAACGCCTTCAACGTGTTGTAACACTTCAACAATGCGCGGAACACCTAAACATGTAATGCGGCTCTGCGGATATTTTTCTTTAAGCGCCTTAAATGCAGGCGATGAAAAAATAACATCACCAAGCCAATTAACATTAACAACAAGAATATTTTTCATTACTTTCTTAAAACTTTCTTATAAACATCTCTGGTTTGATCAATCATGCGATCAATTGAAAAGTTTTCTTGAGCAAATATTTTTGCTTTTTGACCAATTTCTTTTGCCTTCTCGAGATTCTCGAATAAACATAAAAGTTCTTCAGCCAGAGCATCTGCATTTTCAGGAGGAACAAGAATACCTGTCCTTCCATCCTCGATTAAAGTCGGGATACCTCCAACATTAGAAGCAATAACTGGTAACCCTTGGGCTTGCGCCTCCATAACAGAGAGACCCAATCCTTCCTGACGAGACGGCATAACAAAAATATCTAATAAAGACAAAATTTCCTCTGATCGATCAACAACCGGTAAAAACAAAATATTATCTTTAAGATCCAGCTTTTCAACTAAAGATTTCAAATATTCCTCAGTTTTACCCTGGCCAACAATCAAAAGTTTTGCATCTTTCTTCTTATCTACAACTTTCCTCATTGCAGAAATTAAAATATCCTGTCCCTTAACCTCAGACAAGCGCGCTATGATTCCAGCCAAAGGATCTAAACTGAATCCAAGCTCTTTACGTTTAGCCTCTTTTTCTTCTTGGCTTAATAATTTTATATCACAAGAAATTCCATGAGTAACCCAAAAAATCTTATCTTTCTGAACATGAAAATCACCAACTAAGTGATTTTCAACTTGACGACTAATCGCAATAACAGCATCTCCCCAGCACGGAAGAAGACGTCGAAACAAGCGCACCTTAAAGAATCCATGTGCCGTTGAAACATGCGCAACATTCATAAAACGCGATAACATTGCCCCGAGAACTTGGGTTATTCTTGTTTGTGTATGAATAACTTCAATTTTGTTTTCCTTGCAAAAATTTAGCAACCAAGGCAATGCCTTATAAAGCTTTGGGCTCACTTCTGATTTTGTGCGAATATCAAGAGATATATGTTTAACGCCAGAACTTTCAAGAACAGATACCATATTGCCACCACTCGAAATAACAAACACTTTATCGTTATTTTTATGTAACCCTTTTGCCAGTGTCAAAATATAACTAGTAATGCCACCAGTATTAAAATGTGTTGTTAAAATTAAGATGTTCATAATTTTGTATGCGTTGACATCAACTGCTCAATTTCCTCAAAAACTTGCTGTGGCGTTATCTTTTTCATGCAAATATGCGTATCAATGGGACACTGTCCTTGATAGCAAGGTGAACATTCAACATGATGAAAAAGTATTCGAAATTCTTTTGCGGGTGGCATATGACGAGCTGGATCAGTCGGCCCAAACAAAGCAATAAACGGTGTTCGAACTGCCGCCGCAATATGTAAAGGTGCTGAATCTGGTACAATATAGACCTGACACTTCTTTATCAATGTCGCAAGTTGTAAAATACTTGTTTTTCCAACACAATTGACAGGTTTAGCTTTGGTTAATTTCAAAAGCTCTTGCATAAGAACAACATCTTTATTTGATCCTGTAATAACTGTTCGAATATTCTTAGCAGCGAGCATATCGCAAAGTTGCGCAATATTTTCAAGACTCCAAGCTTTTGTTTTCCATCGTTCTGATGCTGCTAGATGAATCCCAACAAATTTCGCATTTTCATTAACCCATTGGCCTTGCAAAAGATTATTGATATATTTTTTATCTTCTTTTGATGACCAAAGCTCTAAAAACTGATTTGCTGGAACAATATTAAGCTCATTTAAAATACGAAATTGATGCAAAACTGCAGGTAAAGATTTTTGATCGTCAACAATCCCATTCGACAAAAGACTTCCCCATTTATTATTACGATATCCATATCGCTGCGAACAAAAACTTAAAAATCCCAACAAATGACTCTTTCGATTATTTTGAAAATCAACAACTTTATCAAGCTTATATTTTCTTAATTTCCGTGCTAACTTCCAAACACCCCACCACCCTCGATGCTTACTCTCAGAATCATAAACAATTAACTCGTCAATATACGGGCACCGTTGTAAAATTTCTCTAGCCGGTTTTCCAACCAGACAACAAATTTTTGCAAAAGGATATTTCTCCCTTAAAGCTCGCAAGGACGGAACAATCAAAATAACATCACCAATAGCACTAATTTTTATAACGAGAATATTAATTTTCTTTAACAGCTCTTGATAAACATCGATCGTCTGACTTGCCATGTGCTCAAGAGTATAATTTGATAAAATCTTTTGTTTTGCATTATGAACCAGCTCAGCAGTCAAAATTTTATCTTCTAGCAAGCGAACAACAGCATTTGCCATTTCTTCAGGGTGTCTTGGTAAAACCAAAAGCCCTGTCTTTTCATGATCAATAATTTCAACGACTCCACCTACTTTTGTCGCAACAACAGGAACACCAGCAGCCTGAGCTTCCACGATAACACGACCAAATGATTCTTGCGTAATTGTCGAAAGCACCAAAACATCTGTTTTTGACAACAATTCTGGAATATCTCGACGATTACCTAAAAACTCAACATGGTCTGAAAGCCCAAGGCGTCGAGCCAGAGCCATTAATCCTTCTTTATAAGATTGCTTCTTTGCGGGAGCATCACCTATAATCCAAACTTTAACATATGGAAAATGCCGAATAACGCGCGCCATTGCTTTTAAAAAATATTCATGCCCTTTCAAGGGAGTCAATCGCCCCACAATAGAAATAACATATTGTGAACTTCCCAAAATGCTTTTATGTGAAATATTAAATTTCTTAAGATCAACACTTCTAGGTATACATCGAATATTTTCTGCCGGAACTCCAAAGTCTTGAATCATATGCTGACCAATAACTCGACTCGGAACGATAACAAATTTGCTCCATCCCATCACACGACTAAATAAATGTTTTGAATAATGACCATGACATGTTGTTAAGAATGGCGTCTGAGTCTGTCGACATGCCCAATAAGCGATCCAAGCCGGAACACGTGACCGCGCATGAACAAGATCAATTTTTTCTTCAATAATAATTTTCTTAAGCTTTCTAAACGATTGAAGCGCCGTCCAAAGATTCTTTTTGTGCACAGGAAGTTTAAAATGCACAGCCCCAGCCTTCTCTAAATTCGGCACAAGACCGCCTCCGCCAGAAACAACAAAAGATTGATGTCCATGCTCAATTAAGTAACGAGACAGATCAACCGTTCCAGTTTCAACGCCACCAACATGCAACTCAGGAAGAATTTGGAGTACTCTCATATAATTTTTTGCGCCGCCTCGAATAAAACACCCTGATCAAAAACAGGCTCAGTTTTAATATTTTTCTCAATCACATTATCCAAAACACATCCGAGATCATAAGTTCTAGCCTCTATCAAATGTCCACCTTCGGAAAGATTTTTAACAAAAACTTCATGCTTGCCCTTATAATTTAGCTTTCTTTTTTCTGCATTAAAAACAATAACAGTTTTTCCTGAACTGACAGCCTCAGAAATCATTGAAATACTATCTGAAGAAATAACAATAATATCCGACATCCCTAAAATTCCTCCAACAGCCTCTGGAACGTTATTTTCTGTTGCAATAATTAAAAATGGACACAGATTGCCATCTGAAAGCTCAGCCTTAACAATTTTTTCAACACTTTTTTGAGTTCGTCTTGATGTTGTAACAACAAGTGATCCATCATGCTTAAAAACAACTTCCTTAGCTTGCTGCAAAATACTCTCAACTTGAATATTTGATATAAAATGATTCTTGGATTCTCCCCCAATCATAACCCCAATTGTTGGTTTCTTTCGATGATCAAGTTCTGGAAATTTAGCAATTAACCGCGAGGTCTGATGTTCAAGATATTGTTGATCAACAAGGTTTGGCGTTAGTTTTGTAAATACAACATTATCCTTGTTCTTGTAAAATTCTTTTGCATCATGATTCGGCAAAAGAACTAAATCAAACCGATTAAAACTCAAGATACCTGGCTTCTGAAGTACAATGCTTTTTGCCTGATAATCTTGAGAAAGAAAATAATTAACACCTGCAATTGAAGAGCCACAAGATACAACAAAATCTCCCTTAACGCTCATAACTTCTAAAAATGATTTACGTTTTAAAAACCATTTAAGATAACGCAAACGTCCTTGAGACGTTTTTTCATGAGTTGCAAAGCTCAGCGCAGCAAACATAGCCTTTTTTGCTGGATCCTTAAACTCAACATCAATAACTTCTATAGTTGATTTTATTAATCGTTCTGCCAACGCCTTCTTAACTTGCTCAGCAAACGCACGCGCCTGATTAAGATGGCCAAATTTTCCATCACTTAAAACAACAATTGTTGATTCTTTCGAATATTTCCAAATTTTATAAAACCACATATATTCAGATGGATGCTGCACAATTGCCTTTTCCATCTCAACAACAACCTTGTTCAGATTTTTTGTAATATCCTTATTCTTGTCACCGCTAGCATTAAGCTCAAGAGGTGGAAGAATTTTAAGCGCATGATGATCTGGTTTTGAATCTCTGGCAATCGTACAAAAACATATTGGAACACCCAATTTAAGCCCCATTTTAATAGCCCCTAATGACATCGCAGCATCTTTACCAAAGAACTTAACAAGGTTTCCTGTTTTTCCTCCTTGATCAGCAACCATGCCAACAATCTCATTATTCTTAAGAGCTTTAATAAAATCACGTGTCCCAGAACCAGGCTCAGCTAAACTTGCACCAGCTTTTTTTCGATATGAATTCAACAATTCATTAAGTCGTTGATGTCTTTTTTGAGGATTAACAATCACTCGATATCGATGATCTAAGAGCTTGTTCATAAAACTACTCAGCTCCCAACTTCCAAAATGCATGGCAAGCAAGATTAGACCTTTATTCTGCTTTAAAGCCTCATCAACATGCTCTTTACCTTGCAATGTAATATATTTATGTGGATCAATCTTTGGAAGCCGCAAAAGCTCAATAAAATTCTGACCATAATTCTGAAAAAGCTTCCTTAGAATCCGCTTAATTTCACTCGTCTTTTTCTGTCGCGCAAAAGCAATCTTTAAATTAGCATAAGCAAGCGCCTTGTGTCGATAATCAAAGAAATAACCCAAGGTTCCAATAGCCCTACCTAACCAAAGCGCAGCAGACAGCGGAAGAAGCCTAATAAGCGCACCAAAAATCTTAACGATCCAAAAAATAAAAAATTCGCTTTTCAAGATCTTGCTCTCCTTTCAAAATTTTTAATTCAATCTCCAAAACAAAAACATGAAATTCTCTTGGAAATAAATACAACCACTCTGTTAAACGAACAGCATCTTTTTCAGTTGTGATTAATGTTTTAATATTTTGTACCCGACAATGATGAACAATCTTTTCAATATCATCTTTTAAAAATGCATGATGATCCATAAAGGCAAAATGCTTTTTAATCTTAGCCCCTGCTGATTTTGCGCTTTCCTCGAAAGATCGAGGATCGCCAATACCTGAGAAAAGACAAACATCTTGATTATCAATAAATGTTAATCCTTTTTGATCTCCTTGATTGTTAATATTAATCAGCGACACAGGATCATGAATTGTTTCAACAATAGTAGCCGTTGGCTGGAACTGTTTAATTTTCTGATAGATATCTTTAAGATTATCTTTTCCAAGATCAGTTTTTGTTAAAACAAAAATATTCGCGCGTTTTAAGGAATCAACAGGTTCACGTAAAATTCCACGCGGAAGAACAAATAAGTTTCCAAAAGGATTTACTGAATCAATAACAACAATATTGAAATTTCTAAAAAGATGCCAATGCTGAAATCCATCATCAAGAATAAAAACATCTGCAATCTTCTCTCTTAAGAAATTTTGCGCTGTCTTATAGCGATCAGCTCCAACCAAAATAGGAACATCTTTTAATTGATTTTGAAGCATCTGCGCTTCATCTGAACTTTTACCACCAGCCATATACCCTCGAGTCAAAATTACTGGCTTAAGATTATGCTTTTTGAGCATCGTAGCAATTAATCGTACTAAAGGTGTTTTGCCAACACCACCAAGAGTAATATTGCCCACGCTAAAAACAATTTTTGGCAATCTCTTTACTTTCAAAATTTTCTGACGATAAAGCCATAAAATCGCTTTAATAGCTGTCCAATAAAAAAATGACAAAACAAATAAAGCAATTTTTAATATTTGCGCAAACCAATCTTTGCGCTGATCCGTCATAAGCTCATATAAATATTTCTTCATAATTTCTACCTATTCAAAACATCGGAAATAATATTGACTGTCTTCTCGCTTGCCCCTCTATATTGTTCAATAACTTCTCTAGCTCTCATACCCATCTCTTCACAAGCAATTGGATCCGAGAGAAGTTTTTCTATCTCGATAATTAATGCACTTTCATTCTCGACCTGAATAATCGCATTATTACGCAAAAACAATTCTGTAATATTCTTAAAATTCTCCATATGAGGACCAACAATAACTGGTTTTTCAAAATAGGCAGGCTCAATAATATTGTGACCCCCTTTAGCAGTCAAGCTTTTTCCAACAAAAACAACTTTTGCCAAACGATACAATAATCGCAAATGCCCAATCGTATCAACAACGACAACTGTTTTTTGATCAACAATCAAATCATAAACTTGAGAAAATCTTATAGCCTTAAATCCTTTTTTCTCAACCAACCCTACAATCTCATCAGCTCGTTCAGGATGACGCGGAGCAATAACTAATCTTAAATTTTTAAATTGATTTTGAACCTTAGAAAAGACATCTAAGACAATATCCTCTTCTCCAGGATGCGTACTCCCTGCAACAAATAACTCTTCATTCTCGTCAATGATCAAACCTGACAATTCTTTTTGGTGATCATCTAAAATATCATCAAACTTCATATTTCCAACAACCTCTACCTGCTTTTCAGCCACCCCAAGAAATTTAATTCGATCTGCGTCTAATTCACTTTGCATACAAAAAAATGTAATCGATTGAAAAATAGGTCTAATAAATTGAAGGAAAAATTTATATCCCTTAAATGCTTGATCAGAAACTCGCCCATTAACCTGAACAACAGGAATATTGCATCGCTTAAGCTCTGTTAAAAGATTTGGCCAGATCTCTGTTTCTGCATTGATATAAACACACGGATTGATCGCTTTGATGTATTTTTTAACAGATAAGCTGAAATCCAAAGGCGCATAAATAATATGATCCTCAGGATTTGAGATTTTTTGAGCCATCTCAAAACCAGTTTGCGTAACAACAGATATCACAATTGGGTTTTCTGGATATTGTCGGCGAATATCACTCAAAAGATTCTTGATAACAACAACTTCTCCAACGCTAACCGCATGAATCCAAATACTTTTAATATTTGAATTATTAAGATTTAATTTTCCCAGAAATCCAAAGCGCATTGTAAAATCTTGATGCCATTTACGCTTAATCAAAAGATACGGAAGATGAAGAATTGAAAAAACAAGAAATAAGAAATCATATAATATCGTCATTAAGCCCTCGGGTGTGCGTGATCATAAATTTTCTTTAATTTTTCGGTAGTCATATGTGTATAAATTTGAGTTGTCGATAAATTAACATGGCCTAAAAGTTCCTGAACAGCTCTTAAATCTGCTCCAGCGTTCAAAAGATGTGTTGCAAAAGAATGTCGTAAAGCATGTGGAGAAATTTTACCTTGAATGCTTGCTTGCTGAATATACTTATCAACAATATTACGCACACTTCGATCTGTTAAGCGTGCACCACGCAAATTTAAAAAAACAGCCTCAGACACATGCTTTCTTTTATCAACATATTCTTTAATAGCTTCAAGAGCTGCATTACCAATAGGAATTAATCGCTCTTTTCTTCCTTTTCCTTCAACCTTAACAACATTACTAATAAAATCAACACGGTTCATATTCAAAGATACTAATTCGCTAACACGCATGCCCGTGCTATAAAGCGTTTCAAGAATCGCTCGATCTCTAAGGCCAGGCTCATCTTTTTTCTTTGCCCCTTCAATAAGTCGACTAGCATCTTGTTCAGACAAGAATTGCGGTAACTTCCTATCCAGTTTTGGCGTCATCAAAAGAGTTGATGGATTTTTGCTAATCAATCCTTCTCGATAAATAAATTTAAAAAAACTTCTAATAGCCGAAAGTTTTCGGGCCACAGTCCTTGGTCTTAAATCTTTAGAGCGAAGACTTGCCAAAAAACGTCTTAAATGAAAATAATCGACACGTTCAATCGAGGTATCTTTTAGAAATAAAAAGAATTCTTTTAAATCAATTTTATAATTTAAAATCGTATGTTTTGAATAGTTTTTCTCAATTTCAAGATAAGACAAAAACTTTTCAACGTATCGATTCATATGCAATCATCTCATTGTTTTGGTAGCTGTCTACTGGTAAAAGTACACTCTGGATATTGGCTACATCCATAAAACGTTGTACCACGCCTTGAACGCCTCTCAACCAATTCTCCGTCACAATTCTCTTCCGGACACTTAACGCCAGTCAAAAATGGCTGTGAATGTTTACATTCAGGAAATCCTGAACAACTTAAAAACTTTCCATTGCGTCCCCATTTAACGGCTAAAAACTTTTGACACTCAGGACATTTATGCTCTGTAAGCGATACGATTTTTTCAACATTCTGCATCGCATAATCAACCTCTTCTTTAAAAGGCGGATAAAATTCACTTAAAAGTTTAATGTAGTCAAGCTCCCCGTCTTCAATCAAATCGAGTTGCTCTTCCATGGTCGCCGTAAATCCAATATCCATAATTCTTGAAAAATACTCAACCAAGAGATCAATGATCGTAAACCCAAGCTCTGTCGAGCTAAAGTATCCACCTTCACGATAAACATAATTACGCATCAAGAGAGTATTAATAATCGGCGCATACGTACTCGGTCGACCAATGCCGCCTTCTTCAAGCGCCCGTACAAGAGTTGCTTCCGAGTAACGAGGTGGCGGTTTTGTAAAATGCTGCGTCGGAAGAACATCAACCAATTCGAGAGGATCTTCTTTTTCAAACTGAGAAAGATCAACATCGGCTTCTTTCTCACTTAAATTCTGATCCAAAACAAGATATCCGTTAAATTTTAAACTTGAAGCAGATGCACTAAAATCAAATCGTCCAGCCTTAATCAAAATTCGCTTTTGAAGATAAACAACTGGCATCATCTGACAACTTACAAATCTTCGCCAAATCAATTCATAGATCTTATATTGCTCATCAGTCAAAAATGATCTTAAATCTTCTGGCTTCTTTAAAACATCTGACGGACGAACCGCTTCATGAGCCTCCTGGGCTCTCTTTTTAGATTTATACACATTTGGTTTCTCTGGCAAATATTCTTCGCCATACTGATTCTTAATTAAATCACGCACTTTATTTTTTGCTTCATCTGCGATATTCACAGAATCTGTACGCATATAAGTAATCAAACCAACTGTTTCGCCATCTCCAAGATCAATACCTTCATAAAGCTGCTGAGCAATCATCATCGTACGGCTTGTATTAAAATTAAGCTTATTAAATGCTTCTTGCTGCAACGTACTTGTAATAAACGGTGGCTGTGCATTTCGACGCACTTCTTTTTCCGTAATATCTGAAATTGCAAATTGTTGCTGCTTAACTTCTTCAACAATTTGATCTGCATCTTGCTTAGCTTGCAAATCAATCTTTTCATTATCAATTTTATCTAGCGACGCATTTAAGATATCTTGACTATTCGATTTTTTAAGATCAACAGACATCTGCCAATATTCCTGAGAATTAAAGGCTTGGATAGAACGGTCACGATCAACAATAAGCCTAAGCGCAACAGACTGAACGCGTCCAGCGCTTAAACCTGATCCAACCTTTTTCCACAAAAAAGGACTTAACTGATAGCCCACCAAACGATCTAAGACGCGACGAGCTATTTGAGCATCAATCTTCTTTTCATCAAATTCACGAATATGTTCAAAAGCTTTTAATACAGCGTCTTTCGTAATTTCATGAAACGTCACACGATACACATTCTTTCCTTCGCCAATAGCCTTAGCAAGATTCCAGCCAATCGCCTCTCCCTCGCGATCAGGGTCAGTAGCGATATAAATGTTTTTCTTCTTCGCTGCCTCTTTTTTAAGTGCTTTAAGAGTCTTCTGCTTTTTTCGAATCACAATTAATTTTGGCTTAAAATTATCATCAACATCAATTCCAAGCGTTGATTTAGGTAGATCGATCAAGTGACCCATCGAAGAAACAACCTTGTAACTTTTACCTAAAATCTTATTAATCGTTTTGACTTTTGCAGGAGATTCAACAATAACAAGTGAGTTTGCCATAAAAATCCTTTTTAATTAGTAATATTAATATAAGTATATCTATTATAGAGGTTTTTTAAGTTCTGACAAATAATTTTCCAGGCAATTGCCGAATGAGGTGCTTTAGCTCTAAAGAGAGCAAAGCCGAAGAAGCTTGTGACACAGAGTATTCTGTGAATTCTAAAATCTGTTCTAAATGAATAGGTTTTAAAGAAATTTGGTTCAAAATCTTATTCTCAATCTGACCGAGATTCAAATCTACAGAATCAAAACAATTCTTAACTTCTTTTTTCGAAGCATTTCTCAATTCAATATTAAGATCCTCTAATACATCTTCAACGCAACTCACAAGCTTTGCTCCCTGCTTAATTAAATTATTAACACCCTGAGCACTTGGCGTATCCACTTTTCCTGGAACAGCAAAAACCTCTCTGCCCTGCTCAAGCGCACAATCACTCGTGATCAACGCCCCGCTTCGTTTTGCGGCCTCAACAACAATAACCCCAAGAGACAACCCGCTAACAATTCGATTTCGTCTTGGAAAATTTGAAGCTAGAGGTTTCGTTTGCATAGAAAATTCAGAAATAACTGCTCCATTTTTTGAAATTTCTTCTGATAATTTAGTATTCTCCGCTGGATAAATATTTGCAATCCCGCTTCCTAAAACAGCAATAGTTCTTCCGCGAGCTCGCAATGCTCCTCTGTGCGCTGCGGTATCGATACCTCGCGCCATACCAGAAATAACTGTAATATTATAATCACACAACTGCATAGCAAATTTCTCCGCTATAGATGTTCCATAGATTGATGATCGACGAGAACCTACAATTGAAATCGCTTGATCATCAATTGATTTTAAGCTTCCCTTAACATACAAAACTATCGGAGCATCAAAAATATTCTTTAAGTTCTTTGAATACTGTTCTTGAAAAATAGAATAAATATCAACATTATGTTTTTTAATTAATTCATATTCTTTTTTTAAAAACTCATCTTTTTTAAAATCAAAAATATTCTGAATAACCTTGCGTGGAATTCTAGAAGTAAAAGAAAAATCTTCTTGAGAAGCTTTTAAAATATTTTGAGCAGATGAAAAATGCGAAAGAAGCTCTTTGGTTCGAATCGGGCCAAGACCGTCAATAGCATTTAGGATAAGAAGGGATTCATTCTCAGTCATGAACAAACATTTTTATAATTTCTTCGGCGACCATCTCAGGTGTTTTTTGAGCAGTATCAATAATCACATCAGCTTTTTCATAAAAAGATTCCCGCGCTGATAAAAGTTCACCAATCTTAGCTTTAGGATCTTTTACATTTACTAAAGGTCGATGTGACTGATTTTTGATTCGACTATAAATAACATCTGGAGATGTTTTTAAATAAATAATAATACTTTTAAAATGCAAATTATTAACATTTTGTTCTCGCAAAACAACGCCTCCACCACAATCAATAATAAGATCTTGGCCTTGGCTAACTTCGCAAACAACATTTTCTTCTACGTCACGAAAAAACTTTTCGCCTTTGATAGAAAAAATATCTGTAATATCCATTGATTCGCGCTGAACAATCAAATCATCTATGCTAACGAGCTTTCGACCAGTCTGTTTTGCCAAAAGTTTTGCTATGGTTGATTTTCCTGAACCCATAAAACCAACGAGTGCGATGTTCTTATTCATAATCAAATTCTAACAGAAAAACTCTATTCGGTAAAAGATTAAAAATAAAAAAGAGCCGCTGTCTTAAAACTAAAACAGCGGCTCTTCAAATAATGCTTAATTCTTTTACAACATTGCAATCGACAAATCAGCATCACTCATTCCTAAATAAGTCGGAATCGTTGTTGTGATTGGCTGAATCGTCATAATATTAAATTTAAAACCTTGAATATTCATATTCATAATCGGTTGCTGATTCATCGGAAGTGGTGATCCTGCGCCATCCCGCTTAATTTGAAGATCTAAGTTTGATGAACTCATCGAAATACCACCAAGGTTTGATGAAGACTTCTTCTTAGTCTTTTTCTCGTCTTCTTTATCTACAACAACTTCAGTATTTACCTCTGCCTCTTCTTCAATTATCTCAATAACACCCTCTTTAACTAACTTGTTAATAACAACGTCATAAGTTCCAGCGGCTTTGCGTACAATCGCTGTCGCCTTGCCATAGCCGTCCCCTTTTCCAAGAAGGCCTAATCCTGCAGTTATTTCTTCATAAGTCAAGTTTTCATAAATCTTTTCCCAAACTTCATCGCCTGCTTCTCCTTCTTTAACTTTTTCTAACTGTCCCTTTGTAAGCAATTTCTCTGGATTATTTTGCGCTATAATCTTAGCTCCACGCATAAGAAATTCATTTTGAATTAACTCCCAAAGATCTATGCCTTGATTTGCGGCCTGAACTCTAGCCATGGCTTCAGATTGACCTAAAATTGCATTCATACCATTATTTGCTTTTTTCTGCATAATCGCAATAAACTCTTTTTTTGTTGCTCGCTTTTTTACTTGATCTCTACTCAAAGCCATTCGAAGTTCTTTTTCAAGTAACTTTCGATCATTTCCATTAATCGGCTTTCCTACATCTGCAAGACTCAACCCAACAAAATCCTTAGAAATAGCTTCTATATTAGCAACAGCATTCAGACATCCCCCTTTGCCCTTGTTCCGCTTTGCATTCTTGAAAAGCAGGCTCAAAGCTTCATCGCCATATGAATCAATAGTAGCTTGATCCAACTTTTTTCCATCTATCGATTTCTTAAAACGATAACTTCCATCTTCTTGCACATCAAATAAACTCAACTGTTTCTCTGTACTAGGAATCTGATCTCTATAAACAACATTATCATTTAAATGAACCGCTTCACCTGTTCCTGCTGAAGTTCCCAAAGATGGAGCTCCGTCACCAAGAATAAACTCTGAATATTTCTGGCTTCCAGGAATACCAAGTGCAACAGTTGTTCGAACAGTTGGAACACCGGCATTTGTAAAATCTTCCAGCGCCCAAATACCTGTAATCTTAAGGCGATCCATAACGCTATCAAGATCTGCTTCCAACTCTTTATCGTCTTTCGACATCTCGATAAGTTGATTCTTTGCATCTCTTATAGCTCGATTTATAACCTTTGAAATAACAGCATATTTCATTAGACGCTCTGTATTTTGACCACCGCCAGCCTTAAGTCCAAGGGCACGAAACGCTAAAGCAATAAGACCCTCAAGATCAGTATTTGGTGATTTTGATCGATGAGAGGAAATATATTCAATTAGATAGATCGTAGCTACCAAAAATGCGTTGATCGTTTCATCTAAAGTTCCAATTTGATTTGGCTTAGCCAAGAAAGTATTAATCAGCTTTCTCACAGCTGCAAACTCAATAGCTTCATCTCTTGTTGTATTAAGATCGTCTCCAACAATAATTTGAATATCACCAAATCTTTCATTATATCTTGCCCATCCCTCATAATCTCGTTCAGCCATAATATCTTCAACCGATACGATAGGAATATCCTTGTTTTCCATTGCATCTTGAATAAGATCCCCAATCTCATCGGAATCCATAACAACGTCATCTCCTTTATGTCTATAAAAATAATATTTACCTTCAACAAACTCTTTGTCAATATCAATTCCAAGGTATCTCTTTTCAATATCTTGTTCTGTCCAACCGTTATATTTAACATTGTAATTATCTGCCAATGCATTCATGGCAGGATCAAACGCCATTGCAACATCTTTCCAAGGCTCAAACTCACAAACAAGCATAGCCTGACGCATCATGCGCCATAAGCGTTGCTCAGGAACAACATCGCCTTCCTCAAGCTCAATATACGCTGCAATACCACCCTCAAGCCCTGTTCCCATAACTCGACAACCTTCAGTACCGTCAATAATTTGCTTAAGCGTATCTTGCAATTCCTTTGTCATGTCCTGATTTTCCCCTTCAGTTTTATGTGAAAGAGGAATAAACATTGCCTCCTGAAAAGAAACATTTGACTCTGGATATTCCTTAATTGTATGATCGCCACCCATAGCACAATTTCTATAAAACCATGAAACTAATATTTTTATTAGCTTTTTTCCTCTATTATATTCAAACATTTGCGGACGAGTCTCCTTCATAAGATCCCTTACTTTTCTAGATTTTTGATCCCATGTTAAATTTTCAGTATCCGCTGCCATCTTTTTTTCCATTTTATCGATAGATTCTTTTTGTCTCTTTTTTCTTTCTACATATTTCTGATATTCTCCAGGCTCTGCAGAACCAAATTCTGCCATCGAAACAAGTCCTAATGTTAAAAAGAAGCGAGAAGCATAAGAAACAGCTTCATTTCCAAGAATAAGTCCTAACGGGATAAGAATTATCGAAATTCCAATAGCTACTCTTCCTAAAAACTTTGCTGCAATAGGAGCTTGAGCTAATAAATTGTTATTCTCTGGAGCTTTCACTTTATAAGTCAATCCAGCCCTAGACACACCTTCAAACTTTCCAACAGGAATAAGGAAAAACATCTTGGCATAATAAACTGCTTTTGTAAAAATATTTCCTTTTGCCTTATCCCATTCTGCTTGTGCTCTCGTTTGCAGCTCTGGAGTTAAAGCGTTTAATTTTCGCCCACTCACAAATTGTGCCATTTTTGTAACAGCGATAATTGTATGAACAGCCAAAGCAACCATTCCGACAGAAACAAGCGTTTCCGTTGATGCATAAAGAAATTGCAAAATCCCCCATTTATCCAACAAAACACCCTCTGCCAAAGATATAGGTGCTGACATTAAAGCAACATGAATACTAATTAAAAAAGCTCCTGCGATCATGCGTATACGCTCAATAGGAGACCCTTTCTTTGAAGAAAGATCAGGAAGAATACTTGTAAAATCTCTCCATACTTCTTTAATCTTACTTTTAGAATCTTCTTTCTTCATACCAGAAGAAGCTCTCGATGGATTTGGTGATTTTGAACGATGAGATACAAGAACATCTTTCGCTAATGAATGTTTTTCTAAGAACACTATCAATTCTTTTTCAGTAAAAGAGTCAGGCGCTTTTGATCTATGCGATACTACAATCGCTGCATCATCACCAGCGATATTTTCCTTGTTCACATTCATATCTGAACTTGCAACCGGATTTGCATTTCCTTTGATAGCGACAATCTCACCAGCTTTATCCGTCAGCTTTCCTGCCTGACCCGACGTTAAAATAGATGAGCTTCTTTTAATGCGAACAACATCTGGAACATGCCCAAAACCACCTGAGAAATATTTTCTTGGAATGTTTCTATTTTGAGTTTGGTCATACTCAACCTTAACAAAATCACAAACACCTTTTTTGAAAGCTTTTAAATATTGATCATAAATCTTTCGAGCTTCCTCTTTATCCTTAATATCAACACCAGAAATTTTGTTCTTGTTTGTATACATGTCAGAAAAAACACTATCTCTAAGCTGTCTTTTAAACCATGTTGATAAAATCATAGCGTTATAAATCTGACGCAAATTTGCAAAATTCTTTCCCTGATTAACTTCTTTTTCAATTTCAGGAATTAAAATATCACGAACAATTTGTGAGGCGATCTCACTTTTTGCTTGCTGATCTGCGCTTAAAACCTCTGTGGCTCCACGTGCACCAAAATCAGAATTACTAGAATTCTCAAGTGCAAGAAAATCTTCTTCTAGCATAACCTTAAGATGTCTTTCGACAACAAAAGCACTTGTTCCGTTATGCTCATAAACAACAGCCTTTTGCGGCACAACCCATACCTTATTAAAGGTATTGACCGGGACATCTGTTGTTCCGTATTTTTCATATGTTTTTTTGTAAACACGATTCCAAAATTTCTTACCCAGATCATCTTCTGGATAAATTAAGGAAGCTGTAAATTGCTTTAAAATATAATCTTGAGCTAAAAGATCGCGTCCCATTTCTGTTTTTCCAAACTCTTCTGGAACAATGCGATTATTTTCATATGGAGAAAGGTTGACCCACAAATCTTCATCAGGAACAGTGATTGCGGCCAAGAAGTATTTGATCAGCTTGCTTGCCTCTTCTTCAAGAGCTTTACCCGAAACTTTTTCTTCGCCCGTATCCACAATAAAATTAAATTGGAATGGATGCTCGGGATCTATCTGCACACCTTTCATAATTGGTGGCGCGAATGTTGGCGTCATGCCAACCATGCTCCCTGGAAGTGGCAAACTAGCCACACCTTGAGCTTGAGCAGTATTCGGGAAGATTACCATTGTTGCAAAGAAAGCGAATGCAACAAACGCACAAAGAGATTTGTAAGAAAGAGATGACTTTCTTGCTTCAAATGCACTGATCATAAGACGTAACTCCTTTTTTTTCTCCGTGGCAAATTAATTCGAGAATCGAGGTTTAAGCTATTATTAAATATATATAAACGTGGCGTGTATCCCTTGCGAGGATGAAAACGTTTTCTTTTGAAAAACGTATATAAAATATAGCATATTCTCAGTAAAAATCAAGTTTTTGGAAAATTCTGACTTTTTTCTTATAAATAAATAGATTGCAAATATCTGATATAAAACAACTTGCAACCCTATAAAAAACGCTAAAATAATATTCTAAAAATAATGCAATATTTATAAAAATAATCCATAGATTTAAAATTAAAAACTCATTCCAAGCAATTCAGGCAAATTATATACAGAAATGAAATTAAAAATCACAGGAACAAGTCCTTTAAGATTAATCTGATCCAGATTCTGAAATCTTATTGGTAAAGGCGAGCCAGCTGTATCTACCTTAATATTAAGCGTCTTATACGTTTCAGCAAAATCAATACCACCAACATTCGATGAAGCTATCGTCTTTCCAAATCCTTTACCATTTTTTGTCTCAAAAATTTTCGCAATAGCAATTTGAATGTCTTCATTCTCACGAATATAACCCATAGGATCAAGCTCAGGATCTTGCAAGTAATCAATAGCCTGACTCTCGCGATCAATCCAAAATTGTACTGCCTGACCTTGAAAGCGTTGTGTTGTGCTATCTTTTGGTACAGATACTGTGATTTTAACACCCAAATCAAGTACCTCTGATTTCAAAGCATTAATCAAAATTTCTTTATCTTCACCAAAACTATAACGCACCGTCGTATCTCCAATCTCAATCTCAAGTCCCATTATAGCTGAACTTTTAAACGGAGGTTTTTTTGTAAGCTCATTTACAATCATCATATAGACATCAATCGCAGCTTGCGGCTGCACATTTGAATCAACTTTTTCTGAAAACAAAAGACTTTCAACGAATTTTTTTAAAGCAATTGTCTCTGAAGATGAATCTCCTACAATTTCAACAAAATTCACAATTTCTTTTACGCCGAAATTAATGACAACTTTTCCGCTTTTATCATCACCTTCATCAACAGAAACACGTATCGTGTCATTTTTTGTCACAGCGCGCAATTCAGGCTCAATATAAGCTCCATTGATCATTATGTTCTTAATTGTTCCTAGACCATCATACGCTTCAATCCTATTAATAAATGTTCTTAAATTTTTTGGGAAGAATTCTTCAATCGGACTTTGATCCTCTTTTTGTTCTTGATCAAATCTTGAAACCAAAAGATCATTGGCAATTTTCTCAAGTTCGTCTACTCGATTTTCAAACCTTTCAAATTTTCTATTACATCTGACAACAAATCTTCCTTCTTCTTTCGAGTACTCGATTAAAATATCAAACTGTAAAAATCTAAGATGTAACCGATACTCTTCTGACATTCCGTCATCATCTGAAAGATTATCAAAGCTTACGTGCTTAAGTTTCCAACTTTCCTCTCCATAATAAATTTCTTCAAAAGAAAAATTCTCATTTTTATAATTTTTATATGCGTCAATAATTTGACGAACTGCTGAGCGCATCTTCATCTCAATCAATGGTTTTTTATTATCAATCTTGCTCTCAGATAAATCTTTTATGCCAAAAAATATTTTATTCAAAATATTTTTTAATTCTTCCGCTTTTGGTGATGGCTTTAAAATTCGAACAACTTCAAATAATGGTTTTTCTAAACCATTTTTATCTTTAAAGCAAAATTCAACGACACCTCGATCTTCCAAAACAAATGCAAATGCATTTGTCTGAATCAAGCCATCTGGCCAATCCTCAACCGCTCTATCAGAAACACCAAAATACCAATCTTCTCGCCAGGCCCTAAGAGGAGTCCCCGTTCTAGCTTTTACACTACCTTGAAATGAATCAGGCGCAATCTCCACAATTCTTTCGCCAAGTTCTTTAAATCTCTCTGGAATATCTTTTGCAATCATTAGCCCTTTTTCCTGATCCTGATCTTTCAAATCTGAATTCTTAAGAGCTAGAACCGATTCAGTCATTTGAACAAACTCATTCTCTCTATCTAAATAACGTTGGCATGGCCTAACATGCCAACAAACAAACCTACCTTTTTCTTTTAAATATCGAATTGTAAACTCTGTACCATCAGCCAACCTAATATTCAACCAATATCCTGTAGGCATGGTCTGATTATGAGGAAAATCTTCAAGACGATCTATTGTCCTTCCTTCATATGGGAATCCATACTGAGCCGAGCTAAATAAATTATCAGTTGGAGAACTATATTTTGCCAATTTTCGATATCGATCCACAAGTTCATAAACAAACTTATAAATATCTGTTGCAATCAAAGTGTCTTTCTGGCCTTCTGCAATTTCACCAACACTCGCATTTAAAATAGCATCGTCAGAAACTTTTTCTTGCGCCAAAGCAAAGCTAACCGCCTTCTTAATTTTCTCGCGCTGATCATTTGGATTTGCACCATAAGACATGCTCTGAGTAGATTCAAATCTTTTATTTTTTTGAGAATAAAAAATTAAGATTTTAAGTCCATTTGAGAAAACTAACTCAAGACTAAATACTTTATCCATACCCTCACTTGGCAATTTATTAAAATCTTCAAAATTAAGATATTTTAACCTATCAAGATAAATATTTTCTCCATCTTCAACGGTCTGTTGAATCTGATAAACAATTTCTTGAATCAATCCTTTAATGCTTGTATTCACAAGACCTTGCGAAGTTTGCTTTAAAGATTCTGTAACTGGCGGATTATTTTGAATTAACTTTTTAGCGTCTGCACGACCTCGTAAATAAGAAACAATCTTATTGGCAAAATTTCTTAGCTCATCGTTTGCAATTTTACCCGATTCAAACAATACCTTTAAACCAGAATCTAAAAACAAAATTTTAAACATTCCTTCACCTTCACGAGGAAACGTTAAGGTGTTACCAGGATTAATACCTTTAATATATGCGTGCACCCTTTCCTCAGATCCATCAAACGACTCAGCAAAACCAACTCGATCCATATCATAAACACGATCACGGCCTAATAATCCTAAAATATGCTCACATAAAATCATTAAATCATGGTTAGTCTTAGGGTAAATTCTTTTGACTTCTTCCTCAGAAAGGTTATGAGCATATTGAGAATCAGCCAAATATTTTTTCTCCATCTGACTCAAAACCTCTAGCGCAGGTTTTAGCAAAAGCTTTTTAGTCTCAACTGTCTCTCGCCACATACCATAAGATTGTTTTTTTGTTGTAATCATTATCTCGCTATGATGAAACTCAAACTCAACACTTGTATAATCATTAAAGCTTACACGTAGGAAATTTAAATCCTTCATTTCCGAATCCGGCATGTCGAGAATTCTACCCTGATTATCAGGTCTAAATTTTTTAAGAGCACTTGTTCCTCCATGATAGCTGCGATCCATAGTGCTTACTGCAACCTCAAACAATTTTATCCTCGGTTTTTTCTCTCTAACCTCTTTGGTCAGCTTATTAATAAAATCAAGCGTGCTAAATGTATTAAAGTGTCCTTTAAATATATTGCTCAATCCTTCTTGCTCCTCTTGCACGACGTCCTTTAATTTTTCTGCGACAACTAAATCTGATTTATATTTTTTAAACAACGCATCAAAAATAGAAGGAAAACCATTTGGGTTTTCTTGAAGACCAGGCAATGTTATTTTTTTACCAGTATCTTCGTTCTCGGGATCATAAAGTTTCGCCGTGTTGTCCTCTATTAGAAGGTAATACCCATCGCCTCCTTTTTTAGGACTATAAATAGTCGAACTTATTTTCTTAGGTTCCACAGGCGTAAACCCTGTATCCGCCCAAAGATTTTGAGAAGCTGGAGATCCTTTAATGCTCTTGTAGTTTTTTGCAGAAAAATTTAGCGTTTCGCTTAATAAAACACTTGAAGCGCTAAACCCACCTGTAAAATACTTTCGAGGAATATTTCTGCTTTGATGTTCGTCATATTCTACTTTAACAAGATCACAAACACCTTTTTTATAAGCTTCTAAATATTGATCATAAATCTCCTCTTTAACATTGATGCTTTCTGATTCAATACCTGCAACTTTATTTTGATCTGCATAAACAGAAGCAAGAATGCTTTCTTTAAGTGTCTGTTTAAACCAAACCGCTAAAATAAGCGAATGATAAATTTGACGTAAATTTGCAAAGTTTTTACCAGAATTTACTTCCTTTTCAAGCTCAGGAATAACAATTTCTTTTAAGATATTTTGAGAAATAACATCTTTGCTATCTTTTATCGCGATATTTTTTTGGTTAACGATTGCTTTATAATCTTTTTCTGTCATAACCTTCAAAGAGCTTTCTGCAACAAAAACCATATCGCCGTTCTCGTAAATCACTGACTTTTCTGGAACAATCCAAATCTTTTGAATTGCATCTGCTGAAATTTCTGTTGTGCCATAAAGCTCATACGACTTTTTGTAAACCCGTTTCCAAAACTCTTTTCCTAAATCATTATCAGGATGCACGAGCGCAGACGAAACCTGCTTTAAAAGATAATCTTGCAAAAGAAGATCGCGACCCATATCGGTTTGCTCAAATTCTTTAGAAATAATGCGATTCTTTTCATGCGGAGAAAGATTAACCCATAAATCTTCCTCTGGAATTGTAAGTGCTGTTAAAAAATATTTAATAAGCTTTGTCGTCTCTTCACTCAAAGTTTGACCCTGCAAATTGTCCTCGCCAGTATTAACAAGGAAGCTGAGCTCAAAAGGGTTTTTAAGGTTAACTTTAAGACCATTAATAATTGCCGGAGAAAAACTTGCACTTAAAGGTGTGCCGAAATTAAGAGTTGGGAAATTTACAGATTGAGCTAATACAACGGAAGGAAGAAATGTTTGAAAACAAAAAACGATCGCCACAGCCAAAGATAGGCCTTTTTTAAAAAAATTATTCATTTTTAGGACCTTTTGATTTATTGTTTATAAAACCGTGGCGTGATCTTGAAAAGGATAGCATATAAATAAAAGGAATACAAATCACTCAAAAGAATGAATAGTCTATAAGATACTCTTGCGTATAGACTTATGCTCTTCTTTAAAAAAAGCAAGCGTTTTCTTTAAATTAATTCCAGAGGTTAGAAATTTTATAGAGTTTTTTTAGCTTAGTGAAATCTCGCGCCCTTGAAAATCAGGGCTGAGGAGGGCAATTTCGGCTAAAGATTTTCATTCGCTAACACTCTGTAAATCCAAATCTCATTTAAGGCCATAACCACTAGAGATCCAATTAATAATTAGATCTGAAGAGAAAAGCACAATATTTATAAAAACAATCTAAGTTTTATTTTAATTTTAATTCAAAACGCTAAGAGTAGACAATGGATTACCGATTGGGACAGCATCCAAAACGACAGGAACAAAACCTTGAAAATGAATTTGATCCATATCTTGAAATTCAATAGGCAAAACCAATCCTGCTTCATCCGACTTAATGTTGAGCTCCATATATAAAGAAGTCATATCAATACCTCCAACGGAAGAAGAAGCTGATTTATTCTTTACATTCTTCTCGTCAACTGAAGAACTTTTAACAACGTTTCCCTCAAAAATTAATCCTCGATAACCGTCCATGGTAATCACATCACCTTCATTAAACCATTTACCACCTAATTTTACTCTTCTTTTTTCCAAGTCCACCTGAAGATCATCTACCATAGAAATATACGGCATATTATTGCGAGGACTTCTCGCTAAGACTGCAAAATGCTGAGTTGATCCACCATGAGCTGTAACAACTCCAAGTCTTTTTCCATAATAGGATTTATACGATTTATCTTTTCTGGCAGGTGTATCTTCTAATATCAAAATCGCATCCTCTCCACCTTTCATCATGTTCTTTGCTTTATCAAAAGAAAGAGAAATCATTCCTGCCATAACCCCTTCGCTAAACCCACCAGCAAGTACTAAAGGTTTGCTGCCCTCAAATATTTGAGCAGTGCTCAAAAGAGTATTTGCCAACTTCCTTTGAAAATCCGCTTCCTCTTCACTTAAAATTCCTTCTCGTATTAAAGAATCTAAACTACGCAGCATAGCCCGCGGATTCAAATGCGCTGTTCTTGCCTGTAAAAAATTTAAAGTTTTTCCTTTTGTTATCTCCAGCTCCACAGGACCCCCAAGCATCTTTTCAAGCATCAGCTTATAATGATTTATAATTTTTTCATCGTCGTCAGGCAATCGATCGTAAACTTTTTGATGAGAATCTCTATCTCCAACAACCGAAATTCCAGTTGTCCCATGGATCATTTCTACATGAAGATTATTTTTCCCTGTAATAACATCGCGCGTATGCACAACAGCCGTAAAGGAATCCTTTTTTAAATAACCAAAATCCATTTCTTGAAAAATAACACTTACCTTCCATGAATCCGGGACACCCTGGCATGCCAAAAAATCGCGAATATCACTCGTGATAGAGTGATTCATAATAAAATCTGTAATAATCTCAATTTGTTTCCAAGGATCTTGAGGAATTTTAATCTTAGAGAAATTTAAGATATCTTTCATTTGCTTAAAAGTTTTTCTTAAATCATTTAAATCACCGCGATCGTTTAAAGGTCGAAACTCATTATACGCTTCATCAGACATCAATGGCCCCATCAATTCTCCATATGTTTTTAAAAAATTAATATATGTCTTTAAGGCAAATTCCTCACTATGGCTCTTTTTTAATCCTTCAAACACTTCATCGTTCATCCCAACGTTTAAAACCGTTGAAAACTCTCCAGGCATTGAAATCTGAAAAACAGATCTCAAAGAAAATAATAAGGGGTTTTTAGGATCTCCCATTCTTGTACCATTTTTATCTTCAATTTTCCTTATTTGTATCTCTAAATCACTACGGATATCTTTAAGGTCAAATATATCTTTTTCAGGATTTGCGCGAATCACAAACCATTCAGGAATAGGCATACCTAATTTCAGCATCACATAAAGCCCATGAACCTTAGACCCAATAAATTTAAATAGATTCTCAGTCGCTTCTTTAGGACCAATAACCCAAGGAATCTTCGTCCAATCAACTAAAATATTGGCGATCTTTCTAACTTTTTTCTGAGAAACAAGATCAACAGTCATGGTTAGCTCTTGCGGCCCCTCAATTTGATCAATTATTTTTCGACAATCTAAAAGAAATCTTTCGTTAAATTGTCGAAGCATTGTTGTTAGCAATAAATCCTGTGCAAAACCAAGAGATTCAGGCGTATCCTCCCAATATTTAAGGCCTTGCTTCTTCTGAATAAGTTCAACACGAGGCTTAAACTCCTTCGTAAGATTATCAATAACATCATTAAGTTCTGCCTGAATTTGCTGAATAAGTCCAAAAATCCTATAATAATCCTCCTCTTTGTATACCTCTTTGTCGCGTAGCTTAATTAAATTATCTGCAAAGATTCCTAATGCCGGCTGTGACCCTAATGAATACGACATATTTTTAGCAATAATATAAACAGCAGAAATGGTATCCTGAATATTCTCATGAGTCAGATTTCTTGGATCAATGCTTTCTCGGAGATCAGAAAAAACTGAACGAGAATATTCAACAATCTTCTCCTCAAGAAGAATGTCTCCCTCAATCATTTTATAAGCGACTTTTCCCATGTCTCTGGACTCTTGAATGTGACTTCCATAGCGCTTTTCATCACTCTGATTAATTCGATAAGCCTCTTGCACTGCTTGAACAATATTTAAATAAAGGCTCGTACGAATTCCTGTCATCTCAAGCAAAACCCGCACCTTCTCTTCATTAGCATAAAAACCTTCTACTTCTTTTAGTTTTTCCAAAATTTTTCTTGAATTAGTCAATATTTCCTTTTTCTTTATATTGCCTGCAATCAACTGCCCATTCATTTCTTCCCAAAATTTAATTAAATCTTCCGATGCTGCTGAAGGATTTTCTATAATCTTTTCGATTTCGGTGATTAGCTCATCTAACGCCTTTGTTATTTCTAGCGAATATCTCCCGCTCCCATCTTCTTTTCTGTCCTTATTACGCTTAGCCTTTAAAGCTCTCTTGAGCCTTGGAAAGTCCATTAAATCTTGATATTTATGGATATTTCTGTCAAAAACGCTTCTTTCAATAAAGCGGGTAAGTTTATCAATTTTTTCCATTCTTGAACTTGAAAAGAAAAAAGCAGATTTAACCATTTGACGTGCCATAAGACATAATTTTTCACTTCCACGCTGAGATGCAAACGAATTAATAATTTCACCCTGAAGAACATTTTTCATCATTTTAATATCTTGAAAATCTCTTTTAACTATTTTCTCTTTATGAAGTTCAAGATAAGCAATAAGACTTTTGTATAAAATTTTTACATAAGGCCGAGTTGATGACCCTAATAGCCTTGCTTGCTTAAGAAAGAATTCAAAATTATTAGGAGTGACGTCCTCAGTAATCTTTTCCTCAATCTCAAGCCGCTCGACAATTTCAAAAACTTGCTGATCTGAGAATCCAAAAGACGGAAGAAGCCCTTCAATAAAAAAATCCCACCGAATCAATCCAGAAAAACGCTGAGTAAGATAATAATCGGCATTTTCGACTACCCACTCTTTTAGATTTTCTATATGAAAAGCACGATTTTCCTTAGGAAGCCCCTCAATAAAACCCTGAACAGCATATTCATTATTAAAGATCGAACCATCTTTTGGAAGAAACTCATCGGACGCTTTGTTAACAAAAATCTTAGAAGATGCTTGCTTTAAAATAACTCTATATTTTATAGCATCCTTTTCAATTTCCTTTAACCCTGAAGAAGAAACTTTTTTGATGTCTTCAACAACCTTCGTATCGACATTCATACACATTATTCCACCAGAAAAATATTTACGAGGAATATATTTCTTTTGAGTCGAATCATATTCTGTTTTTATATAATTACAAATTCCCTTTTTATAGTTTTCAACATATTCTAAATAAATTCTTTTAGTCTCAGATTGATCATACGCATCAATTCCAGAAGTTTTTCCCTTATTTGTATAAATATGATTAATAATATTTTTCGACAACTTCTTCTTAAACCAATCCCCTAGAATAAGAGCATGATAGGCCTGACGCAAAGGGCTAAAAGCTTTTCCAAAATTAACTTCCCTTTCAATCTCTGGAATAATAATTTCTTGAATAATTTTACTTGAAAAACTTTCCTTCTCGTTTTCTTGGTTATTTCTTAACGCATCCTTGCTAGAAGATCTTTCTCCATGCTCCCGCAAAGCCAAATAATCTTTTTCCATAAGAACTTTAAGCTTAGCCTCTGTGACAAACGCCGCATTTCCTTGTTGATAAACAGTAGCCTTTTCAGGAACAATCCAAACCTTGTTTAAAGAATTAACAGAAACCTCAGTCGTCCCAAAAGCTTCATATGCCTTCTTGTAAATTTTTTTCCAAAACTTCTTTCCAATCTCCCCATCTGGATGCATTAGCATGCTCACCATTTGCTTTAAAAGGTAATCTTGGCTTAATAAATCTCGCCCAAGCTCTGTTTCTGAGAACTTTTCTTCAATAATGCGATCTTTTTCATACGGAGAAAGATTGACCCAAAAATCTTTTTCTGGAATAGTTAACGAAGCCAAGAAATATCTAATCATTCTCTTTGCTTCTTGATTTAAGTTTTGATCTTCAAGATTATTATCGCCTGGGTGAACAAAGAAATTGAATAAGAATGGATTCTTATCATCAATCTGAATTCCTGCGATAAGAGGAGGTGTAAAAATTTGACCTGAAGAAAATGTTGGGACCAATACTAAATTCGACCCAATCAATGGAGAAGCTTGCAAAACAGTGCTAAAAATAAAAAAAACACTGATACACAAGAATAAAACTTTATTTTTAAAGATTTTTCTGTTCATAATAGAGTTCTTTTAAGTATTAATATTCATCGTTACTTAAAAGATAACATATTTAGACAGAAAAACAACTTTTTAGAAGTAAATATAAGTATTAATATTAGTTAGATGTTTAATTAATACACGTCATTTAAGACCGTATCCGGTAAGAATCCAATTGATAATTGGATCGGAATAGAAAAGTGCGATCAAAGCGCCTATAACAAGAAACGGGCCATAAGGGATAAGGCTTTGCTTTGTTCTAATTTTTTCGATGATACCAAAAACCGCACCAAAGAAAGGAGCGATAAAGAATGCTAAAATTGCCAATTTCCAACCTAAGAATGCACCAATCATAGCCATAAGCTTAACATCGCCGCCACCCATAGATTCTTTTTTAAAGATAAAATCACCAAGGATACCCATCAAATAAATCGATCCTCCACCAATCAAGACCCCTAAAACTGATCTCCACAAAGATAAAAGATGTAAATCTGTTTTATGCAATTCAGGGATAAGAAGACTCAAAACAAGACCTACGATCATGCCACCAATACTAATTTCATCTGGAATAATTCGCTCATCAATATCTGTAAATGTTGCAACGATAAATCCTGACATCATAACCAAATATGGAATCAAAATTAAACGCAAACCAACATATTGATACATTCCTAAAAATACAAGACCTGTTAAAAGTTCAATAAAAAAATAACGAAAAGAAAATTTTTCACCACAAAATCGACACTTCCCTCTTAGCAGAATAAAACTTAAAAGCGGAATATTGTCATACCAAGGAATCTGCTTCTTACACTTTAGACAATGAGATCCTGGCATAACAATAGATTCTTCTTTAGCCATGCGAATAATACAAACATTTAAAAAACTTCCGACAATTAAACCAAAAAGAAAAATAGAAATAGAAAAAAATTGCTGTTCCATGATCATAAAGCTTTTATCCCTTCGTAAAGTGCATTTTTCATTTTTTGGCGAACAACCTCAGGCAAATCAATCTCCGCCCAATGTTGAAACGCTAGAACTCCTTGATAAAAAAGCATACCTAACCCATTAGATGTTTTTGCACCTTTTTCTTCAGCCATTTTTAAAAGTTTTGTTTGTGCTGGATTATAAATTAAATCATAAACAAGCATATCTGAATGCAAAAGATCTTCTTCGATAATCGGCACGTCTGTTTCTTTCAAGCCAATTGGCGTAGCATTAATCAAAAGGTCAGAAAGCTCAATATTAAGATCATCAATGCTTTGACAAATCTCAACCTTTTCACAATTCAAGCTTTGCGAAAGATCATTAACAAGCGCTTTGGCTTTATTATAATCAATATCATAAATTTTAATCCACTCAGGGCCCTGATCAGCCATGCAAAAAACAGAAAGAATTGCACGTGCTGCTCCCCCTGCTCCTAAAATCGAAATACGTTTTGACTGTGGATTAAATTCAAGCTCTGTTAAATGCGTAAGAAATCCTGGCCCATCTGTATTGTATCCAGTAAGCTTTCTATTCTTTCCAACAACAATCGTGTTTACAGCTTTAACCTTTTTTGCATAAGGATTTAATGTATCAAGATAAGGAATAACTTTTTCCTTGTAAGGGACGGTCACATTAAGACCAAAGATAGGACTATCTGGACTCTTCAACTCTCCTAAAAAAGATGACAACTCTTCTTCTTTCAGAGGAAAAAGATTGTAGGTCGCGTCTACTTCTAATGCTTCAAACGCTGCGTTATGCATTACAGGCGATAGACTATGCCCTAGTGGATAACCTATCAGCCCGTAAGTAGATTTTTGTTCGCTCATAAATATTTATTTTGATTGAGCAATCATATTGTTGATTGCATTCAAGTACGCTTTGGCAGATGCCTCTAAGATATCTGTACTTACACCATGAGCAATATAACTCTTGCCCTTAATGCGAACTTTAACAGTAACCTCACCTAAAGCATCTTTGCCACGCGTAACAGATTGAATTCCATAATCCAAAAGCTCGCCTTTAACCTTAACGATGCTTTCAATAGCTTTATAGCATGCATCAACCGGACCATCACCAGAAGAACTCTTTTCGAAAGTTTTTCCCTTGGCCTTAATCGATACAGTTGCTTTTGGTGCAATATTTGTTCCGCTAGTCGCAGAAAGACTAACAAGCTGCCATGCTTTTGGAACCAATTTTGCCTCGTCTTCAACGATTGCAACCAAGTCTTCATCGTAAACTTCTTTTTTCTTATCAGCAACATTCTTAAAGCGATCAAAAGCACGATCTAATTCTTGATCTTTTAAATCAATGCCCAATGCTTTTAAACGTACACGAAACGCATGACGGCCCGAATGCTTGCCTAAAACTAAACCTGTTTCAACAAACCCAACATCTTCTGGTCGCATAATTTCATATGTTGTCCGCTCCTTTAAAACACCATCTTGATGAATGCCTGCCTCATGTCGAAACGCATTCGCTCCAACAATAGCTTTGTTAGGTGCAACTAAGAATCCGCTATATTTACTTACCAAGCGTGATGCCCTACAAATTTCTTGAGTTTTTATATTTGTTGTACATCCATAATAATCTGATCGTGTTTGAAGAGCCATAATAATCTCTTCTACTGAAGCATTACCAGCGCGCTCGCCAATGCCATTAACTGTGCATTCCACTTGGCGCGCACCATTCTTTACAGCCGCCAAAGAATTAGCAACAGCCATTCCTAAATCATTGTGACAATGAACAGAAACAATTGCCTTGTTGATATTCGGCACATTGTTTCGAATATCAGCAATCAATTGTCCAAATTGATCTGGAACACCATAGCCAACTGTATCGGGAATATTAACGGTCTTCGCACCCGCCTTAATAACAGCCTCAACAATACTATATAAGAAATTTTTATCTGTTCTAGATGCGTCTTCTGGAGAAAATTCGACATCATCTGTCTTTTTTTTCGCATACTTAACAGCATCAACAGCCATTTTTAAAATTTCTTCCTTACTTCGTTTTAATTTATATTCAAGATGAATTTTTGATGTCGCCAAAAATATATGAATGCGTGGTCTTTTTGCACCTTTTACCGCATCGTAGCACGCATCAATATCTTTTTTAACTGATCGAGCCAAACCACATACACGAGACTTCTTGATGTGCTTTGCCACACTCTTTACAGAATCAAAATCCCCCTTAGAAATCACAGGAAATCCTGCTTCAATAACATCAACGCCTAAACGCTCCAACTGAAAAGCAACTTCCAACTTTTCCTTGGCATTCATGCTTGCGCCCGGCGCTTGTTCACCGTCACGCAATGTTGTATCGAATATAAATACTTTATCTTTTTTACTCATTTTTATTACCTCTAAAAAGGAATATCCTTTTTTACTTTTGCTTCATCCACGGCATCATACCTCGAAGCTCTTTTCCAACTTTTTCAATTTGGTGCTCATCTGCTTCTTTGCGCCATTGCGTGAAATTTGGTCTTCCTTTTTTATTTTCTCGGATCCACTCTTTAGCAAATTTGCCAGACTGAACCTCGGTTAACATCTTTTTCATAACTTTACGTGTTTTGTCGCTAACAACTCTCTTTCCTCGAGAAAGATCACCATATTCTGCTGTATCTGAAACACATTTTCTCATGCCTTGAATACCCGTTGAATAAATCAAATCTGTAATAAGCTTGAGCTCATGTAAGCATTCAAAATAAGCAATTTCTGGTTGATAACCAGCTTCGACTAAAGTATCAAAACCAGCTTTAACAAGCTCACTAACACCACCACATAAAACAGCTTGCTCGCCAAATAAATCTGTTTCTGTTTCTTCTTTAAAAGTTGTTTCAATAACACCAGCGCGTGCTCCACCAATACCTTTAGCGTAAGCCAAAGCTACTTTAAGCGCATTGCCTGTTGCATCTTGATGAATCGCAACTAAACAAGGAACACCCTTGCCTTCTTCATACTGACTTCGCACAAGAGCCCCTGGTCCTTTAGGTGCAATCATAAAAACGTCAACATCTACTGGCGGAACAATTTGTCCAAAATGAATATTAAATCCATGAGAAAAAACAAGAGACTTCCCTGCTGTCAAATTTCTCTTGATTGCTTTTTTGTAAAGCATCGCTTGAACATGATCTTGTGTTAAGATCTGAATAATATCTGCTTTCTTAGCTGCCTTTTTTGCATCTAGCGGTTTGAATCCATCTTCAATAGCCTTTGCAAAATTTTCAGTATCCTCAAGCTCGCTAACGATTACGTTAAGCCCGCTATCTCGAAGATTAAGCGCTTGAGCGCGACCTTGAATACCATAACCAACGATCGCGATCGTTTTGTCTTGAATTGAATCATAACTTGCGTCTTTTTCATAATAAATCTTTGCCATTTTCCTACTCCTTTTATTGTTACGTTAAAACTTTAATCAACTTGCAATATTCATCAATCGGAACAGCACTCATCGTACATGCTTGCCCCAAATCAATAATATTAATTTTTTCCTGCACAACACCAATAGCTTTGCCATATTCTCCTCTTAAAAGACAATCAACAGCAGCCGAGCCAACACGTGTTGCTAAAATACGATCAGATGCCGTCGGAACTCCACCTCTTTGAATATGACCTAAAACAACATAGCGACTTTCAAATCCTGTAATTTCTGTAACTTTGCTAGCAACTTCATGTGCTTTTCCAGCACCTTCAGCAACAACAATAGTCCAACTAATTTTACCTATCGCATGTCCTTTTTTAATATCTTCATACATTTCACTATAATCAAACTTTCGCTCAGGGATAATAACATCTTCGGCACCTGAACCTAAAGCCACCTGAAGCGCAATATATCCTGAATGGTTGCCCATAACCTCAATTACAAAAATACGCTCCATGCTATGAGATGTGTCGCGAATTTTATCAATTGCATCTAACGCTGTATTAACCGCCGTGTGACATCCGATTGTTTGATCCGTTCCGCAAAGATCATTGTCAATCGTTCCTGGAAGACCAATGGTTGGAATTTTCCATTTTGTAAAAAGATCAAAAGCACCTGCATAACTTCCATCGCCGCCGATAACGACAACAGCATCAATGCCATATTTCTTTAAAGTCTCAACAGCTCGCCTTTGCCCACTCTCATTTTTAAATTCAGGAGAACGTGCTGTTTTCAAAAATGTTCCACCTCGACTAATAATATTAGCAACAGATCGATGATTTAAATCAACAACTTCATCGTTAATTAATCCATCATATCCATGCATAACACCTTTAACTTCTATTCCATTATAAACAGCTGTTCGCACAACACTACGAATTGCTGCATTCATGCCTGGCCCATCGCCACCAGAAGTTAAAACTGCTATTTTCTTTATTGATTTCTCTGTCATATTAATATCGATAATGTTCTGGTTTATAAGGTCCCTCAACAGGATAGCCAATATACTTTGCTTGCTTCTCTGTCATAACAGTTAATTTTGCTCCAACGTGATCTAGATGAAGACGTGCAACTTCTTCATCTAGTTTCTTTGGTAATCGATAAACACCTATTTCATAATCATTCTTCCAAAGATCAAGTTGTGCCAACGTTTGATTTGTAAATGAATTACTCATAACAAAAGATGGATGTCCAGTTGCACAACCCAAATTAACTAGGCGCCCTTCGGCTAAAAGAACAATCGAATGTCCTTCTTTAAAATAAAACTGATCAACCTGTGGCTTAATATTAACTTTTTTAACGCCAGGCCAATTTTCAAGTTTTACAACTTGAATTTCATTATCAAAATGACCAATGTTACAAACGATAGCGCCATCTTTCATTTTTGACATATGCTCAGCTGTAATAATTTCAAGATTTCCTGTTGTCGTCACATAAATATCGCCGATATCTAAAGCATTTTCAATTATGTTAACTTCAAAACCTTCCATAGAAGCTTGCAATGCGCAAATCGGATCAATTTCTGTGATAATAACGCGTGCGCCATAACTTTTCATCGAACGCGCACATCCCTTTCCAACATCTCCATAACCACAAACAACAACGATTTTACCCGCAATCATAATATCTGTTGCGCGTTTAATGCCATCTGCCAAAGATTCGCGACAACCATAAAGATTGTCAAACTTTGATTTTGTCACAGAATCATTAACATTAAAGGCAGGAAACAAAAGTTTTTCATCTGTCATCATCTGATAAAGCCTATGAACACCTGTTGTTGTTTCTTCTGAAACACCTCTGATGTCTTTAACCATGCGATGCCATTTATCTTTATCTTGATTTAAAACCTCTTTAAGGCAAACATACAATTCTTTTTCATCTTCTGTATCAACTTTAGCGTCTAGTATCGACGTATCGTCCTCAGCTTCAACACCTTTATGAACCATCATCGTTGCATCGCCACCATCATCAACAATCAATGTTGGTCCGTTGCCTCCAGAAAAAGATAATGCTTGAAGCGTACACCGCCAATATTCTTTTAAGGTTTCACCCTTCCAAGCAAAAACCGGAACACCTAAATCTGCAATAGCTGCAGCGGCATGGTCTTGAGTCGAGAAAATATTACAACTCGCCCATCGCACTTGTGCACCCAATTCAATTAAAGTCTTAATTAAAACCGCGGTTTGGATCGTCATGTGAAGTGATCCCATAATACGCGCGCCTTTTAAAGGCTTTTCTTTGCCATATCGCTCTTGAAGCGACATTAACCCAGGCATTTCTTTTTCAGCAAGCTCAATTTCTTTATGGCCAAACTCTGCCAAAGAAATATCAGCAATCTTATAATCTTGTACAACTTTTTTTAATTCTGTCATTTTATTCCTCGTTTATTTACTTCAAACCTTTAGCAAGCTTTGCTGCTTTATCTGTTTTTTCCCAAGAAAATTCTGGTCGTCCAAAATGACCGTATGCTGCTGTTTTGCGATAAATTGGCTTAAGAAGATCTAGCGTTTTAACAATTCCTCGAGGAGTTAAGTCAAAAGTTTTTTCAACAAGCTTGACAATCTCTTGCTCAGAAATTTTGCCTGTTCCAAAAGTGTCGATCATAATGCTAACAGGCTCTGCTTTTCCAATAGCATATCCAAGCTCTATCCAACATTTCTTAGCTAATTTTGCAGCAACAATATTCTTAGCAATATAACGTGCCATATACGTTGCTGATCGATCAACCTTACTTGGATCTTTTCCAGAAAAAGCACCACCACCATGAGATACAACACCGCCATATGTATCAACAATAATTTTTCGTCCTGTAAGACCAGTATCTGATTGTGGGCCACCAACAACAAACTTTCCTGTTTGGTTGACATAAAACTTTGTTTTCTTATCAATCAATTTTCCTAAAACAGGTCGGATAATTGTATCAATCATTTGCTTTCTTGATTTATCAGTAATCTTCTTTCCTGTCTTATCAAGAATCTTTTCTGTATGCTGACATGCTAAAACAACAGCATCCGCGCGTATTGGCTTTTCATCTTTATATTCAATTGTAACTTGACTCTTGCAATCAGGGCCAAGATAATCTAGCTCTTTTGATTTTCGAACATCTTCTACCTTTTTCACAATTTTATGCGCTAACATAATTGGCAAGGGCATAAGCTCTTTTGTTTCGTCACAAGCATAACCAATCATAATACCCTGATCTCCAGCTCCACCAGAATCAACACCTTGTGAAATATCAGGAGATTGACTAACAATAGCATTTAAAATAGCACATGTATAAGCTGAAAAACCATATTTATCGTGATTATAACCAATATCTAAAAGAACATCCTTAACAAGTTTCTGGATATTTACATATGTTTTTGCTGTAATTTCTCCACCAACAACAACAAGACCAGTTGTAATAAATGTTTCACAGGCAACTCTACCCTTTGGATCATCTTTTAAAACAGCATCTAAAACTGCATCTGAAATCTGATCACATACTTTATCTGGATGTCCATTTCCAACTGACTCTGATGTAACGAAATATTTACCTTTCACTTAAATTTCCTCCCTTAAAATTTAGAAATTTGTTTTAAAATCATTCTGCGCTTGAGTATATGCCTCAATGCTTCCTATGTCATACCATCTTCCTTCAAACTGAAATCCTAAAAGTTTTTTTGTTTCACAAAGCCAATTGATATAATCTCCGGCTCGATCCGCTTTTCCTGAATCTTGAATATACGCCTTAATCAGGGACAATGTTTGATGTGGCATATAATATAAGCACATTGCAATCAAGCTTGTCTTTGGAATTTCTGGCTTTTCTTCAAAAAGCGTAATAATACGATCACCATTCATTTGAGCAACTCCGAATTTACTTGCTCTTTCCTTTTTTTTAACATCGTAAAGGCCAACGGTAACTCTATCTTTATTCTCGCTAGAAAAACTTAGAAATTCATCTAAAGAATAATCAAATAAATTATCTCCACCGATAACAAGCAAGTCTTCGCTAACGCTACATTGCTCAAGAATAAACTGAACATCACCAATAGAGCCTAATCGATCTTCTGGTGTTTTTGTATTATCATTAATAATCGTAATGGGAACAATACAATCTTTTTTTTCTGAAGCCCAAATCTTAAAGTTCTCAAAAAACTTATCATTCGTTACAACATAAATTTCACTTAAATTCTTAGCGTCCTTAACTTTTTCAATTAAATGATCAACAATCGGCTTATCGCTAACTAAAAGTAACGGCTTAGGCTGATCCTTTGTCAAAGGATACAAGCGTGTTCCATAACCTGCTGCTAGAATCAAAACTTTCATAAACTTATTTTTTTCCGCTATAAATATGAGGTGCGTATTTTTTTAATTTCATTTTTAAAAACTCTTCAACATACTCAGCCGTTGAAAGACTTAAAGCTTCTCTGGCAACAAATTGAGCGTCTGAATAATTAACGCTTCGAATCAATTCTTTAATCTGCAAAATATTTAAAGACGACATACTAAATTCGTCTAAGCCGAGTCCGAGCAAAAGAAAAGCTAAAATTGGCTCGCTAGATGCTTCTCCACACAATCCTACTTCAATCCCAGCCTCATGAGCAGCATCAATTGTTCGCTTGATCAATCTCAAAATAGATGGATGCCCTGGCTGATAAAGATTTGCTGTTTGCTCATTTGTCCGATCAACAGCCAATGTATACTGAACAAGGTCGTTTGTCCCAATGCTAAAGAAATCAGATTCTTTAGCCAAGATATCTGCAGTCATTGCCGCCGAAGGAACTTCAATCATGACACCAACAGGCATTTTAGCCTTAAAAGCAATCTTTTCTTTTTTCAAACTATTTTTAACTTCTTGCAAAACTGCGTTTGCTTCACGAAGCTCACAAACACCTGAAATCATAGGATACATCATTTTTAAATTTCCATATGCCGATGCACGCAAAATTGCACGAAGCTGTATTTTAAAAATATCGGGACGAGTCAAGCAAAAACGAATAGCACGCCATCCTAAAAATGATTGCATCTCTTTCGGCATCTCTACGCTTGAAGCAAACTTATCTCCACCTAAATCAAGCGTTCGAATCACAACAGGATTTGGTGCCATCTTTTTTACAATATATTTATAAGCTTTAAACTGCTCCTCTTCACTTGGCAAATCATTTCGATTCATGTATAAATATTCAGTTCGATAAAGCCCAATGCCACTACTCCCTTGTTTTAAAAGCATTGGAATTTCTTCTGGAAGCTCCAAGTTTGCTGTAATCGAAACACGTCGACCATCCTTAGTTTCGGCTGGTAAATCCTTGATATCATCAAAACGTGTTCTTGACGCAGCAATCTTATTTCTTACAATATTATATTTTTGTTTTGTTTTCTCTGACGGATTAACAATAATTAATCCTTTTCGCCCATCAACAATTAAATCATCTTGGTTGCTAATGCAAAGCGTTGTATCCTTAAGACCAACAACTGCTGGAATCCCTAAAGATTTTGCCATAATCGCTGTATGCGATGTGCGCCCCCCAACATCTGTAGCAAAAGCTAATATCTTCTTGTTATACATGCCAGCCGTGTCAGATGGAGAAAAATCATGTGCAATAACAATTGTTTCTTCTCTTAAATCGCTTAAATCATGAAGCTTTGTCTCTTCAACTAAATTTTTTAAAACACGCTTACTCACATCGTTAATATCACTTGTTCGATCACGCAAGTATTCATCTTCGATCTCAGAAAAAACTTTAATATACTTTTTCATAACTTGAGAAAAAACGTATTCTATACAAAATTTCTCTTTCTTAATATTTTTAATAACTTCCTGAATAATCGTTCGATCTTCTAGAACAAGTAAATGAGCATCAAAAATTTGAGCATGACGAACACCCATATCTTTTGAAATTTGCGTTTGAATTGTTAAGATTTCTTCTCTCGTTTTAATCAAAGCTTCTTCGAAGCGTGCAATCTCAATAGGAATTTCTTTTTCCATGATCGCGCGCGAAGAGATATACAAATCTTGTTTATCAAGAATAAATGCTGGACCAGAAGCAACGCCAGGTGCCGCAGGAATTCCTGTTAAAATCAATTCTTTCTTTTTTGTCTTTGTCATATTTTATTCCGAAATAGTATTTGTTAAGAAATTAATCAACTCATTAGATGCAGTCTCAGCGTCATCGCCTTCAGCTGAAACAATTAGTTTACTTCCCTTTTCTGCCGCCAACATCAAAATACCCATGATCGATTTACCATTAACACATTCTGGTCCTTTGCGCACCGTAATTTCTGCATCAAATTTATTTGCAATCTGAACAAACAATGCTGCTGGACGCGCATGTAAACCTTGATCTGCTTCAACTGTAATTTCTTTTTCAATTCTCGACATTAATTCAATCTTTTCTAGCGCTTAATAACGCGATGCTTCTCAATCGTATCAATAAGTGCTTGCGTTAACTTCTGAGAGTCATGCCTAACATAATCATCAACACCAAGAAGATCCTCTGCCACAACCTTAGGACCAAGCATTCTTATATTTTCCGAATCCGCTTCAACCGGATAAGAATTTTCTTTTTCATAAGAAGCTAGCGCATCGCCTGGAGCCTTAGCATTATTAATCAATGCGATATCAACAATCTTTGAACTTGTATGCTCTAATAAAACTCGAACATGATCACTAGCGCTAAATTTTTCGGTTTCGCCTTCCTGAGTCATCACATTACAAATATAAATCTTAAGCGCATCTGAATTTTCAATAGATTCCGTCATGCCGTTAATAATCAAGTTTGGGATAATGCTTGTGTACAAGCTTCCAGGACCCAAAATAATAACATCAGCATTCTTAATGGCTTCGACAGATTCTTCTGTTGGCTTGCTATCCTCTGGCTTTAAATACAATCGCTTAATTGGCGTATTCGCTTTTGGAATCTTTGCTTCTCCCTCGGTAATCGAACCATCTTCATACTCAGCAACTAACTGAACATTGTTAACTGTTGAAGGAACAACCTTACCGCGAATCGCTAAAACCTTACTTGACTCTTTGACAGCTTTTTCAAAATCACCGTCTGTTAGCTGAACCATAGCCGTTAAAAAAAGGTTTCCAAAATTATGCCCTTTAAGCTCAGATTCTTGTGAAAATCGAAACTGAAAAAGCTCGCCCATTAATGCCGGTGCATCCGCTAACGCAACAAGACAATTTCGAATATCTCCAGGTGCAACAATATTAAATTCTTCTCGAAGCCGTCCCGAAGATCCACCACTATCAGCAACTGTAACAATAGCCGTCAAATTTGATGTATATTCTTTTAACCCTAACAAGAGGTTTGAAAGACCATGACCTCCACCAATCGCAACAACTTTTGGTCCACGCTCTAAATAGCGTCTTTGATACAAAATATTAACAAGTTCGCGCTCTCGCTCTGGTAAAAATACTGTAATTAAAGAAACAATAATTTTAACAATACCAAAAACGACTAGAACGATGCCGCAAATAATAATAACAAATCCAAAAATGCTCACCAATGTATACGAGGCCGCCGCAAATACAGATCCGAGAGCAACAATAGCAATGCCAAAAATTGACGTTAAAAGCCATCGCTTTATCCTCATTCCAGGATAAAGCCATTTGACAATGTTCTCAACGATGCCTTGGTTATCGTTACTCATATCTTACTTCTATAGTGTTAATTTAGCGTTACAAAATCAATTATTATTAACCAATTCGCTCGTCTTCGAGCGCAATTAGTTTTAAAACAGCTTTGGTGCTATCAGCTGATTTTAGGCTGTCTCTAAAGAATTTGTCTTTTAAAAGACGAGAAATTCTAGCCAACGCTTTCAAGTGCGGTCCTGCGGAGTCTGCAGGTGCGATAAGAAGAAAAAAGATGTGCGCAGGCTCGCCGTCAAGCGAATCAAATTCAACGCCTCCCTTACTAATGCCAAGGCTTGCAACAAGCTTGTTGACGCCATCAAACTTTGCGTGAGGAATAGCCACCCCTTGACCGATCGCTGTTGAACCAAGCTCTTCTCGAGCAATAATAACATCAAAAATCTTTCCCTTATTTTTGTTTTCAACAACATCTGCATCAACCAAAAGTTGAATTAACTCTTGGACAACTTCTTTTTTTGTTTTTTTGTTCAAATCAACAGAAATTGCTTTCTTACACAAAAATTCGCTTAAATTCATCTACTTCCTCCTTAAGGTCCCTTTGACAATTTATACAAAAAAATTAAAAGCGGCGGATGAGGCTCGAACTCACGACATCGTCCTTGGCAAGGACGCATTCTACCACTGAATTACCGCCGCATAATTTTACAATAAATTCTTTTAAATGGGCGGAAGAGGACTTGAACCTCCATGAGTTGCCCCACTAGTTCCTAAGACTAGCGCGTCTACCAATTCCGCCATCCGCCCGTAAAAAATGGTGACCCACCCGCGACTTGAACGCGGCACACCAGCCTTAAAAGGGCTGTGCTCTACCGGATGAGCTAGTGGGTCAAATTCTTAGAAAGATCTACTTGCCAAATTCTTCTAATTCTTTATCTTTGGCTACTAAAACTTCATCAACTTCTATAATATATTTATTAGTTAATTTCTGAATTGTTTCTTGTCCAGAAAAACTATCATCTTCAGATATTTTCTTTTCAGTCTCAAGTTTCTTTATTCTATCATTCGCATCTCGCCTAATTGAACGGAGAGAAATTCTTCCGTTTTCCGCCATATCTTTAACAACTTTGGCAAGCTCTACACGTCTTTCCTTAGAAAGCTGAGGCACATTCAGTCGAACAACTGTACCATCATTTGATGGCATAATGCCAAGCTTTGAATTTGTAATCGCCTTTTCAATCTCAGGAATCGCAGACACATCCCATGGCTGGACAACAACCGTTCTAGCATCTGGAACTGTAATTGACGCAATTTGCTTAATCATCGTCGGAGTTCCATAATAATCTGCATGAAGCCCTTCGATTAATCCTGGATGAGCACGTCCAGTTCGAACTTCAGAAAACTCTCGCCTCACAGATTCGATTGTTTTCTTCATTTTTGCTTCTGTCTCTCGGATGACTTCTTTGCTTATCATTACTCGCCCCCGTTTATTTTACGGTTGTTCCAATTTTTTGACCAAAGACTGCTTTTTTAATATTTCCAACTTTGGTTAAATCGAACACAACAATTGGTAAATTATTGTCCATACACATACTAATGGCCGTTGCATCCATAACCTTTAAATCTTTATTTAAGACATCAATAAATTTTAAACTCGAAAACTTTTTAGCCGTTTTGTCTTTCATAGGATCTGCTGAATAAACACCATCAACTTTTGTTGCCTTTAAAATAACTTCAGCTCCAATTTCTTTAGCTCTCAACGCTGCAGCTGTATCTGTTGTAAAATATGGATTACCTGTTCCAGCTACAAAAATAACAACTCGATCTTTTTCTAAATGCCGCATCGCTCGACGTCGAATATAAGGTTCGGCAATAGCATGCATATCAATTGCAGTCATAACGCGTGTCGGTACGCCCACGTGCTCAAGAGCATTCTGAAGAGCAAGACCATTTAAAACTGTTGCAAGCATTCCCATGTAATCAGCAACAGAACGATCAAGATCAAACTTAGCACACTCGACCTGTCCTCTAAAGAAATTACCACCTCCAACAACCAAAGCAATTTTAACACCAGACTTCCAAACTTCTTTAATTTGCCTTGCGAGAGAAACGCAAATCTCAGCGTCTATGCCGTGACCATGAACACCTTGCATAGCTTCGCCGCTAAGCTTAAGAAGAATTCTTTTATATATTGGTTTTTTATTCAACTTCCCCAACCTTAAAACGATCAAATCGGCCAACGAACATATTTTCACCAATTTTAGCTACAAGATTATTCAAATAATCTTGAATTGTCAATTTTGAATCCTTAACAAAAGGCTGCTCTAAAAGACAAGCTTCTTTACAAAATGCATCTTTATCTTTTTGCTCAGAAAGAACATCTTCAGGAACATCTTCTTTACGAACATATTTTGGATTCATGGCTGCAATATGCATCGCAACATCTTTCGAAAATTGAATAAACTCATCATTTCTTGCAACAAAATCTGTTTCACAGTTTATTTCTACCAAAACACCAATCTTTGAGCCTAAATGAATATAAGCTTCAACGCGTCCCTCAGTAGCAACTCTACCACCTTTTTTAGCAGCTAACTCAAGTCCTCGTTTTCTTAAAACATCTTTAGCTTTTTGAAGATCTCCATCTGTTTCCTCTAGCGCTTTTTTACATTCAATAACACCACAAGAAGTCATTTCTCTTAATTCTTTAATTGCGTCGACGCCCACAGTCATTTTGATTCCTTTCGTCTATATGTACATTGAAACTTAAAAATCTTTTTAAAAATTAAAATTGCACTACTCAGACGCTGGTTTTTCAACTACATCCACAGACGCTGGTTTTTCAACTACATCCACAGACGCTGGTTTTTCAACTACATCCAC
>CAZYOA010000001.1:0-34164 GCA_964648665.1 uncultured Planctomycetales bacterium | reverse complement strand
AGACGCTAGTTTAACATTTTGATCATCTTTTTTCTTCTCATCTTTTTCCTGATCATCATTATCTTGATCTGCTTTTTTCTGAGTTAAAGTGCTCACCATGTATCCTTTTCGTCCTTCAATTAAACCATCAGTAATCAACGATAGAATTAAACGAACTGATTTTAATGCATCGTCATTAGCTGGAATAGGATAATCAACCATATCAGGATCACAATTTGTATCGATAACCGCAACGATCGGAATCTTAAGTTTCCTAGCTTCGCGTACGGCAATTTCTTCTTTTTTTGGATCAACAACTATCATAGCTTGTGGCAACTCTTTCATCTGACGAATTCCACTAAGATCTCGAGAAAGCTTAGATTGTTCTTTACCCATACGGGCAATCTCTTTTTTGGTTAGCTTTTGAGCAACACCATCTTCCAGAATTCGCTCAAGCTTAAAAAGTTTTTCTAAAGATTTTTTTGATGTTTCAAAATTTGTCAAAAGTCCGCCTGGCCAACGATAGTTAACATAAAACATGTCAGATCGTTTTGCATCTTGAACAATCACATCTTGTGCTTGCTTCTTTGTTCCCACGAAGAGAACGCGTCCACCCTTTGCAGCAATTTCGTGCAAAAAATCTTTGGCCTGATTCAGACACTCGGCAGTTTTTTCTAGATCAATAATATAAATATTGCTTCTAGCGCCAAAGATAAAAGGTTTCATTTTTGGGTTCCATCTTTTTGTTTGGTGTCCGAAGTGAACCCCTGCCTCTAGCAGTTTCTTAATTAACTCGTTTGTCATCCTTCCTCCGTTTAACTGTTTTCGATAAAAATTTTACATTTTATCGCCCTTGAAAAATTAATTTACATAGTATACATAAGAATGAATATAAATGCAATAGTTTATTTTTTACAACTTTTTAGCCAAAAAATAGCAATTTTTACCATTTTTAAGCCTGAAACTGAGTCTCATAAAGTCTTTTATAAAGTGCACATTCTTGCAAAAGTTGTTCATGTGGTGCCATGCCAACAATCTTCCCATGCTCTAAAACAATAATCTTTGTTGCCTTTTTAATTGTTGAAAGCCTATGGGCAATAGAAACAACGGTGCGTCCAGTCATTAATTTATCAATAGCCTTTTGAACATATTTCTCAGATTCCGAATCCAACTGAGAAGTTGCCTCGTCAAGAATTAAAATTGGCGGATTTTTCAAAATTGCTCGAGCAATCGCTATACGTTGACGCTCACCACCGGAAAGACGAAAACCTCTATCACCAATAACCGTATCATAACCATCTGGCATTTTCAAAACAAAATCATGCGCAAAAGCCTTTTTTGCTGCCTCTTCAACCTGCTGCTGTGAAGCCTCAAGATGTCCATAAGTAATATTCGCTTTAACCGTATCATTAAATAAAATTGTCTCCTGAGTCACAATGCCGATTTGTCCTCTTAAAGACTTAAAGCTAATGTCTCTCAAATTAACTCCATCAATCTCAATAGTACCTTGATTAGGGTCATAAAATCTTGGAATCAAATTAACAAAAGTCGATTTTCCAACCCCTGTTGGCCCAACAATCGCAACAATCTCTCCGGCATTAATGTCTGCCGTAATATCCTTAAGAATTGGATTTGTTTCATCATCATAATTAAACTGTACATTTTTTAGGCTTATCTTATCCTTAATAACGCCAATACCTTTTGCTTCTGGACTTTCAACAACGCTTGGCTCTGCATTAAGAATATCGTAAATTCGTTCATTTGCCGCAAGAGCTTGCTGAATAAGAGCGTTAACACTGCTTAATTTCTTGATTGGATTAAGCAAAGATAAAAGTGATCCTAAAAATAATCCAAAAACACCGAAAGAAACAGTTCCATCAATAACTTGACGCCCTACCCAAAGAAGAACACCAACACCAAACAAAGCTCCAATAAATTCAGTAATTGGGCTAATAATTAAAATTCTCTTAACAGATTTCATTCTTAAATTATAAAAATCTTGATTCTGGCTCTTAAAACGATTTGTCTCGTAATCTTCCATGCCAAAAGCTTTAACAACACGAACTCCAGAAATTGTTTCAAGCAAAAGAGAATTAATGTCTGCCATTTTACCTTGTGATTGATGCGACAATTTCTTTAATTTTCGCCCAATCTGCTTCATTGGAAGAGCAATAAGAAAAACTAAAACAATAACGACAATGAAAACTTTTGGATAAATAAAAAGAATAATAGAAATAAAAACAAGAACACGAAACGATTGATAAAAAAGATCTGCAATCGCAAAAGAAACGGCATTCTCGACGACAGAAACATCGTTTGTGATACGTGAAACAAGCTCCCCTGTTCTTTTCTTGCTAAAATAATCAAGTGATAAATTTTGAATCTTTTTATACAGATCATGCCGAATGTCACGAATAACCCTTTGCGAAACATCGGTCATCAAATACCCTTGCAAAAAAGTAAAAATACCCTTAAGAAAAAATACTCCAATAAGACCAATAGAAACCATATATAAAAGATTTTTAGACGGAATCGCATTGATAGCTGCAACAAAGTTTTCAATAAATGCAGGCACCTTAGCTGGTAAAGTAATCTCCCCTTTGCCAAGAATTTTATCAGCCATAGGAACGATTAAAGACAGCTGGAATCCATCAAATATCGCTGAAACAAACATACACAATATTGCTCCAACCAAAATTCGAACATGATTCTTTAAGAATTTAAGAAGTTTAAGATAGTTTTTCATATATATAAATAATAGGTAAATTTTAATTTCTAAGCTGTACATCGTAGCATGCTGATTGACTTTTGTCGAACGATTTGTTATAGTGTCTCAATACATAAACGTATAAATAAGTTGATATATATTATGAAAAATAAATTAAATGTTGCCATTATAGGAATCGGCCATCTTGGCTCTCGCCACCTTAAGGTTTACCACGAACTTTCACAAGAAGTCAACCTTATTGGAGTCTGTGATGTCAAAGAAAGTCGAACCAAAAAGCTTGCCGATCACTATAATGTTAAACTTTTTTCAAGTCACAAAGAGCTTATCGGAAAAGTCGATGCTGTTAATATCTGCACACCAACAACATGTCACTTTGATATCGCCAAAGATTTTCTTGAAAATGATATTCACACCTTTGTTGAAAAGCCAATAACAACGACAGTTGCTCAAGCTAATCAATTAATCAAAATTGCAGAAGAAAAAAAGCTAATCCTTCAGGTCGGCCATATCGAACGATTTAATTCTGCTTTTAAGAGCATTAAGCATTTTGCAAAAAATCCAAAGTTTATCGAATGTCATCGCCTTAATCGCTTTCCTAATCGCTCTCTAGATATTGGCGTTGTTATGGATTTAATGATTCATGACATTGATATTATTCTGGGTCTTGCCAAATCAAAAGTTAGCGATGTTAGAGCTAGCGGAGTCAAGGTCTTAACACATTTAGAAGATATTGCTAATGCCCGCATTACTTTTGAAAATGGATGCGTTTGCAATCTTACTGCAAGTCGCATTTCTGATGAAGTAACTCGAAAAATCCGTATATTTTTAGAAGATTCCTACATCTCTCTTGATTATGTCAAACAAGAAGCTTTTGTTTATAAAAAACATAGAAAGTTAATTTCTAAACATTCTCTTCCTATCGAAAAAGAAGAACCACTCAAAAAAGAGCTTCAATCATTTATCGATTGCGTTCAAAACAATAAAAAACCTATTGTTTCAGGCTCTGAAGGGCGAGACGCTCTTGTCTTGGCTCTTGACATAACCAATCAAATATGGAACAGCAAAAAACCCATCTAATCATTGTCGCTGGAGAAGCCTCAGGAGACGCACATGCGGCCTGTCTTGTCGATGCGATCAAAGGCCTTGATGCCAATATCTCCTTTTCTGGACTTGGTGGCGAAAAGATGGCTCAAAGCGGCGTCGAACTTTACAGCGATTTAACAAAAATTGCTGTCATTGGTTTTTCAGAAATTCTTAAACATATTTTCGAATTCAAAAGATTATTTGATCTTATTGTAAAAAAGACTAAAGAAACTAACGCCAAAGCCGTTATCCTCGTCGATTATCCAGGATTTAATCTAAAGCTCGCCAAAGAACTCAAAAAGACAGGAATTAAAGTTATTTATTATATTAGTCCTCAAGTTTGGGCCTGGAAAGAAAAGCGTGTTGAATTAATTAGAAAAGTTGTCGACAAGATGATTGTTTTATTCGAATTTGAAAAAGAATTTTATGCAAATCGCGGTCTCGATGTTACTTGTGTTGGCCATCCCCTTGTTGATGAAATTAAAATCAGTCAAGACAAGGATACGCTTCTACAGGCTGCCAATCTCGATCCATCAAAAAAAACAATCGCCCTTCTTCCTGGGTCTCGACACAAAGAAATCACACGTCTTTTTCCAATCATGATTCGATCAGCGCAAAATCTTTATAAAAAGAATTCTGACTTACAGTTTCTTGTTTTGAAATCACCAACCATCTCTGCTGATCTCATCAACCAACATCTACCAAAAAATTTTCCAATCACAGTTCTCTATAATGATTATTACAATGGGATTAACGCTTGCGATTTTTGTCTTGTGGCATCAGGCACAGCGACTCTTGAAGTTGCAATTCTTAATAGACCCATGATCATCATCTATAAAACTTCTTTTTTAACATGGGTGATCGCTAAACTTTTGGTTAAGCTTTCATGCATCGGACTTGTTAATATTGTTGCTCAAAAGAAAATTGTTCCTGAATGCGTTCAAAATGATGCAACAGAAATAAAGATTGTTTCTGAAGTTATTTCAATCTTAACTGACGACGATAAAATCAAATTAATCAAATCTAATCTTACCAAAGTTAAATCATCTCTAGGTGCGCCTGGGGCAAGCATGCGCGCAGCCGAAGAAATTATTAATTTCTTAAACTAAAAATTGTTTTAGAATTTTAGGAGTGAATCAAGCGCTTCATGTGCTTGATGAGAAATTCTTTGTCGATTGGCTTCGTTATAAAATCATCCCAGCCCATATTATATTTTTCCATCAACGAATCCTTATAGGCTGTGATCATAATTACAAAAGCTTCTTTTTTGGGTGGAGTTAAATTTTCCTCTTCACGGCGTATAGCTTTTAAAACTTCGAAACCATCCATCTTAGGCATAGTTACATCTAATAAAATAAAATCAAACGGAGTGTTTTTTGAAAGGCTGTCTTTGTAGGCATCAAAGGCTTGCTGCCCATTTGAAACATCAATACAAATAGCGCAATCTTTTAAAGCGTCAAGAAGCCGCTTTTTATTATTAGAATCATCTTCTGCAATTAAGACATTCCACATAAAGCTTCCAATCTTAAAAGTTTTCATGTCTCTCTAAGAAACATTATACTGCTTTTAAAAGATTGAATAAAGTTTTATCTTTTTTATTGATATCAGGCAGATTTACTTATAAAAAATATCAATACGATCACATTGACCTTGCCGTATGCGATGAGCATATGCTGATGAAATAACAGAAGATTTAAGCTCAACAGGCTTTTTGTCAGAATTAAAATTTAAAACGATTTTCTCAATCTTCCCATTTGAATCATCAAATGTATTTATTCGACTTGGGTTATGATAAACAACGAGCGTTGAACCCATAAAATTAAATGCATATGTATTTTTTGGCAACGCAATTTCTTGCCATTTTTTGGCTTGATTCAAGAATTTAATATTTGTCGGCTTTGTCGTAAAAAGTTTTTTATCCAAAATTGGCTTAAATTCAAGCTGAAGTTTTCCATCTTGATCTAGAAAGAATGGCTTTAAACCCATGTTCATAAAAAGCCAAATGTGTACGAATTCTGCTGTTGATCCACTTAATCGTGCAACGTAGCCGCGACCGTGAAGTTGAGGATCCTCATGAGCACTACTAACAATAAACGAAGAATTCTCTAAAATGCTTCGACCATATTTTTTTGGATCTAAGAATGGAACCAATGTGTTTCCTAGGTTTGAATAAAATTCTTCATAAAGTCCACATCGTAAAAGCTCAAGTAAGAATTTATATTCCATATGAAGCCAAATAGATTCATTCTCAAGCCATCCTCGTGGAAATATTCTTGAACGTCCAATTTCAGATGATTCTCCAGATAAATCTGCATTGACCTTGTACATCTTTAATTTTTGATCAAAAAGTTTACTTGCTCGAACTTTTTGATAGTATTTTTTTCCACCTTCGGCATTTGCTTCAACACGCAAAGCGTGGACAAAGCCCTCTAAAAATGGTGGCAAAGCGTGACATTTAAACTTCATAGGTTCTACATAAGACAAGCCTTGATCATCAACACTTTTGAGCATTTTATGCTTAACAATATCATGACTAAAATAAGTCTTAAGCACTCCTTTTTTATCTTTCGCAAGCTCAGTAGACTTGTTTATCTTCTTGACAACAAGATTCAAAAACTTCTTTATTTTTTCTATCGATACTTTCTTTTCCTTACCATGAATTCCAAGCCGAATAGATCGTCGATAAGCTTCTTTAATATCATTTGATTTCTTCCAATATCCAAATGCATTCTTTTGAATTGAAAGCGTATCGGAAAGATGTGCTAAGAAATCTGCCAACTCTTCAAAAATATCAACACGAAGATTATCTCTAGCTTCAAGTTGTTCTAAGGACCTCAATAAAAATAATGAAAATCGCTTAATTTCAAGCGACTCGGAAATTGATGAACCAACAAGCCCTGGCAAACCATTGAGCGCGTCATACCAATTTGGCTTGTCTGCCTCCATCTCAACTCCGATTCCAGAAGGATCCAGCGAAGCGGCTTTATTAGCAACAAGACACAAGAGTTTCACAAAAAGATTTGTGTAGTAAATATGACCTGCACCTTTTTTCGTTCGAAGCTTGGCATCTTGTTTTTTTGATGCGATATTTTCTTCTAGTGTTGCCACCGATTGGTACTGTCGCGGACCACGCTCCGTTAAAATATATCTTTGTTTTCGAGGTAGAACATAATGATTATTATGATAAAAAGTAAACGCTTTTTTATTTAAAAGTAAACTTCTAAGATTTTCTGGATAAACATTTAAGTAGCTTTCAATCAAGTCAAGATTATAGGCCCAATGATCCGTCCAAAAACCTTCGCCATGATCAGCTAATTCTCGGATATGACAAGATGATAGAATGTTTGTTAAAAATTCTTTAGGCGTTGTTGTAAGCTTGATATCATTCTCAAAAATAATTTTTAAAAGTTCACCAGGAAAGAAATCTTTTTTGAAAAGATCCAAAACCAAATTCTTATCACCAGATTTGATATATTTCTTTGCTAAACGATTAGCGATTTTTGGCGATAAAGCAAAAGCCGTTCCTCGAACAACCAGAGGATTATACCCGTCAGCCTGACTCAAATTTAAGAAATTAATAATGCTTGAATCTTTTAAGTCTTGATTAAACCAAATATCGTTACGTCGATTTTGATTAACATCTCGATAATTTCCATTTCCTTGAGAGAAAAAGGTTGGATTTAAAACAAAATAATTATAATCTCGTTCAGGATCGCCATGCTTCCGACTAAAAACATTAAATACAACATTTCCTTGTTTTGTTTTAAGCGAAATCGGCAATCCCCCACGCAAAACATTATCAATAAACGTCTGCATTGAAAATAAATTAAGCTCACGAGAATCACTGTTTGTAAAAAGGAGGTTTCGAATTTCATTTATAATATCTCGACTACGATCTATTTTGACATCTAAATAATTATTATAAATACTCTTTTTAACAATACGATTCAATTCTGCTTTGCTATGAATATGACCGAACAAAGATGTAATAACTGTCTTTTGCCCTGATTTAAGTGAGCTTTTAGAAAAACTCATCGCGCACGGCGTTTTGTTTCTAGTTTTCTGATTCTTTGAAAATTCAAATTTATCTTGATCTACAAATGCTTTAGGATAAATGAAATCCTTAGAACGACCAAAAACGCACGACGGCTGAACAATGGGATCCAAAAGCTTCGGAGCTTTACCATTTCTCTGAAAACTAAAATAAAAGTTTCCTTCTGTAATATTTTCAACACATGGTTTATCAGAAACAACAACCTTAAGATTATAATACGCTGCCTTTTTCTCTAAATTGCCAACCTGAATCCAAGCTTCAACAGTTCGTGCCATATCCTTTAAAAGTTGATAATTCAATCCATAAGGAATAAATGTAGGCATGCCATCGACAACTTCAATGTCATACCTTTTCTTTGATAAATTCTTAATTGAAACTGTTCGAATAAGCGCAGCGTGCGGCTGTTCTGGAAGCGTTGAATAATTAACTTCAACTGAAATGCCAAGCGTTTCATTGACTTCTTCAATTGTTAAATCATGCGAAGAAATCGCCATTTTTTGAGTTCGCTTGAATTGACAATTTGTTAAATTTTCTTGAAATGGCTCATAAAAAACTGTGCTTGTTCCATTCTTGATTTTTAAAAATGTACGAAACCCTTGAAGAGAAACATTACGGTAAGCTTTATTTGCAGGCTGAAACTCCATAATCGATTTATCTTTACTTTCGATGCCAAAGCTTGAAATACATTGACCACGATTCACATAAAAAATCCACATTGGAATTCCCCATACTCCAGCAATCCCAGGAAAAAAACTTGTGAACGGTTTTGCATTGCTATAATTTTCTATAACAAATCGATCCTGATCATCTAAGTAATACACAACATCTTGTTTGCTTTGTTTAATCATATTATTTCTCTTTTTTAAAAATGTGTTTAACTAATACGGATCGACTGGACTTCTGAAAAAATTATAAAAACCTGATAGTTTTCCCCAAATGCCAACGCCAGAAGTATCTTTATCTCCAAAACGAACACGATTTAACTCATAAACATCTTTATTAAATTTATCGTATCCACGATTTGTAGTGCATGCGGCTTTGTATCCAAGCTCCTTAACCTTTTCCTTGGTAAAATCACTAAATCCTCCCGACGGATAACAAATATTATAAATCGGATGACCTAGCTTTCGCTCAATGACACGCTTGCTATCTTTAATTTCTTTAATTTGCTCTTGATTAGAAACTCCAGGCAAATAAGCCTCTGTTAGTGTATGACTTCCAAACATAATACCTGCCTTATCCATTTCGCGAACTTGTTCCCAGGTCAAATATTGTTCAGTGCCAATCTTCTCAGGTATGATAAAAATTGTAGCTGGCAAGTCGTATTTTTTAAGAATCGGAAAAGCTCGTAAATAATTATCCTCATATCCATCATCGAAAGTTAGCACAACTGTATTATGCGGAATTGCATCTTGCTTTGTAATCATGTCCTCAAGGGCATCTAAGCTAATAACATTATATCGATGATTTTTTAAAAATGCCATTTGCATCTCAAAATTCTTAAGACTTACACCGTTAAGATGATGGAAATCTGCTGTTTTATCAATATTATGGTACATAATAATTGGAGCTGTATATTTTCTATACATTTCTGCCCCATACGTGCCGATAATTACAATAAAAAGAATAACAGCGATAATAATACGTTCAAATTTTTTCATAAAATATCCTTAAAACTTTTTTAAATTACCCTAATGATTGACGAACGAGAGTGCTCACAAGCTTGTTATCTGCACAGCCTTTAACCTGCTCAGCAACCGCCTTCATGACCGCACCCATATCTTTCATGCTGCTTGCGCTCAATTCTTTGATCACTTGATCAATAATGCCCTTAATCTGATCTTCAGGCATTTCCTCAGGCAGATAACTTTTTAAGAACTCAAGCTCTTTCTTTTCTTTATCTGCTAAATCTTGACGATTTCCTTTTTCAAACTGTGCAATAGAATCTTGTCTCTGCTTAACTTGTTTCTTAATAATTGTAATCACATCTAAATCTTCTAAAGACTCAACCTTCTTTTCAATAATAACGTTCTTAAGCTGAGCCCTTAAAAAACTCAACATAGAACTTTTATCTCTATCTCTATCTTTCATCGCTTGAATATAATCTTTAGAAATTTGTTGCTCTAACATAGTTTTATCCCTTATCGTATTTTAACTGATTTCGTAACTTTTAAATTTCTTCTATCTTAATCGTTTTATTTCGAGATTTCAATCCTTTTATGATTTGAATTTTACTTTTCGAAATCTTGAAGTGTTTAGCCAAAAATGAAACTAATGCCTTATTCGCTTTGCCATCTACCGCAGGCTGCGTAATATACACCTTTAGAATATCTCCATCAGGCTTAATAAAACTTTTTTTAGCTGAAGAAATAACTCTTATGTTAATTTGCATCAGAAAAACCTACGATAATGTCATTAAACCAGAGTGAGCATGAAGCCATTGTTCACATTCCTTATATTCCGGCAAAACCTTTTGAACTCGACTCCAAAACTTCTTAGAATGATTAGGTGTCTTTAAATGGCACAATTCATGAACGATAACATAATCAGCAACATTTAAAGGAGCCATAATAATTTTCCAATTAAGATTAATTCGCTTTGTAGAATGATGACAACTACCCCAAATCTTTTTTTGAGTTCGAATCGTTACCTTACTAGGATCAACATCTAAGATGCGAGCAAAATGAAAAATTCTTCCAGCCAAAATCTCTCTAGCCTCTTTTTGATACCACTTCTCCAAAGATTTCGCTATAACATCTTTATCTTTTTCTTTTATTTCTTTATCCGATAAATAAACATAAATATTATTTTCAAAAATCTTTATTTTTACTCTTTTATTCTGCCCCTTAAAAGAAAAAAGATTATATTCTTTTCCTAAAAATAAAAACTTATCTCCATCTTTAAAAGTTCTTTTTGTAGATCGAAAGTGTCTTTTTCGAAAAGATTGAATTTTTTGATGAATCCAAAAAGCTTTTTCTTTGATGAAATTTGCAACGTCTTCTTCTCTCGAAAAATTTGGAGCAAAAACTCGCACAGTAAGATCTTGATCAATTTGAATAGCAATTGTTTTTCGTCTAGGCGAGCGAACAAATACGTAAGAAAGCAATCCCGCAGAAGTTAAGATTTGACAGTTTTTTGTTTTCACTTGTGGCAATTATTCAAAACGAGAAACGTTAATCCTAACATTTTTTTGAACAACCTGAGATTCTGAAGATTTCTTTGAAATAGCATGTATATCTTTAGAGAGAAGGGATTCTCCGTCTTTAATTAAAAAACCTCTGTTTCCATTAGCTAAAGCCAAAACATCTTTTTGTCGCAAAATTTCTACCTTAACATCATGTGCTTGACGTTTTAGACTAGCAACTCTTTGACGAGATTGATGAATAACTTTTCTATGCTCTTTAATGCTTGCCATCAAAGTCGAATATTTTAAATCTTGCATCTGAATATTAATACCACTAATACGATCTTCATAAATAGCAGAATTAGCTAATAATAAATCAGGGTTATTCTTAACAAGTAAATTAATCTCACCTTTTAAGCTAGAAAGCTGTGTTTTTAATTGATCTCGCTCGCCAATAAGAGCTTGAGTTGATGCATCAAGATTTCCAATACGAGCTTGTTCAAGAGAAGTCTTTAATCCTACAATTTCATTTTGTGCAAGTTGATTTTGCTTTTGAGATTGTGTCAAAAGACTTTCAGTTTGAACAAGCAAAACCTTAGTTGTATTATAACTCTTTGTTAATTCTTTAAGAACAAGTCCTTGGATTTGAAAAGAATCATTCGACAATCGATACAAGTCGGCCTGCTTTTCCGCTGACCCAAGCATAAGATGATTTGATTTCTCAATTGTTTTCTGAATAAAGAATTGTTGTCGTAAAACAAAAACGCCTAAACCAACAGCTATGACAAATAGTGTCATATTAAAAATATCCGCAAGATGATCAAAACGCTCCAAGCTTTGAATACGACTTTCAATGCGCTCCTTTAGGCCTTCAAAAATTTCTCCTGCAGGATTAATAAATTCAATTCCGCACAATAAATTTTGATTAAAAATGCCTTTTGGCTTTGACCAAACAACTCTTCCTTCAGATGGAACAAATTTACCCTCTGTAGGGCAATCAGACTCGAGTTTAAGAACTGTTCCATCAGCAAATGGCTTTGAAGCTTTTGCCTCAAGCAGGACTCCAGACGTACTAATATCTCGCACCCTACCGACCCCAGAGACTTCTGTGCCAATCATCCACTTCAGCGGAAGTTGCTCTCGAACACGAAGATGCTTACGCCCATTTCGATAAAGTTTTTTAGGAAATCCGAATAAGTTTCGTAACATGAGTCCTCCTTAAAATCATATTTAATGTCAAAAATACAAAAAGCAGCCCTATCCGTATTCTTAGGCTGCTATATATAGTCTTTTAATAAGATATTCATATGTTTTTTATTTATACTAATATTTTATCACAAATACGATTTTTGACAATATTGATTTCATTTTTATTACCAACGAAGCAATAAAGTATCTTCCTTTGCCTTCTCTCGAACTTCGCGTTGGCACTGATTATATTTCTCCTGAAGATCATAATCTTGCTGACTTGTAGAACATCCCCACATCATAAAAAGGATAAATAGACTAAAAATGTATTTTTTCATGTATAATGATTTTAAATTATTACATACAATTTGTATTTTTTATTTGAATATTTTCAATTACCCAGTAGAATAATCTTACCATGAGAGCACACAGCAACACAAAATTATCTATTGTTTTTTCATTTCGCAACGAAGAAGAAGTGTTATCCGAACTTATCACTCGCTGCCGCAATGTCCTTAACGCAGATTCTATAAAAAAAACATTTTCAAGCTACGAACTTATTTTCGTTAACGATGCCTCTAGCGATAATTCGCTTAACATTCTTGTTGAAGAATCAAAGAAAAATAACGATATCAAGATAATCAATATGTCGCGCTGCTTTGGCATCTCCCCCTGTGCTTTAGCTGGAATGCAACATGCTGATGGTGATGCAGTTGTATATATGGATGCAGATCTTCAGGATCCTCCAGAGGTCATCCCTCAAATGGTCGATGCCCTTATAAACGATCCTGAAACTGAGGTTGTTCATACAATCCGAAAGTCTCGCAAAGGCGAACCATTAATAAAAAAGTTTATTACTAAAATTGGCTATAGCATTCTTCAGAAAACAACATCGTTTAAGTTAACTCCTGAAACAGGAGATTTTAAGCTTTTATCTAAAAAAGCTGTTAACGAACTCGTAAAGCTTAAAGAAAAAAAGCCTTTCTTGAGAGGGCTCGTTTGCTGGATTGGGTTTAAACAAACGTCTATTACTTACGATCGCCAAGCCCGTTATGCAGGAAAGACAAAATGTCCTGTTTTTAGTTGGCGCGTGATTAACAACTTTATGGAATCAGCACTTATTTCATTTTCATCTTTACCCCTTCAAATGGCAACATGGATTGGGCTTATCACAATCGCTGTTGACTTCTTTTTACTTATTCATATTATTCATGAAAAAATGATTGGTAAAGCCGTTCCTGGATGGGCAGCCATTATGGTAACCATTCTCTTTTTTGGAAGTGTTCAACTTTTATGTCTAGGCATTGTAGGAATTTACTTAAACAGCATTTATCAAGAGACAAAAAAACGTCCTAGCTTTATAATCGACAATACGTTTGGATTTGAGAACAACTCTCCTTCCTCTTCCTAAAATTAAAATATGAGAAACAAATATATTCGCCTTCAAGCAAAAATCTTTTTTCTTTCCATCTTGAGAAAAAAAATCACTTTTCGAAAGATCTTTAACGCTTTTGCTTGTTTTATTTCTTTTTTTCTTAAACTAAAGACATCAGCGACTGCGCCAATGTTTATTAGCCTTGAAACAAATAATCACTGTAATGCTAACTGTCTTTTTTGTCGTAATGAAAAAGGAGATCTTCATGATGCCAATCCTAACGGCTCAGGCATCGCCAAAGGCATTATGCCCACTAGCATGGCAAAGAATATTATTGATCAACTTTCAAAATACGCCCTCATCGCTGTTTTGTATACAAACGGAGAGCCTCTTCTACATGCAGACTTGACCAATCTTGTCGACTACGCAACAAAGAAGAATCTTTCAACAATGATCGCAACAAACGGCTTGGCATTAGATGAAAATAAATCAAAAGCACTCTTAGAATCCGGAATTGATTTTATCAAAATTGCACTAAGCGGATACACGCAAAAAACCTATCAAGTCCAAGTAAGAAACGGCGATGTTGAAAAAGTCAAGACTAACATACAAAACTTAGTTCGCATAAACAATGCTCTCGGACAAAAAACAATCATTATGATTGACTACATACTCTATAAATTTAATGCCTCCGAACTTAAAAGCATTAAAAACTTTTGCAACTCGCTAGGTATTATGCTCAATATCCGACCAGGAAATCCGTTTGGTGGACTTGAAAATACAGAGTCTACACTAACGAAGGAAACTCTTCCTTTAAAAATTTCTTGTGACTGGCTCTGGAAAGGAATGCAGATTAATTGGAATGGCGATATTCTTCCCTGCTGTGAATGTACTTCTTGGAGTGGATCAAAACCATACGAAAGATTTGTCGAGCAACAAACAGATTTACTTAAAGTTTGGAATGAAAATCAAGCTCAAAAGATGCGTCATCTAATGACTCAAAAAGGACGCAAATCAATCGACGTGTGCAGTGCTTGTCTTCGAAAAGGAATTGCCTTTAAGTGGTAAATTGTTTTTTAGCAAACATAAGTCTACGTTTTTGCCAAGCATATCACAAAACCGCTACCCATTCAATCCCAGACTCACTCAAGTCTTCATAATCAAATCTCTTTCTAAAATTTTAATTAAAATATCAGATTTATAATTTAATTCTTAGCGAGAAGCATTGATGCTTAGGATACCAAGATATCCAAGAGGAAATTGTTGAATAAATAAAACGCCTGTACACATATTTAAAATAAAAATTGCTGCTGTTCTTTTCTAACAGCTTTCTTACCTTTCTGCTCTTCGATTACCTTATAATATTGACAATATTCGCAATCTTCAGAAAAGCCTGGAGGATAATCTTCGCACAAACATTCATATGCTTTCTCAATAGCTTCATCAATCCAAGCATCATCACCAATATACGCTAAAACCTCAATATCAAATTCAAGATGAGCATCAAAAGATTTCTTGCTCTTATCTGCGTTGCAATAAACAAAATATCCTGTATTTGAAACATCAAGATCTTGCTTTCTTAAAAGCCATTGATAAATTTCTATTTGGCGTTTATACGCTTGTCTATATTCTGAATTTAAAGAAATTCGCCCATTTGTGCTTGTTGCCTTATAATCAACAACAAATATCTCACGGCGAGGGCTTACCCACAAATCATCAATCGCTCCAGTTAAGATCAAATTATGTTTTATATCATGATATTGAATTCCTTTAAAGTTCTCCCGCCACACATTCATATTATGATGTAAAAAAGGAACAGCATCGATTTTATATTTTTGCATTAGAGGATGAGGCATTTGCTCTTTTCTATAAAAATCAAATTCTTTTTTTAACAACTCATCAACAGCATTATTAAGAGTAAATGCTGGCATGCTTGGCTGGCCGATGCCTAGCCGACGATCAATATAAAAGCAACGTGGACATCTAATAAAATTCTCTAACTTTGATCGACTCAATCGAAACGGAGTTTCTGAATGAGGATCAAATAAGTTTCTAGTTCGCTTATACGATTTTACGGTTTTCATCTTTATCAACCTTAAAACGTTTAAAAAATAAAATAATCGTTATTACAATAAAAACGAAAATTCCCAATATGCTAATTTTTAGCGAATTAAAGAATTCTTGAGGTTTAAAACGAAACTCTACACTGTGCTCGCCAGAAGGAAGGTAACAAGACATAAAATTATAATTTGCACGATAGATGTCTGTTGATTTGCCATCAACATACGCCTTCCATCCTTCATGATACGAATCTGCAAGCAATATCAAGCCAGAGTCACTACTATGAACTTGAGCATAAACATAATCACTTGTTGATTCTAAAATATCTATCATGCGTGATTCTCTATTTTGAATTGGAAAATTAATTTTTGGTTCTCCTGATAACAAAATCTTATTTCTATAAGGAAAACTCTTTTCTTTTAATATCTCCAAAAGCTTATTTTGATCTTCAACAAATTCATAAGAATAAAAAATTCCTAATCTAGACAACATTGTTTTGCGCACCTGCAAACGGTTTGCATCTAAGAAATTATAGCGAACTGCACTCAAATCAAGAAAGCGCCCATCATCAAATGAATCTCGCCCTGAAGAAAGAAAATTTCTTGAACCTTTTTCATCAAAAGAATTAACAAAATTAAAAAATCGTTTATTTAAATAACTAGATCCTCCGACATAGCTCGGAATACCAAAGATAAGATTATCATTTAGCTCTAAATTTGCATGATGAACTTTACCAACACGATAATTCTTAAGATCCATTCGATTCTTAAGATCAGAATTAATATCATGATAAGGAAATGTATCTTTCTCAAAAATATCTTGCTTTGCTAAATACCCTATTTTTGCATTAAAAACTAATAAATCTAAAATAGAAATACCAACCACAAGAAATAATACAAAATTTCGCGACAATCGATTCTTTAAGTAAAGAACAAAACATACCATAAAAATAATAACAGTGAGCCATATCAAAATTTCACCAAATAAAAGACTCAATAAATACAACCTATACAGTCCTCCCACCATCTCATATTGATTTATCACTTTATTTATAAAGAATGAAAAAACCAAAATAGGAAATAAAAACCACAAAATATTTAGAATTTTAAACCGAAGCGTTCCCTTGAAGAAATTTAAATCCTTCATCCAATGGATTACAAGTCCTAGCGCAATAATTAATAAAATAAAAATTGTAGAATTCTCAAGAATTTTAACTAATCCTAAGCGTACAGGGTTCTGTGTCATAAGATTAAGAATTAAAAAACCAAATCCTGCAACAAATATACACAAAACAAAAGAAAATAATAATCTCTTTAAAATTTTATCCCATCCTAAAATCTTATTTCTAAAAAACCCAACAGGCAAAATCATTGCTGCAATTAATAAGCCAATAAGAATCCGACTATAAAAAGCAAGCTGAGGAAAAAGATACGTTAAAATAACAACAATAAAGATTTGAACACCAATTAAACTTAAAAAAACATTTCTCAGAATTAAAACACCAGATTCTTGTTGCTGATGCTTATCCAGCGCTAACCCTGTGTGTCCTAAAAGAAAACAAACACCAATCGGGATAATAAATGAAATATAAACGGGATGAAAAAACGGAAAGAACATTATGCTTAAAACGCCCCAAAAAGGTTGGATCAAAAGGGCTAGAGCAAATGTTAGAAATGTATAAAATTTCCAAAATCGATATTGTTTTGTTGAGCGAATAAAAAATGCACATAAAACGAATATTGCTGCAATAACTCCAAAGTAAACAAAAAAAGTATTTTGAGGATTTGCTCCAACAACCAAATCACTAAAAACAAACCGGATTTTCTCTGATTCAAATCCGGTAGCCTGAGAAGTGCCAAATATTTGAGGCAAGAATAAACGAACAACAGTAAAGAAACGATCATGCAGCGTCATAAAATCTTCAACAATTCGATTGCTTTGAACAATGCCAAAATAAACCGGAATAAGCCGAACAGCTGAAACAAGAAGACCAGTCAAAAAACTTAAAGAAACAATAATTCCAGCATAAGCTTTTTCTTGTGAATTTAAAATGCGGTAAATACAAACTACAAAAAGCGCACAGAGTGCATAAAAAGTTGGGGCGGGATTTGCAGAAGTAAGAATAAGCACCGATGTGCAACTTAGAAATATATAATTCAGAACACGTCTTCTCTTATGAAAAGTCCAAATCAAATACAAAAACAAAGTCAAAGAAAATTGCAATGATAAAAGCGGAAACATAGTCAAGCACAACAACAAAGTAGAACCCATTTGAAAAATAATAGAAGAAAAAAGTGCCCATCCCTTAGATCCAAATTCTTCCTTAAAAATAATGTATGAAAGTCGACCAATAAGAAAAATTTCTAAAAATGTTTTAAATGTTGCAACAAGGAGAATCTTGTTTTGCTCAAATAAAAAAATAATCCAATTAATCGGATAATACACCATGTTCGAATAATGCGAAAAGAATGCCGTTCCATTATTACTAAAAGGATTCCACAGAGACCATGAAACGCCGGTTATCATATTCATAAAACATTGCTTTGAATAAATAAAGAGAGGTAACGTTTGCATCAAGTTATCGTCTCCGCCGATTAAGACTTCTCCTCTAAAAAAGAATGATCTTAAAATGAATCCTGCAATCACAAGATGAAGCAACGTTACAGCTTTGCAAAACCATTTTGAATCTTGAAAGAGATTTTTAGAGAAGAAGTTGGATAGAGAATCTATATGTTTAGATAAAAATATTCCCAAAGCAACTAACAGGAAATAAAGAAGAAAGATCCAAAGATAATTCTTTGAAACAATTTCCTTGGTTTGATATTTTAATTGATTTGTTGTAAAACTATTATTTTCTAAAGTTCCGCGAATAGAAACATTATGAAAAAATTGTATAGCATCTAGGGGGGGGCTTACACTTAAACCAATATTTCCACTAGAAGCTCTTCTCGGTCCAGAAAAAATAGGCTTTTCATCAACAAAAAGGTTAACTTTATCAGAATCAGCTACCAAATTCACATCCAACATATCCGAAAAAATAAACGGTCTTGAATCAATAACCTGATATGAACTTTTATCAGTAATCCTTGCCCTCTCTATGACCCCTCTCATTTTATTGAAAATAAAAATATCATAATTACTAAAATCAACATAATCAAAAATAATGCTGCAAACAACTGGCCTAACAAGCGCAAGATTAAGCGTAAAGTTTTTCCAGCTATCACAAGAAATCATAGTTCGCTGAATATCATATCCAGCATAACAAAAAGAATCATCTTTTTGTTCCCACAAAAAGTTTTTATCTAAATTAAAAATTGAATAATTCTGAATCCAAATATTCTTTGACAATCGACTATAAGTAACGCTAAGCAAAATACACAAAGAAATACCTAGAAAAATTACCCAATTTAGCTTCTTAATAAAATTAAATTTTTTCATTTTTTTTCTTATTTAAAAATTGCATTCAAAACGCTGCCAATAAGCTGATCTTCAGGTGAAGTTGGATTATTTTCACCTGACTGATTCTCTAAATCTTCTGATGAAGACTGAGGATTATCTTGGATGTTTAAAACTTTTCCAAATACTTTCCTTAACTCACTTTTACCTTTATTTCTCAAAAACTTTTTACCAATATACTCTAAATCAGGAAAATAAGAAAGTTGATCTGGAATTTTACCTGTAATTAAAACTGGAATGGCAATTTCATTCTTTTCGTCAGTCAAATACCTAAGTTCTGAAACAGTATCGATCATGCTTTTAGATAAATCCTCTGGAAGAATAAGCTGTGCGTTAATATTTGCATTCAAATCAAAATCAACAGTTCCTTTTCCCGTTAATCGAAAAACATCTGTTTCAGCATTTATTTTCTTAATATAAATATTACTATTCTCAACATACGAAGAAAGATCTACGCTCGTTAGAGGCGTATCTTGTTGCTCTAATTTTTGCTTATACTTCTCAGGCAGGTTTTCCTCTAATTTCTGAACTAAATCTGGAACAATATTAAGCTTGTCTAAAACAATTCTTAAAATGTTTATATTCTCAAGCTTTCCTTCCTTTAAACTAATTGTTTGTTTCCCAAACTGTGGCCTAAAAGATAATAAAGACGAAACTCCCTGCCCTTTAATCTCAGCTGACATAGACAAAAGACCAGCTAATCTAATCTGCTGACTTTCTTGATTAATAGCCTCACTCAAGTTAAGATCAGAAATTTCTAAAGACATGTCATAACCTTGCGTTGTTTTATACTCAGAGATCGCTCCTTTGGCCGTTATGCTTGCGCCAGCTAAATCTGCAACCATCTGACTAATCGTCGCAGTGTCATCTTTAACTTCAATACTTATAGATATGTCCTTTAATGGCACATTAAGTCGATTACTAGCAACCTCTCCATTTTTAAGACCACTCTTTAAATAAACAACAGTCATCTTCTCTGGGCTTATTTCCATTAAATCAATGTCGCAAAGAAATTCTCCCTGGATATTCTCTTGAATGCCCGCTTCTTTTAAATGTGGCACTAAACGTGTAAATTTCATAATATCAATCGTTGCCAAATTTAAAGTAAGCTTTGTATCGCGAAGATAAGCAACCGGTTGGCCCAAGTCGATTTTTACTGTTCCTTTAATATCAACATTTTTATCATCAGAAAAAAGAGCTGCCTCTAAAGCAAAATTAAACGCATCCTTTAATGAAAAGTTGTTAACTGTCAATGAAATCTTAGATACGTTCAATGGTAGCGCACTATCTGTATGATCAATAAATTCAAAATGACCATTTTCAATAACAGCACGCTTCACTGAAATCTCAGGCAAATTTAAATCTTGATCTGCTGCCTCAGCGATTGAGGGACCGATTAAACCTGAAACAGAAAAAGCAGAATAACTTACAGATGCGTTATCTGGAGAATTTAGAAATTTAAATGTTTGAAAATTAAACTCTCCTTCGCTATTTTTAATAATACTTATTGAAGGATCGATCAGTTCTATTTTTGAAACAATAATTTGGCGCTTACTCAACGCGGGAATAAGATCAATGCCGACTCGTACTGTCGAAACTTCAAAGAAATTCTTATCCGAAAACGATGGATCATCTAAAATTTTTAGATCCCCTATTTCTGCAACAAGGCCATTCGTAACAGAAAAAGAAATCGCCAAATCTCCCAAAGAAACTCGTCTACCAAGAGAATTCTGTATTTGATCAACAATCTGAGGTTTAAATTTCTTAATATCAAAATTTCTAACAAAGAAATAAAGACCAGAAGAAATAACAACAACCATGACTAAGAAAACAATAACAATTCTTAATAAAATTTTTTTCATTTTCGCTTCTTCCTATAATAGTACATAGATTAATTTTACTTGGAAAAATTATAAAACACATCAAGTAAAGAAATTTATTTAGAAAAATCCTTTTCTGAAAAAACATCAGCTGTAAAGATCTCTATTTTTGTAGACGAATCTTTCCAAGCATCAGAAGGCAATCCTGCCTTGTGAGCACACAAATAAGACAAAAATTGTTCTTTTGTCCACCCTTGTTCAGTTGCCACTTGTGGCAAGAATAATCCCTTATGAAGTGGCCCCCTACTAACAATCACACCATGAACACCAAGCATAATTTCATCAATATTTTTAATTTGACGAGGGATAGACAAAACAGAAATTTCAATTTCTATTTTATTAAGCTCATCTTTTTTCACAGCAGAAAATCTTGAATCCTGCGAACACGATGCAACCGCCATATCCTTAACCGTTTTATACAAATCATCTCGCCCAACAATGTTACCAATACATCCTCTAAGCTTTCCATCTTTATGCAAAGTTACAAAAGCACCCTCGCGAGTCATCAACCTTTGATCATTTTCTTTAACTTCTAATATATCTTTACTCGTAACATATTTTTCAATAGTCTGTTTTGCAATATCAATCAATCGCTTCTTCTGGGCACCGTTTAATCCTTCAGATTCCTTCTTATCATCAGACTTATACAAAACTGCTGAGAAATAACCAACAACGCCAGTCTTATCTCCTGTGACATCTCCTGAATCTGCATATTTTAAAATAGAAACATCTAAATTTCTTTTTTGCGCATACAACAGAACTGTCACTACAGGAAAAATTCCACAAAGCTCAACAGAACCTTCAGAGCATTGCTTCATAAGATCTCGAGCATCAAGATTTTTAATAAGCTCAAGAGTCTTCTCATCCATCTTCTTAGCTGTCTTTCCATCATGATAATGAGACATATCAGTGCTCACAACGATCAAAACATCTTTTCGATCAGCAATAATCTCATCCAATGCCGAAGCTAACGCAACACATTGTTCATATCCAAGTTGTCCGACAATCACCGGAACAATCTTTGCATCTTTAAAAGTTTTTTGAATAAATGGGATTTGGACTTCGAGAGAGTGCTCTTTTTCAAAAGCCTGTGGTAAGAATTGAAAATAGTTCTCTTTCTTTAAAAGCTTTTCTGCAAAAACTTCATCAACCACAGCAGGCCCAAACGGCATCTCAAAAAAACCTTTTGCCCAGATTGAAATACCTGACAATCGAGCATGATGAGTAGGAGCAAGAATAACAACTGTAGAAACCTTTTGTTTTTCTATAGCCTTATATCCACAAGCGGCAACACCGCCAGAATACATGTATCCCGCATGCGGAGAAATAACAACTTCACCTAATCCTACGACTGGAGAAACCTTTGCTTGAGCAAAAAAATTATCAATTTGAGTGTTGAGCTGATTTTTATCGGAAGGATAAAATTGCCCACTAACATTGGGGGTTTTAATAAAATCCTGGCTGTTGGCGTTAGAACACATAAGAATAATTACTAAAATAAGAAAACAACGAGAGTATAAAGCCTTCACAGAAAATCCTTTAAATATTGAGAGGCTCAAAGGAAGCTAATCTATTTTATTTTGATCTTTATTTTCTTCTAAGAAAATAAGCATTTGCTGGGCATAGAAATCCATAAAATTCTTTCCATCTTCTGACTTTGTGTCAGCAATTTGCACACCTAATTCATATTCTTGATCTTCTGGACTAAATTTAACCCTAACAACCTTGGCGGCTAGGGCAACTTTTCCAACATCAGGAAGCTCAATAAAAAGATGAATCTCCTCCCCCATGACAGCTCGATCCTTAACACAAAAGCGCATACCATTTCCGCTGACATCCAAACTCGATACTTTAGTAACCTGATCCTGAAAAGTTACGAGCTTATACTCAACTGGGAGAATAATTGAAAAGCGCTTATATTGTCTTCGTTCATCCATAGGTTATTTGCCTCTTTTTATAAATACCATTAAAAAGCCCCTCTGTCAATTAACAAAGGGGCTTTATTTAAATATACATATTTATACTATTGATAAACTTTTACATCTCTTCTCGCTTCAAGCTATTAATCGCTGGACCAATCGCTGAATATGCCAAGCTTTGAACTGAATTATTATTTTTATTATCAAACCCAAGAAGAACTGGAAGATTTGGCATTGGCTGAATATTAATAATAACAGGAACAAAACCTTCAAATTTGATGCTATCAATATTCTGAAATTCTTCTGGAAGCGGCAAACCGCTTAAATCTGTTTTAATATTCAAATCATCATAAATGCTCGTCAAGTCAATACCACCGGTTGGAATTATCGAAGAACTGATTTTAACATCCCAAAGAGTCTTGTCGCTTCGAAGAGTAGCTGTTACTGTTCTGTTGTCACTAAAATCTACAACAACTTTATTATTGCTTTGTTTTTTAGTGCTCGCCGTTATTCCTTTCCCTTTTTTCTTTGTTACGCCTCCCTTGATCTTAATCTGATTAGCAACTTTACCAGGCGTAAAACTTCCAGAAAACTTATTCGGAATCCCTGAGCTAGACTTCCTTAATGCTTCTTCTCGCCTTACTGAAGAAAGAAGCTCGTGACGCTTTTTAGCTAAATTAAGAGCCTTAGAGTACCCTCCCTCTTCTACAAATGCTTTTTCTGCGAGCTCATAAAGTTCTTTTAAGCTTTTTATTTTTGGTAAGAAAGCTTTCACAATTCCTGGAATACCTGTGCTCGTATTATTCATAATAAAAACAGGTTTACTCTCTGTAATTGCGGAAATTCCAGAGCCGTCAGGCTGCATCACAGCCCCCATCGTATAATTTTCCAACGTCGCATTAGCAAAAGTATTCAATTCAGGATCCAGCAAAGCAACAAGCGTATCAACAATATTTTGTTGTGTTTTTGTAAGCGTTGAGCTAGAAACTTTCTGATACTCCCAATTCTCTTTCACAAACTTTGGACGCTTAAAACTAAACAAAACATCGTCTTCGTATTTAAACATTACCTCAGCAACCTCATCAGCATTTCCTTCATCAAACTCTTTATAGGGAACCATGAACCCATCTTTATCTTTAACCGTAATACGACTTGCAAGCCCTGCACCTTTCTGAACTGCTTTAGCCAACCCAACATACGTAGAATATCCTAAAATTTTAAGATTGCTAGCACGGATTGACGACGGCTGAGCTCTTTCAGCAACAGAAACACGTAACTTAGCACGTTCTCGTTTTGACAAAATATCAAAACCTAAAGAAGCATTTTTAGGAAGCTTTTTTTCCTCAAGATTCTCGCGCATAAACCGTACGGCCTCTATGAACTTTTCAACATCAATGCCCATCTTGGCGCCAAATATATATAGCAAAAAAACAATATCTTCGGTTGTCAGGTTACCAATAACTTTTCCGCCTTGCATGTTGCCACCCTGATGCAAAATAGATGAATCAATGATAAAAATGCCGGATAAAATAGCTGCTAAAAATTTTTGAATCCCTTGCGTTGTGTCCAGAGTATGAGGATGAAATGCAAGCGTGACTCCCTCTTCCTTAAGATTAAGTTCTTTTTGCACTTTTTGGGAAAGATCGTAAATTTCTTTTGGTGTTTCATGACCTGATGTCGCACAAATAACCAACTCGTCTACTCCTAATTCGATCGCTCTTCTAAACATCTCTACAGCCATCTCAGGCGTAACAATGTCTTCTAATTGCTGATCCTTAACCTTATACCTAAAACCAAAAGAGGCGCTCAAATAAAAACGAATACGAATTGAATCAAGGTTTTCCCGTAGACCATCATCGAGAGCCTTTTGTTCCAATTCACGAATAAGATTAATCCAACCAGCTTTCCTTTCAAGAGAATCTTTTGCCGTAACGTTTGTGTCGTCATCCGTTTTTCCACGATTACGGCGCTCATAAACATCAGACCCAACAACAAAAGAAATCTCAGATGCATTTGGATCAATCTTAAAAAGCTCTTTAATCCCCCTAGAGGAAAAAACAAGATATCCTGTCTCTGTTTTTTCAAACAATTTCTCCTCATACACTTGGTTAGCTATTACCGCTGCATTAGAATCTATATCTATTCCATCTATATCTTTTCCAGGTGAAACCATAAAAGGAAAAACTGTAGAGCCAAAAGAAGCAATCTCTGCGCGTGGCTTTATACCGTTTTCAGGCGAAATCGCTGCTACAAATTTATCAATCATCTCTTCAACAAGGTCAGGATCAAAGAAATTCTCCTCGACCTTAAGATTTTGCAAGAATTCACGAATCATTTCATAAACAACGATTTCTTTTCCAGAAACAAATTTAGCAAAAGAACTCAAACTAGAACCAAGATCCGTCTGAAGTAAATGATCTAACTTGTTAAGAAGAACATGCGTTTTTTTCTCAACCGCTTTATATACCGCGCGATCTTCAATAGCAACCTCAACCCCTTGGGCCTCCTCGAAAACCCAAATTTTCTCTTCCTTATCTTTACTAAACTGAATAAAATCGCCATCCTTAAAAGTAATACGCAAACCCTTCCAGTCCCTCTCAGATATGCGAATATTTTCGAGCGCGCGATGAGTTACAATCTTTTTTCCGTCAGGCAAAATCGCATCTGCGTGATCTATCGTTTTTCCTGGAAAAGCCTGTGCAACAGCACGATAAACAGCATGCCAATCTTCTTTCAAAGAAATTCTCGGCAATAATGAAGAAGAAGCTTCCCGCCCTTCAAATTTAACTTCATTCTTAAATGCTGGAACATCACTAATAACTGAAAGATTCCAAGATCCCTTTTTCTTCAAAAAAACAATATTTCCTTTTCCTTGAATTTCAAGAGAGAATTTCTCTACATTAAAATCAGCAGGCCATTCTGCATCAGGGTCTAACTCTTGATTTCTACCTGAATCAGCTTCACTGATAGACACTTTTTCAATAGTTAGCTTTCTTTCAAAAGCTTTTTTCACAGCCTCATAAACTTCTTTAGCTAGAACATCATCCGCAAAGCTTGGAATAACAATTTTTTGCGCTTCTCGCGCTTGAAGAAGATCAAAAGGAGTTGGCATATCCATTACCTCAATCGTCCATGGAAAACCAAACTGCATAGGTTTTATCAGTTTAAAAATACCCCAAGTATACTGGAACTCAATAAAAGAAACTTCACCTCTACTACTATCAAAAAAATGATGACCTATTACTTCCCCTGCTGTGGTATGAACAAGGATTCTTGTCGCATCTGGCTTGCCAAGAATTTCTTGAACTTTAGAAATTGTTAAACCTGCCAACTGATACATCGAAGGAATCTTATCTCTAAGTTTTTCTAGATTCTCTTTTCGAATCGCTGAAAATGTTTTCATAGTCGATGAACTTCTTTTTTCTGATCGAACAGAAACAACTTCCCATTTCTTTCCACCTTCTATAGATTGAATCTTTAAAATTTTTGCACCCGTAAAATGAATTTCAACAGCTACGACAGCACCATCAAGAATATCAACAGCATCAGGTAAATTATATATATTTTCTTGATCTAAGTTGTAGACAGAATCGTCATCTTCTCCGTAATCAACAGAAAGTTTTACTGGCGAAAAGTTCTTATACACGTCGTGAATTCTCTCAAAAGCATCTCCGAGAGATCCTTTAATTATGTCTCCCTGTCTAATGGAGATAAATGACGACGCTTGTTTTAAATTGTTATTTAAAGTTAAATTGCTTGATGACAACAATGCAATTCTCTCATCTTTTATAATATGAAGGGCACAATTTTGACTCGCTCCAACAACACTTCTTAATTCATTTAATTTTATTGGTTTTAATGTTACTCGATCAAAAACCTTAAAATCATTTAATTTTCCGGATCCAATAGCATCCATAACATTTTGATTTCCATAGTAATAAGAATAATGACCTATCCCAAATAAATTTTTTACTGTTTCTTCTTGCTCCCTGCTTCGCCTAAAACGCTTCTGGTAATCTATTTTTTTAATCTTTTTTTGCCAAGAATCATCACCAATCCATTGTCTTCCATCTCTTAACTTTCTTAAATATTTAGAATTATCTGAAGTCGTGTCTCCTATATGAATAATCTTTTTTGTGCCATCAGCCATAGTTATTCTTAAAACTGATGATCCTGATTTTGCCAATCCTGTTTGGAATACAACATTGTCTCCATCTTTCACCATATATCTTTGCTGGACACCTGTTGGAAGCGCAACGTTTTCCAACTTCTCTCTCGTGTTCTTAGCAATAGCAATTCCGCCTGAGAAATATTTTCGTGGAATATTGCGTTTCGCATATTGATCATACTCAGGCTTAACATAATCATAAACACCTTTCTGGTAAGCCTTAAGATACTGCTGATAAATCTTTTCTTTAATATTTTTCTCTTCTAAACCAAGGCCCTGAAACTTGTTTTTATCAACATAAATCTGTCCCAAAAGACTTTTCTTAAGAGCTTTTTTAAACCATGTCGCTAAGATTAAAGAGTGATAAATTTGACGAAGTGATGCAAAATTCTTACCCTGATTAATTTCCTTCTCAAGTTCAGGCAAAACAATCTCTCGAACGATATCAGAAGCCATCTTGCTACTTTCAGACAATTGCTCATTATCATTTACGCCTTGCGATTTATCGCTTTCTTGCAACGCAAGATAATCCTGCTCAAGCATAACCTTTAAACTTGCCTCTGCCACAAAAACCATATTACCGTTTTCATAAACCGAAACTTTATTGGGCATAATCCAAACTTTATTAAATGTATCAACCGGAATATCAGTCGTGCCATATTTTTCATAAGATTTCTTATAAATTCTATCCCAAAATCTTTTTCCCAATTCATCTTCTGGATAAATTAATGAAGCTGTAATTTGTTTTAAGATATAATCTTGAGCTAAAAGATCGCGGCCAATATCTGTTTGGGCAAGTTCATCTGCAATAATTCGATCTTGTTCATACGGTGACAAATTAACCCAGAGATCTTCTTCTGGTGCGGTGAGTGCAGCCAAGAAATATTTAATCATTTTCTCAGCTTCAGCTTTAAGCTCTTTTCCCTTGGCATTATCATCGCCATCATTAACAATAAAATCAAATTGTAGAGGATTTTCTGGATAAACTCGAATCCCACTTAACAAAACAGGATTATAGCTTGAGCTTAAAGGAGCTAGAGCTCCAGGTGTAGGCAGAATATTTAATGTTTGCGAGAAGCTTGGGACTGGAATGAGAAGGTTAACAAAAAAAGCTAACGCAATAACACTTGAGATGGTTTTGTGCAGACATCTCTTTTTCTTTGTTGCAAAATTAAACATGCACTGACTCCTTTATTTTACCGCGGCAATTAAACATTTAATATGAAGATTTAAAAAGAAAACGTTTTCTTCAAACGCCTTTAAAAGATAGCATATTTTTTAGAAAAAACAAGGAGATAAGCTAGTTCTCAAGCTCCACAAGTCGTTATTTTGCAAGATCTTATACTCTAGATTTAAAAAATATTCAAAAATAACAAAAAAACGCCCTTTTTTAATTAAAAAGAGCGTTTTCTACGTATTTTCTAAATTTTATTTCTCAGAAACCATATAGGTGATGACTTTATCACCAACTCCCTTACTTTCAAGATACTTAATTGTTTCCGCATCAAGGCTATATATAGATCCTGAGCTCTTCAATTGATCTACGATAACCTCGGCAGGAACGCCATCTTCAGTCATTTTTACAATTTCCATAATAGAAACATGGCTTGAAACTGCTTGCGCCTTTGGCTCATCAGTCGTTTGCTGATCATCAATGCCGCTACCAATAGTTCCACCCCCAATAGCTCCCACAGCACCACCAATTAGAGCTCCTTCTACGCCATGCCCGCTTTGATGTCCAATGACGCCACCAGCAATAGATCCCAAAAGTCCACCCACACCAGCACCTTTTTTAGTATTTGCGCCCATTGAATCACATCCTGCACATATCACAACGGAAATCAAGCAAACAAAAAGAAACGTCCTTTTTTTCATCTTCTTCCCCCTAGTTAATTAAAAAGTTTTAGAACAACACGGTATTGTCTCTGTTGGAAAGAATCCAAACAAAGTTACAAACTTTACGAGAAAATAAATCGCAGCTAGAAATAATATCACAGCTGAAATTTGCTTAATGCGAACAAGCCATTTCCCAGATTTTGGCATTCGTGCTAAAAGGCCACTAAAAGTTCCAACAAGGATCAAAGAAAATCCAACTCCATAAGAAAAAACAAATAAAAGACTTAAAGAATGAAGCCAATTTTGCTTTGATGAAATATAAAGTAAAAGTGTTCCTAAAATAGGAGCTGTACACGGACTAACAACAAGACCAGAAATCATACCAAACAAAAAGACAGCAAACAAATTCTTTGGTCTTATTTTATTTTGAAACTTCTTACCAAAAGCTGGAATAGAAATTATATCTAGCATAATAAATCCAAAAAACACCAAAACACAAGCAACAAAAAGAGGAACAAAAGGACTCGACTGAATACTTCCAAAAAGACGACCGGTTAAAACCGCAAACATGCCAAGACCAGAATAGGTAATGGCAAGACCTAACACATAAATAAGTGAAGCAATGAATCCTCTAAGCTTTGTACCCGTCGTGTTAACTCCGGCAATAAAACCTGCCGTAATTGGCATCAAAGGATAAACGCATGGGCTAAAACTAACCACAACACCTGCACCAAAAACTATAAAATAATCAAAGAAATTACCGGATAATTGCATGACGATATTGTATCATCTTTCTATCTTTTAAAAAATAAATTATAAAAATAATTTTAATAAACAAAGAGCCTTGAACTCCGAAGAATTCAAGGCTCTTATACTTTTATTAAAAACTAATGCTTAACTCTTTTTTGGAGCAAACGCATCTGATGCCAAGGCCTCATAAGTCGCCCATTTCTCATCAACGTCTTGTTGAGCTAATTCCATTAATCGTTTTGCTCTTTCAGGATCACTTGTGAAAAGCGCTTTAAATCGATTCTCTTTCATTGCGTATTCTGAAAAAGGAATCTTTGGTGGCTGAGAATCCAAAATAAGAGGATTTTTTCCTTCTTCTTTTAGAAGCGGATTAAACCTAAACAATGGCCAATATCCAGAGGCGACAGCATCTTTTTGATACTGAAGACCTTGATTCATGTCAATACCATGCGCAATACAATGACTATAAGCAATAATCAAAGACGGTCCTGGATAATGCTCTGCTTCTAAAATCGCTTTAACGGTATGCTCATCTTTTGCACCCATAGCAACATTAGCAACATAAACATTGCCATAACTCATCATCATTCGGGCCAAATCTTTTTTTGGTCCTGGCTTTCCAGCCGCAGCAAATTTAGCAATCGCACCACGCGGTGTTGCCTTAGACATTTGCCCGCCTGTATTAGAGTAAACTTCTGTATCAACAACCAAAACATTAACATCAAATCCAGATGCTAACACATGATCAAGCCCACCGTATCCAATATCATAGGCCCATCCATCACCACCCATAATCCAAACACTCTTTTTAACAAGTGTATCGGCAACACTTAAAAGTTGCTTAGCTTCTGATGAATTGTCAGCTTTAATTTTTTCTTTTACAGTTTCAACACGTTCTCGTTGAGCAAAAATATCAGCTTCATCAACTTGCACAGCTTCAATAATAGCCTTAGCTAAATCGCCGCCAATCTTTGATTCAAGCTTCTTAACAAGCTCCAAAGCAAATTGCTTTTGCTTTTCAATCGCAAGTCTAAAACCTAAACCAAACTCAGCATTATCTTCAAATAGAGAATTTGACCAAGCTGGCCCTCTTCCATCTTTATTCTTAGCCCATGGTGTCGTTGGAAGATTTCCTCCATAAATGGAAGAGCAACCTGTTGCGTTTGCAACAACCATGCGATCGCCAAACAACTGACTAATAAGACGGATATAAGCTGTCTCACCACATCCAGCACAAGCACCAGAGAACTCAAACAATGGTTGTAAGAACTGTGTTCCCCTAATTGTTTTTTTAACTTTGCTTCGATCGATATAAGGAATCTTACTAAAAAATTCCCAATTCTTAACTTCTTCTTCTCTCAAAGGTGGTTGTGAATGCATATTAATAGCTTTAAGCTCTGGATTTTCTTTAGATTTCACAGGGCAGGCTGTTACACAAGCACCGCAACCTGTACAATCTTCAGCCGCAACTTGAAGCGTAAATTCCATACCAGCTAAATCTTTATCCTTTGCTGGCACGTGCTTAAATGTTGCAGGCGCACCCTCTAGATCTTTTGACTCATAAGCTTTAGCACGAATAACCGCATGAGGACAAACAGCACTACATTTTCCGCATTGAATACAAATATCTTTTTCCCATACAGGAATTGAAAGTGCAATATTTCTTTTTTCCCATTGCGTCGTCGCTGTTGGAAAAGTTCCATCACATGAAAAAGCGCTTACAGGAAGATCGTCGCCACAAGCTGCCATAATCTTTGACGTCACCTTTTGAACAAATTCAGGTGCTTCAGCAGAAACAACTGGTGGAATATCAATCGTGCTTGTCACTTCTTTTGAATATTCAATTTCATGCATATTTTCAATCGCTTTATCAACAGCATTATTATTCATCTCAACAATCTTATCACCTTTTTTGCCATAAGCTTTTTTGATAGCTTTCTTGATTTCTTCGATAGCTTGCTCTTTTGGAAGCACGCCAGAAATAGCAAAGAAACATGTTTGCATGATCGTATTAATGCGTCCACCCATGCCTGTTGCATCTGCAACCTTATAAGCATCGATAACATAAAACTTTACTTTTTTATCAATCATTTGTTTTTGAACTTGTTTCGGAAGACTATTCCAAACTTCATCTTTTCCATAATAACTGTTAAGCAAGAATACGCCGCCATCTTCAAGATGACGTAAAATATCATATTTCTCAACAAATACAAATTGATGACATGCCAAAAAGCTTGCACGTGTAATCAGGTATGGAGAATGAATTGGATCTGGTCCAAAACGTAAATGAGATACAGTCATTGCACCAGCTTTTTTAGAATCATAAACAAAATAACCCTGTGCATAATTATCTGTATTTTCACCAATAATCTTAATTGAGTTCTTATTAGCTCCAACAGTTCCATCGGATCCAAGGCCGTAAAATACAGCGCGAACACCTTTTGGATTCTCTGTTGAAAATGTTGAATCGTATTCTAAAGATGTGTTTGTGACATCATCATTGATACCAAGCGTAAAATGATTCTTAGGTTTTTCTTTAGACATTTCATCAAAAAGACCCTTGATCATCGCTGGTGTAAATTCTTTAGACGATAAACCATAGCGACCACCAATAACTTTTGGCATTTGTTTAAACTTAGATAAACCTTGTTCAAAAAGAGCACCAACAACATCTAAATAAAGCGGTTCACCACCTGCGCCTGGCTCTTTTGTTCGATCTAAAACAGCAATTGTTTTTACTGTTTCTGGAAGTGCATCAACAAAATGTTTGATTGAGAATGGTCGGTACAATCTTACTTTTAAAACACCAACTTTCTCACCTTGATTTGTTAGATGTTCAACTGTTTCATGAGCCGTTTCAACACCAGAACCCATTAAAACAACAACTTTCTCAGCATCTTTTGCTCCGAAATATTGAAACAATTCATACTTTCGTCCTGTCAGCTTCTCAAACTTTTTCATTGTTTCATCAACAATATCAGCACACTTGTCATAAAAAGGGTTGATCGTTTCACGTGCTTGAAAAAATACGTCTGGGTTTTGTGCCGTTCCGCGAAGAACAGGCTTCTCTGGAGAAAGTGCACGATCACGATGAGCAATAACCAAGTCATCATTAATCATTTGCTTGATAATTTCATCTTCAAGCTTTTCAATCTTTGTTATTTCATGTGAACTTCTAAATCCATCAAAAAAATGAAGGAATGGTATCCTTGATTCAAGCGTAGCACTATGAGCAATCAAAGCTAAATCGATAACTTCTTGATTCGATCCAGAAGCTAACATTGCAAATCCTGTACCGCGTGTTGCCATAACATCAGAATGATCACCGAAAATTGAAAGCGCATGCGTTGCAACAGAACGTGCAGCAACATGAAATACTGTTGAAGTTAGTTCCCCTGCGATCTTGAACATGTTTGGAATCATTAACAAAAGTCCTTGAGATGCTGTAAAAGTAGTGGTTAATGCTCCTCTTTGAAGAGAACCATGAACTGCACCTGCAGCTCCACCTTCACTTTGCATTTCCTGAACAAGAGGAATTGTTCCCCAGATATTACTCTGACCAGCTGCAGCCCAAGCATCTGATAACTCGCCCATACCTGACGATGGAGTAATTGGATAAATCGCTACAACCTCACTCGCTTTAAACGCCACATGTGCAGCTGCCTCATTACCATCGATCATAATTTGATTCTTTGCCATCTTGCTACCTCTTTCCTTATTTATTTAAAACTTAACACTCTTATACTTTTGGTCCGCCCTTTGCGGAAATTTCTTTTCCCTTATCATTTGTTTCAAATGTTTTGAAATTCTTAACAAACATTTCAGACAATTCTTTTAATGTTTTATCATAGGCATCTTTATCTTCCCATGCATTGCGCGGATTTAAAACATCTCCCTCAATATTTGCTAATTTTTTTGGAATTTGTAAATCAAAGATTGGAAACGCCTCAAACTCTGCGTCTTCAATACTACCATCTAAAATCGCATCAATAATGGCACGCGTTTCTGTGATATCCATCCTCTTTCCAACCCCATATTTTCCACCAACCCATCCGGTGTTAACCAAGTAAGCCTGAGAACCGTGCTCTTCCATCTTTTGTCCTAAAACTTCACCATATTTTGTTGGATGAAGCAATAAAAAAGCTTGTCCAAAGCAAGATGAGAATGTCGCTTGCGGCTCTTTAACACCAAGTTCAGTACCAGCCACTTTAGCGGTATATCCGCTTAAAAATTGATACATGGTCTGCTCTTTAGTAAGCTTTGAAACAGGTGGTAAAACACCATAAGCATCACATGTCAAAAAGATAATTTTCTTTGGATGACCACCAACTGATTCTGGCTTAACAATCTTTTCAATATGTTCAATTGGATACGAAACACGCGTGTTTTGTGTTTTTGCTGAAGATGAAAAATCCACATTACCTTTTTCGTCAACGACAACATTTTCTAAAAGTGCATTTCTTTTAATCGCATTATAAATTTCAGGTTCTTTTTCTTTAGAAAGATTGATGCATTTTGCATAACATCCACCCTCAAAATTATAAATACCATGCTTATCGCACC